>CAZPFK010000004.1:14886-34375 GCA_964585855.1 uncultured Vicinamibacteraceae bacterium
CACGCCGACGCCTACTTCGGGCTGCTGGAGGACCTCCGAACCCTCTTCAACTCCGAGATCGACCTCGTGGAGCCCTCGGGGATTCGCAACCGCTTCATCAGAGAGTCCATTGCGGAGAGCGAGATTCAGTTGTATGACGCCGCGTGACATTACTGCTCTGTATCGCGAAGCCCGTGCCCTGATCGCAGAAACCGACTGACGTCCGCTACTTCGGATACTCCCTGTCCTTCATCGCCCGGGCAGGCGACCCGACGCAGATTTTCCAGGCGGGAAGATCGCTGAAGACGTTCGATCGCGCCCCCACAACCGCGCCGTCACCGACCGTCACACCTGGCCCGACAAAGACATCAGTCGCAATCCAGACATCGGCTCCGAGGGTAACCGGGGGCCGCAGCAGCGGCAGATCGGGGCGTGTGTGGTCGTGGGTTCCGGCGCAGAGGTGTGCGTACTGGCTGATGGACGTGCGGTCGCCGATCGTGATCGGGCCGAGACTGTAGAGAATGACGCGGTCGCCGAGGGCCACATGATCGCCGAGGCGGATGTTCCACGGGATCTCGATGTGCACGCTGGGGCGGATGACGCAGTCGCGGCCCACCTTCGCCCCGAAGAGGCGCAGCAGGAAGGATCGCCAGCCGTTCATGGTGCGAAACGACCAGCGGAAAAGCGTCGCCTGCACGATGCTCCACAGCACGCGCACGACCTTCTCGCGGAACGTCCATGCCGAGACGTGCCGGTCTGCAACGTCGGCCTGCCGGCCGGCGGGTGACTGCCCTGATGTTGTCTCCGCACTGCCGTTCATCACACGCCCTGTCTCGACGCCGCGCCGGCAGATTTGCCGGGAGACGCCTGTCTCTGCTCCTGCCGCACCGACTCGATGACCTGCAGGAATCGCCGGCAGGCGATTGCCCGATCGTAGCGTTCCTCCAGCGCCCGACGCCCGTTGGCTCCGAGCTGGTCGGCTTCTGCCGGGTCATCGACGAGTCGAGAGATCACCGCCGCGAGCCCTTCCGGGTCGCCGACGGGCGTGACGGCTCCGGCCTCCTCTTCGTCGATGATTCGAGCAATCTCCGAGGACGCGGGGCCGACGAAGACCACCGGTCGACCGGCCGCCAGGATTCCGAAGAGCTTGGACGGCACGATCAGCCCTTCGGCGCCCTCGATCATCGACGCCAGGTGAACCTCCGGCAGCGTCAGCAGGTCATTGAGACGCTCACGCGGCTGGTAGGGTTTGAAGAGCAGATTACTCAACCCGTGCTCCGCTGCGAATCGCTTCGCCTCTTCCAACCGCTGCCCGCTCCCGACGAGAAGGAAGATGATGTCAGGGCGCATCGCAAGCCGACGGGCCGCCTCCAGAATGGTTTGCGCCTCGTGCATCAGTCCGAAGTTACCCGAGTACATGACGACCTTCCGGCCGCTGATCCCCCACTGCTCACGAAGCTCCGGCGAGCGCGTCGCGGCAGGCACGATTTCGTGTCGGTCTGCCCAGACCGGGATCGTGACGAGCCGTTCGTCAGCGATTCCCTTGGCAATCACGCGATCCCTCATGCAGCGTCCGAGCACGACGGATCGGTCCGCACGCCGCAGCAGACCCCTGTTGAGCCGCTCCAGAACCCGTGCAGTCGGAGACGTCGGCCGCATCATTCCGTAGAGGATCGGCACATCGGGATAGAGGTCCATGACCCAATAGATCAACCGCGTGCCGCGCAGGCCGCGAAGCAGGAGCCCGATCAGGGCCACGAAAGGCGGCGTGGTAAATGCGATGCAGACGTCGCATCGCCGCAAGGTCAGGACACGCCAGGCTGCCAGCACATACCACAGAGCAAAGTCGATCAATCGCCCGAATGTTCCCGCAGACTTTCCGAAGATCGCCGAGCCGACGCGGTGAATCTCGATGTGGTCGATCGTCTCGCGCTTCGGCAGGGCCGCCCCGGACTGCCCGTATATGGAGCGCGACGCCACGGCGACGACGTCGTGCCCCTGTTCGGAGAGATATCGGGCCAGGTCCCAGCCGTGCTGGGCGGTGGCCGCCACGTCGGGGTGAAAAGTCTGGTTCAGGAGGAGAATGCGCATGGGAGGAGCCGGCGGCGTCTCCTCTGTCGATCGGGCCGATCCTGATTGGGGATTGGTCATCTGCCGGCTTTCTGCCCTCTCAACCGACATCGGCGAGCCCCAGCCCGGGTCCATAGGCCTTATAGAGACGTTTTCGCAGCAGCGAACGCGAAGCATCGGCGAGGGTCGGGTCGGCGGCTATCAGCGTCCGGGCCTCCCTGCGGGCCAGTTCCAGCAGCTTGAGGTCACGCGGCAACTCCGTGACCCGGAAGGGCGGCAACCCGGACTGCTCGGCTCCGAAGATGTTGCCCATCCCGCGAATCTCAAGGTCCGCCTCGGCAATTCGGAAGCCGTCGGTCGTCTCCGCGATGACTTCCAGGCGGCGCTTCGCCTCGTCGGTGGTCGGATCGGCAATGAGGGTGCAGAGCGATCGCGCGCTGCCGCGTCCGATCCGCCCCCGCAACTGGTGCAACTGGGAGAGGCCAAATCGCTCTGCGTGCTCGACGACCATAAGGGAGGCGTTTGGCACATCGATGCCGACCTCAACAACGGACGTGGCCACGAGGGCATGAATCATCCCGAGGCGGAAGCGCTCCATGACAGCGGCCCGCGTCTCCTGCTTCAGGCGACCATGCACCGCCGCAAGGTGAAAGCCGGCAAAGGGCCCCTCCTCGAGCCACTTCATGTGCGTCTGCAGATCGCGGAGGTCGGAGGATTCCGCCTCATCGATGAAGGGAAGCACGATGTAGGCCTGCGCCCCCTCCTTCATCCGCTGCGCCAGGTACTCATAGACAACATCGCGCTTCTCTGAGGTGACGACTCGCGTGGTGATCGGCGTTCGGCCGGGAGGGAGCGTGTCGATCGTTGAGATGTCGAGGTCTCCAAGCAGCGTCAGGGAGAGCGTCCGGGGGATGGGTGTCGCCGTCATCACCAGCGTGTGCGGAACCGCTCCCCCCTGCTCGGCCGCCTGGCGAAGGGCAGCGCGCTGATGGACGCCGAAGCGGTGCTGCTCGTCGATGACGACCATGGCGAGGTTGGCAAAGGTGAGGCGGTCGCTGAGCAGCGCGTGGGTGCCGATCAGCAGATCGACGGTTCCGGACGCGGTCTCGGCCAGAATCGCCGACTTCGCCGAAGCCGGGGTCGATCCGGTCAGCAACCTGAGGCGCACCTTCGAGCCGGCGAGCATGTCGGAGATGGAGAGGTAGTGCTGCTCGGCCAGCAGCTCGGTGGGCGCCAGCAGCGCGGCCTGCCCCTTGTTTGCGACCGCCAGGAGCATCGCGTACAACGCCACAACCGTCTTGCCCGAGCCGACATCGCCCTGCAGGAGTCGATTCATGGGTGTGGGCGTTGCGACATCGGCCCGGATTTCTTCGATCACGCGGCGTTGCGCGTCGGTGAGCGCAAACGGGAAGCGCTCAAGGATTCGCCGGCCGATCTCCTCGCCGCCGGCCAGCACCGGCGCCTGAGCCGTGTGCCGCAGCTGGTGTCGCCGCAGCGCGATGCCGACCTGCAGCAGGAAGAGTTCATCGAAGGCCAGCCGCCGCCGCGATGTGGCGACATCATCCTCGCTCTCCGGGCGATGCGCCAGCCGGTAGGCCTCCGAGAGGGCCGGCAGCGCCAGGGAGGTTCGGAAGGCCTCATCGAGATGATCTTCGATCAGGGGAATCGCGGCATCGAGGGAGGCCTGCACGATCGCATCGATCCGGTCGGTGGGCAGGTCCTCGGTGGCGTGATACACCGGACGGTAGCGATCCGTCCGCACGACGGGCTTGGCCGGCTCATGCTCCCACTTCGGATTGATGATCTGCAGATAGTTTCCCATCCGTTTCGTCTTGCCGGTCACCGTGAGGCGGTGGCCTGGCTTGATCTGCCGGAAGAGAAAGCCGGAGTTGAACCAGGTCAGCCGGAGAATCCCGCTGCCGTCGTTGAGCGTCGCCTCGAAGCGCGCCTTCTTCGGACCGCGGTGCTGGCCCGCCACGCGCGTGGCCGCAACCTCCCCGGTCACCGTCGCCAGCTGGTCGGCCCCGAGTGAGGCGATCGGCGACTCCGCGTGCTCATACTCATAGCGGAACGGCAGATGCCGAACGAGGTCGCCCAGCGTCTCCACGCCGAGGCGGGCGAAGGCCTTGGCGCGCTTCGGCCCCACTCCCGGCAGGAATTGCACCGGCGTCGTAAGATTCGCCTCGGGAGTCGGCGGAATCTCGTCCCTGCGTGCCGGTGAAGTTGGAATCGAGCGGGCCATGACGTCGCAAAAGGATAGGGAGCCGTTCGGGGAGGAGTTGGTCTCCGAGTCGGTCACCCCGGACGCCGGAACCTTCGACCCTTCCGCAATGGCTCGTGGGGAGCCGGGTATCCCGGCCGGTTTCACCTGGCGCGGGCGACACTACGGGATTGCGGAGGTCCTCGACGTCTGGAAGGAGAGCGAGGCCTGGGACCACGCCGGGGGCGAACGCTATTACCGCAAGCGGTTTTTCCGCATCCGGACCGAATCGGGCGAGGAGATGACCCTCTACGCCCTCCGCAAGGTCAAGGCCGGTGAATCCGATCGAAAACGGTGGTGGCTCTACACCATTGCCCAATCTGAGCCCGGGGATTCGCGCCGGCCCGATCCGGCTGTAGAATGAGGCGGTGATCTCACTCCCGATCCTCGATCTCTCCCCGCAACGGCCCTCCTACTCGCAGGGTCCGCGCAGTCTCCGCGCGGTGCGGCTGCTGCGCCTGAGCGTGACCGATCGCTGCAACCTGCGATGCATCTACTGCATGCCCGAAGACGCCATCGACTGGATGGCCCCGCAGGAGGACCTCCTCCGCCCCGCTGACTACGAGGCGATCGTCCGGGCCGCACTCGAACTCGGCATCGAACACATCAAGATCACCGGCGGCGAGCCGACTGTGCGGCGCGACCTGCTCGAGATCGTCGGCCGCATCCACGATCTGGGCCCGACAGACCTCTCGCTGACGACCAACGCCCTGCGGCTGGACCGCCTCGCCGCGCCCCTCCGTGAGGCAGGTGTGGATCGGTTGACCGTCAGCTGCGACTCGCTTCGCCCCGAACGATTCGCCGAAATCACCCGCGGCGGCGACCTCGCCCGATTCTGGCGCGGAGTCGATGCGGCTCAGGAGGCGGGCTTTACCCGGCTCAAGCTCAACGTCGTCGTCATGGCGGGAATCAACGACGATGAAGTCGCCGATTTCGCCGCCCTCACGCTGCAGCGCGACTGGACGGTTCGCTTCATTGAGTACATGCCGCTGGGGGACTCGGTCCTCACCGCCCGCGGCGCTGAGGCGACGATCGTCGACAACGACCTGATCAAGGCCCGCATCACCGAGCGTCTCGGCCCGCTGCATCAGGTCGACCGCCAGAGCGAGGCCGGCGTCGGACCGGCGGAGGTCTTCCGGCTTGACGGCGCCATCGGCCGACTCGGCTTCATCAGCGCCATGAGCCGGCCCTTCTGCGAGACGTGCAACCGGCTGCGGCTGACCGCCCTTGGTGAACTGCGGAGTTGTCTCTTTGACGGGGGTGAGGTGAGTGTGATGGAGGCCCTGCGGCCGACGCCGGACCTTGCCGCGATCAAGGCCGCCTTCGCGCGGTGCGTCTCGCTTAAGCCGGAGACGCATTCCGGTCACGGCAACCGGGCGATGAGTCAGCTGGGTGGGTGAGGGTCTACTGATCCCTCTGCGGTGTCATCATGTGCATCCAACTCTCGTCGTACCCGACATAGTCCTCAATCGTCCTTGGCGGGTTCAGGATGTAGTCGTACCCGGCCCCCGCCTCAGAGAGCGCAGCCGTGTTGTACTCCGGATGCATCTGACCAAGCAGTCCTCGGTGTTCATCAGGAACAGTGCCGCCGTTATCGACGCCGTCCATTCCGAACGAATACAACAGATACGGTCGCGGATCATCTGGCTGCGGTGCTCGAATGCGATAGCCGAAGGCCTTACCGTTTCGCGGGTCTGTCGGCACCGCACCGATGATGCTTTCATCAATTTCGCTGAGTGATGCGGGCCACGAACCATGGCGTGCAAAGTGGCACTCCAAGGCCAGCATCAGGCGCACTGTCAGATGTGCCTCGCGTGAACCTTGCCAGTCAATCGGGTACATGGCAGAACCGGGTTCAAGCACCGCTGGAATCGTCATCCTCAAACCAGCCCCCGGCGATCGGTCCCACCAGTCTCGGATATGGGGGGCGCGATCTTCCCGCGACGTCTCCATGATCTCTACCAGTTCCCTATATCGTGATTCCACGATATCGGTGGTTTCCCGCCGCGACGCGAAGAACGGCGCGGCGACGTTGGAGAGCGGGTGCCCTCCCCCTGGAACGTCGATCTCCAGTCGGTGTGCCTCTGACAAAATGAGTCGGCCGTTACCCTCGCCATCGTCCGTGAAAATGTGTTGGATCACGTCACGCATGACCAGCCTTTCACCTTCGATTGCAAGGAACTCGGGGGCAAACTCCGGACCCTCTCCAAGAGTCGCCAATAGTGCGAAGCACTGCGGTTCATTGAACTCCGCGTCGTTCAGCAGAAACGACAGTTCTCGCATCAACCTCATGTAGCTGCTTTCAGCGCCAAGGCGATGGATTGCCAGCGGGTACCATGATTGGTGCCGAATCACTCCGAGATTCGTCCCAAGCAGGCCATCCACCTGGCCCAGTTGGCCCTCCAATACCGCCAGCCGCATCGTCGCGGCAATCAGCCTGGTTAGAGCAGGCGCAAAATTACCTTCAAATGGCCACTCGTGCAGCGCGAGCCCCGGGCGAAATGCGGGTATGCAACGAGGCGCGCTGGCTGCCTCAGCGGCTCTATCGAAGAAGTTCGATCGGCGCAGCCGCCGAATGACTTCAACCTCTGGGAACTCGCCCTCTTCCGGAGGCGCATAATCCGTGATGTGGCTATACGAGGGGTAGTCGGGAAAGCGATCGACCAACTCGGGTTGTTCCTCAAGCAACTGCTCCTCTATGGAATTCAGTTCCTCAAGACACGCGGCGATCATTGGCCACGCATCCTCACCCTTCGGCTGGTGCTCCATTGAGAGCCGTTGTGCCTCAACCGCATAGTCAACTGCGATGTTCGGCCGAGCCCGATAGGCGTTCACCACCGCCGTACCGATCGCGACAGCAATAGCGGCCAACAGTAACAGGCCCACTTGGATGAGCCGGCGCAGACGCCTTCCCTGGCCACCCTCAACCATCACTCCTCCTCCCACTCATGGCGCAGGTCGCTGTAGACATAGTCGTACCCCGATAGACTGGCATCACGCAGCGGCTCCATGATGTTGCGGTCTCCGGCGTACATGCGCCCGCCATCATCGGTTCCGTCGAGCCCGAAGGAATAGAGAAGGTAGGGCCTCGGATCGTCGTCGGTCGGCTCGCGCAGGCCGTAACCAAATGACTTGCCGTTGATCGGATCGATCACCGGTTCGGGCAGGATGTCGGGCCACAGCGCGTCGAGCTGCTCGGGCAGTTGTCCGTACCGGATCTCGTAGACTCGAAGGGCGAGCATGAGACGCGTCGCCTGTCGCTGGCCTTCGACAAGGTCGTGCGTCTCGGCCGCACGGTCGAGCGCCGGGGCCAGCAACCCGATCAGTATCCAGTTCCGCGGGAGCGAATCAATATCCGCATCAGGGTCCGCCGGGTACGCCCCGCGCTCCCACACGGGAATTGCGGCACGTGAAGCGGTCGCGTTGATGAACGAGTCGTACTTCTCCGTCATTTCCCTCCGCGATGGAAAGAAGACCGATGTGAGATTGGCGAATCCTCCAAATCCCGACATGGCGCGCGGAGACGCGCCACCGTACGCATCCAACACACCCGGCAAGGCCGAGACGATAAACCGCCCATCTCCATTACCATCATCGGTGTAGACCCGCTGCACAATGTCCTGAAACATCATCCGCTCCCCCTCCAGGTGCAGCGCGATTCCGGGCGTCCGCCATCGGTCCAAAGCCCCGAGAATCGCAAGGCAGGTCTTCTCAGGAAGCGCCATGTCGATGACGTCCTCACGGATGCGGCCATACGCCAGCGACTCAATCGCGATCCCCACCAGACCGCAGATCAGGATCGGCTGTGAGCCGATGTGCTGGGCGATGGCCAGAGTCGCCTCCATCGCCAGAACGTACTCCTGGAAATCACCTTGTCGCGCTGCGGTGTGTGCTGTTCCGACCAGCATCTTCGCCGCCTGGCGCGACCAGCCGAGGTCAGGCAGCAGGATGCCGATCAGGGTTTCGGATTCATCCGTCTCTAACGGCATCAACCCACGCGGCGAATCGACGATCTCCTGAAGATACTCGGCGTACTCTGACTCGCGCAGCCGCGAGACGCCGAGCAGCTCCGGCTGCATTGCGGCCTCGTCATACGGCAGAGAGTACAGCCGCTCCCAGCGTAATGTCCCCCTGAACGCCTCCAGCTCCTCCGGGAATTGCGGTCCGATTTCCGCATCGATCTCTTCCCGCAATCTGAAGATCTCCTGCATCGCCGGCCAGGCATCCTGCCCCGGGGCCTGGTGCTCGGCAGCGAGCCGTTGCAGTTCCGCCACGTAGTCCACGGAGATGTTGGGCCGCATGTTGATCGATCGGAAGACTGAGACGGTCAGCCAGCCGGCCAGCAGCAGCAGAAGGAGAATGATGACGTTACGGGGGCGATAGATCGGTTTGCGTGTCGAACTCTCATGCATCGGGCGATTCCTCTGTTCTTCCGGCTCACTCATCCCACACTTCACGCGGGCGGTTGTAGACGTAGTCGTACCCCGTCACACTCTCATCCTGCACCGGCTGGCGGTCGCCCCACTGATCTCCATGCGGCCGGCCGCCGTCATCGGTCCCGTCGAGCCCGAAGGAGTAGAGCAGGAATGGGCGCGGATCGTCCTCGGTCGGCTCACGAAGAGAATATCCGAACGGCTTGCCGTTGAGCGGGTCGATGGGAATCTCCGGCAGGATCGCAGGCGCAAGATCGTCGAGCGTTGCGGGCCACCGGCCGTGCCGGGCGTGATGAATCTCAAGGGCGAGCAAGAGGCGGGTCGACTGGCGCATCGCGCCCAATGTATCAACCGCGCCCATCGGACGTTCCAGGGCATCAACCAGAAGGCCGATCAGAAACCACGTCTTCGGGAGCGAATCGACATACGTCTCTATATCAAACGGATACGCATCGCGCTCCCAACGAGGAAGTCTGGACATGGCTATCAGGTGATCTCTGACCTCATCGAACGCCTCACCGGCCTCGATTCGCGTGGGATACATCCATGACGCCAGGTTGGCGAACCGGCCGATCTGCGGCCCGAAGAGGCCCCAGGCGATGTCGCCGGAGAAGGACTCCACGGCTGTGAGATTGGAGACGATCATCCGCCCGTTGCCGTTGCCGTCATCGGTGTACATTCGCTGCACGACATCCTGCTGCATGAGCCGTTCCGCCTCGTAGGCGTACGCAAGATCCGGAAGAGCCGCCTCATCAAACGCCGCAAGCAGCGCGAGGCAGACGGACTCAGGGAAGTCGAAGTCGTACAGGTCTTCCTGCACTCGCTCGATGACATGAGCCAGAGTGGCTCCACTGACCATGCTGGGGACCATCCCCGGCTGAGCGCCGACGTTCCGGGAGATCGCCAGCTGCCCACGGACGAGCAACACATACAACTCGAAGTCACCGCGACGAGCCGCAAGGTGAGCATCGGCGGCAAGCATCCTGCAGACCGATCTCGCTGCAGTGAGGTATGGGTAGCCGATTTCCAGCACGTATCCGGACGCCGGCACATCCATCGGAATGACGCATCGAGGTGCCGTGATCAGCCCTCGCACATGATCCAGGTACGGCAGCCCATGCAGAACGTCCAGCCCGGCCAGTTCCGGCTCAACGGAAGGCCCGCCGAACGGCGAGCCGTAAACACGATCCCACACTACCTCGGTCTCGAAGCCGCGCATCTCCTCCATTGCGTCACCGAATTGCGCGACCATATCGGCCTCAACCTGCTCCCTGATTCCAAACAAGGCCTCAAGGTGCGGCCAGCCATCCTCGCCGGGTGGCATTTTCTCCTGCCCGAGCCGTGCCAGTTCCTCAACGTAGTCCACGCTGACGACGGCGTGGGCGCTGAAGGCGCGGTAGAGCGCGATCGCAAGCCAGCCGACCAGCAGAAGCAGGATGACGAGGATGATGTTTCGCGGCCGGAAGATGGGCTTACGGTGTCCTGTGTTGCTCATGGTGGTACCCAGATGCTTGTCAGGCGGTTGATCACAATGTCAAGCTGCCCCGCTTCATTCTTTTCCTCGACGCCGTAGTTGTCGACGCCGTCCGGACCGAAAGAATAAATCTCCCATCGCCGGAACGGAGCCATTTCCTGCGGCTCGACACTTCGGAATCCGAACGACTGACCCGTGAGCGGGTCCAGGGGAAATGAATCAAGATACCTCGGCGTCAGTGACTCGAGACGCACCGGCACAAACAGCCGCTCAGAGAAGAACCGGTGGACTGTGACATGAAGGCGCGTGCCGACAAAGAGTGATCGAAGTCGAATGTCAAGGTCGCCAAGTCCCTCTCCCCACCCGGCCAGCGGCGTGAGTAGAAAATATTTCGGGCTGAGCGAGTTCAGGAACTCTGCCGGAGCATTCGGAACATCGGCTCCGCGAGGAAACGGTCCGTTCGACCATTGTTGGTGAAGCAGGAAGTACTCGTCGATCTTGGAGATCATCTCCTGACGAGATGGATAGAAGCCACCTGCAAGGTTGGATACTGGGTGCGAGGCGAGACGTGAGCCGATTCCGAGATTGCCAAACTGGAGCGACGTCATGAGCGAATGTGCCGCTGCCACGATCAGTGTTCCATCACCGCTGTGGTCGTCGGAGTAAACACGCTGCACCATATCCAGCAGCCAGTACCGCTCGCTCTGCATGGCATACGACACTCTGCGGGGCAGACACTCGGGCGTCAGAGTCTCCAGGACCCTCCGACTGCCGTCAGGTCCGAAGTACGCAACATCCATATCGCTGCACACACTCTGGAGATACGTCGCTGTCACCGCCGTTGCCGACAGATAACACACGAGCGAGGGCTGGTTGGCAAGATGCTGGTTTAGAGCGAACCCATGGGAGAGATCGCGAACATACGAGTCAAAGTCGCCTGCCAGCGCAGCCTGACGCATTCGTGACCGAATGATCATGCACGTCCGCCGGAATTCACCGCTGTGGGGCCGCGCATCCAACACCTCATACAACGGCCGATCCGATCCCGCCATCGGCCGGATCGCCCGCGGACACTCCGCAATCTCCTCCAGCAGGTCAAAGAATCCAAGCGCCTCCAGACGATCAAGGTACGCGAGATCGGCCGTCACATCAGTGCCCGGTGGATAAGCCAGCGACAACACGTAGTCTCGAAGCGTTCGGTTGTTGGCGGCAAGCAGGTCGGCGTACTGCGTGCTGATCTCCTGCTCGGCCCGCTGCCGGATCGCAAAGAGTTCCATGATCAGCGGCCAGGCATCCCGTCCCTCCGGCTGCACCGACGCCGCCAGCTCCTCCAGCCGGGCGCCGTAGTCCACCGCAATGTTCGGCTGCAAGTTCCAGGTCCGGTACACAACGATGCCGAACCAGCCGACGAGGATGACCAGCGCAAGCAGCGCGATGTTGCGCGGACGGAGCAAGGGCCTGTGGGATCGACTCTTCATTCCCGCCATCATAACAAAGCCGGCAGCCGGTGCATGTCGCAATGGTGTTCCTGCCGGACATGCAAAAAAGCACAGGGCCCGTCCGTTGCCGGACAGGCCCTGATGTGTGCAGTGAACGGTTCGACGCGGATCAGAGTTCGATCTTGTCCGAGCCCAGGGCGTCGTGCTTGTCCATGCCGCCGCGCATCGGCTTGACGTCGGACGGCATCGTGTCCGAGCGATCGGACTCGTACTCCGAGACATCGCCGGACTGAGCACGCTTGAGGGAGAGGCCGATCTTCCGCTCGTCGGTGTCGACGCGGAGGATCTTGACTTCCAGTTCCTCACCCTGCTTGACGACGTCCTGCGGGTTCTCGACCTTGCTGTCGGAGAGCTCGGAGATGTGCAGCAGGCCTTCGAGGTCCTCTTCCAGTTCGACAAAGACGCCGAAGTTGGTGATCTTGGTGACCTTGCCCTGAACGACCATGCCGGGCTTGTAGGCGCCGGGGATGGCTTCCTTCCAGGGGTCCTCGGTCAGCTGCTTGACGCCCAGCGCGACGCGCTGCTTGTCCTGATCGACTTCCAGCACGACGCAGCGGACTGAATCGCCCTTCTTGAAGACCTCGTTGGGATGCGAAACCTTCCTCGTCCAGGAGATGTCCGAAACGTGCAGCAGGCCGTCGATGCCCGGCTCGATCTCGATGAACGCGCCGTAGTTGGCGAGGTTGCGCACCTTGCCTTCGACGATCGTGCCGGCGGGGTACTTCTGCCCCATGATGTCCCAGGGGTTGACCTCCAGCTGCTTGATGCCCAGGGAGATCTCCTGCTTGTCCTTGTTGATGTCCAGGACGACGACGTCGATCTCCTCGCCGACCGAGAGCATCTCGGAGGGGTGGTTGATCCGCTTGGTCCAGGACATCTCGGAAATGTGCACGAGGCCCTCGATGCCGTCTTCGAGTTTGACGAACGCGCCGTAGGAAACGATGTTGGTCACGACGCCGCGGACGCGATGGTTGACGGGGAAGCGCTCCTCGATGTCATCCCAGGGCGAGGGCTGCAGCTGCTTGAGGCCAAGGGCGATCTTCTCGCTCTCGGTGTTGATGTTGAGCACCTTCACCTCCACCTCCTCGTCGATCGAGACGACCTCGGAAGGATGGTTGATCCGGCCCCAGGACATATCGGTAATGTGCAGCAGTCCGTCGATGCCGCCCAGGTCGATGAAGGCGCCGAAGTCGGCGATGTTCTTGACCACACCCTTGACCACATCGCCCTCGTTGAGCGTCGTAAGCAGGCGATCGCGCGCCTCGGCACGCTCCTCCTCGATGAGACGGCGGCGGCTGATGACGATGTTTCGACGCTGCTCGTCGATCTTGAGCACCTTGGCCCGGATCGTCTTGCCGAGGTAGTCGCGAAGGTCGTGCGGACGGCGGACGTCGATCTGCGAGGTCGGCAGGAAGACCGGCACGCCGATGTCCACCAGCAGACCGCCCTTGATCTGGCGCAGCACCCGGCCTTCGACGACATCCCCCTCCTTGCACGATTCGAGGATGCGCTCCCAGCCGCGGATGCGGTCGGCCTTGCGCTTCGAGAGCTCAATCAGCCCATCCTCGCCCTCGATCGACTCAAGGAGCACCTCGACGGTGGATCCGACGGCCATTTCGGACGGATCGTCAAATTCGCCCTTGTCCACCAGACCTTCGGATTTCAGACCAAGATCCAGCACCACGTTGTCGCCGGCCATGCCCACGACCCGCCCTCTCAGAAGCGAGCCGGACTTGAGATCGGCGACCTTGTCTGCCAGCACGGACTCCATCTTCTGCTCGACAGCCTGTCCGCCGAAGGCCTGATCCAGCAGGGCCTGTGCGTCGGAGTCGTCGATGGAAAGATCGCTGATGAGGTTGTGATTGACCATGAAGAAGAAAGCTCGTCAAATTGGCGATCGAGCATCTCGATCGCGAGGGACAACGGCAACGGCCCGCCGCACGATGCGACGGCAACCACCGCAACCGCAATGATCGATGTCGGGGTCGCTCTGCCTGGAGCGACCGGCAAAGGAAAGCATAGTCTGTCCGGGGCGTGAATCCATCGCCCAGCGCCGAGCAGAACCGCCCATAGTCTGATAAATTCGGCCATGGTGTGGGGGAAACACTGATCGGAGTTAGGGGAGTCGTTCTGACACGATGTTGACCGTTCGCCCGGCACGTTGTGAGCGAGATTGAAGCCAAGAATTGACTTCCATTTTCTCAAAGCGGGGTCATACTATCTATCCGGTTCCACGTATAGAACCGTGTCCACAGAAGGCTCAAAGGCAGATTCATCGTTGACGGGCGATCCCTGCGGACGCCCCGGGGTTGCGCCTTTTCGGATCGAAGGAGGCGCTGGCCGGTTCCTCCTGCCGGTCAGGCGTTTCGGAAAGGCTCGGAGAAAGAAGCGTGTTTCGAACAGAGTTCATCCAGTTGGGCGCCGCGCTCAGCGCCTTCAGCGGTCTGCTGACGCCCTTCCTCGGACGCTTCGTCTCCCAACAGCGCCAACGCGCCCTCGAATCCGCAACGAAGCGAATCAGCATCCGCTCGCTGGCCCTCCTGCTCCTGCTCTCCTCACTGCTCTGCCTCTCCCTCTTCTACCTCAGCGCCAACGCCGAATCGGGCCGAAATGTCACCACCGCCGCCCTGCTCTCGCTGGCTTGCGGCGTCGGGATCATTGCCGATCGCATCCGCCTCGGCTTCCGGGGCCAGTTCGCCTTCCAGGCCCTGCTCTCCATCACCGCCGCCGCCGTCGGCGGCCGGATCGAGGTCACGCAGGGCGCCGTGCCCATCCTTGACGTTCTCTTCACCGCGATCTTCATCATCGGCATCATCAACGCGATGGCTGCCCTGAACTTCATGGACGGTTTCGGGGCCCTGGCCGCCTTCCTCGCCTCCTCCTGCCTGGCGATCCTCTTCGGCGTCACCACCACCGACCAGGCCGGGCTCATCTTCTCGCTCTTCCTCTCCGGCGCCTCGCTGGCCTTCTTCCTGATGCACCGGCCCTCGGCGGTCGGCTCGCTCAGCGACATCGGCGTCATGCTGCTCAACACCACCCTGGCGCTGCTGGTGATCCGGGCCTGGAACGCCGCCGGTGCCGGTGTCGAGTTCCCCCCAGCCTTCTTCCTCCCCATGGTCCTGATTCTTCCGATTCTTCTGGCTGGGGTGCATCGCGAGCAGATGACCCTCCGCCGTCGGATGCGCATCACGACGATCCTGATCGTCGCCGGCCATCTGCCCTCCTGGATTCCCGTCGCCCTCTCTGCCGACCTCCGCATGCCGGCCGTGCTTACAGCCGTCGGCTCCACGATCCTGTGGACGGCTCTGATCACGCAACGGCGGCCCCTCCGGGGCTGGTCGCTGCGGGTGATGGCCGAGCCGATCGCCGACATCCTGCGCGTGGCAGCGTTGACGGTCGCGCTGACGACGCTCGCCTCCGTGGTCATGACCGACCCGGTACTGATCGTCTGGTCGGTCGGCTCCTCCATCCTCACGACCGCCCTGCTGATCGCCATGGTCTACCTCTGGCGGAAGCGCGCTTCGACCAACCGGATGCCCGACGTCATCATCCTGGGCAGCGCTGAGGAGTTCCGGCGTGTCGCGGAGGTTGTCAACCGCTGCGGCGACCTCATCGGTCGGCGCAAACTGGCCCGGTGCCGCATTAACGCACGGAGCAAGCACGCCCCGCCGGCCGTTCGAAACTACCTCCGCCGCGGCCTGACGGTGTTGATCCTTGATGACGACGCCGGCGAACTTGCCGAGCTTCGCTCCTACGGAGACCTGGTCTTCGCCACCGACTGCGTCCTTCTGCGGGAGCTCCTGGACCGCTACAACCATGTCGCAGACTACCGCTTTCCATTCGGTGAAGTCCTTCACAACGTGGTTCACCGCCTGATCGCCCTGGTCGCGCTGATCGTCCTCATGCCGGTGTGGCTGGCTGTTGCCATCCTGATCAAGCTGGACGACGGCGGGCCGATCTTCTTCCGACAACGCCGCCTCGGCCACAACGGCCGCCGCTTCACGCTGTACAAGTTCCGCAGCATGCGTGTTGATGCGCCCAGGTACGGCGAGAGCCCGCGTGAGAAGGTCGATCCGCGTGTTACCCGCATCGGGCGGATCATCCGCAAGCTCAGTCTGGACGAGATTCCCCAGCTGTTCAACGTGATCAAGGGAGACATGCGGCTGGTCGGGCCGCGTCCGGAGATGCCCTTCATCTGCGCCCAGTACAGCCCTGATCAGCGCCGCCGCCTCGACATCCCCCCGGGGGTCACGGGACTCTGGCAGATCAGCCCGCACCGCAACGAACCCATCCACGAGCACGTTGAGTACGACCTCGCCTATCGCGGAGCCCGCGGTCCCATCCTCGATCTTGCCATCATGATCTCCACCCTTCTGGGCGGCGTGAAGACCGGCTACTGATCGCCCCCCGGCGAATCCCTCCCCCATTTCAACCGTACAATCGACCCAGTGACCGCGGTCCGCATCGTTGTTCCGCCGACGGGCGCGCCCTCACATTGAAGGAGAAGCCATGTCCCTCAAGCAGCCCGAGGCCGCCGCACCCGAAGCAGGCGAGCGCCGACTCCTCCACCGTCGCGCCTACGACTCGGTTATCGACCGGATCGGCAACACCGCGATGGTCCGCCTCCGCCGCATCATCCCGCAGGACCATGCCACGGTCTTCGTCAAGCTCGAGTTCGACAACCCGCTTGCCAGCGTCAAGGACCGCATCGGCTCGGCCATGATCATCGCCGGGGAGAAAGAGGGCCGAATTAAGCCGGAGACGCACATCATCGAGCCGACCAGCGGCAACACCGGCATCGCGCTGGCCTTCGTCTGCGCTGCCCGCCGCTACCGCCTCACGCTGACCATGCCCGAGTCGATGAGTACCGAGCGACGAGCCCTCCTGCGCCACCTCGGTGCCAACCTCGTACTCACGCCGGCCGCCGAGGGCATGCGCGGCGCCGTCGAGAAGGCCTCGCAGCTTGTCGCTGAAGATTCGAAAGCATTCATGCCCCAGCAGTTTGACAATCCGGCGAATCCGAAGATTCACGAAGAAACGACCGGCCCGGAGATCTGGGCCGATTCTGACGGGGCGATCGATGCGATGGTCGTCGGCGTCGGCACGGGCGGAACCATCACGGGAGTCACCCGCTTCATCCGCCGCCACAACCCGGACTTCAAGGCCATCGCCGTCGAGCCGGCCGACTCACCGGTCCTCTCCGGAGGCAAACCGGGGCCGCACAAGATTCAGGGCATCGGAGCGGGCTTCGTGCCCTCCGTGCTCGATCAGTCGCTCATCGACGAAGTGCTCACCGTCACCAACGATGAGGCCTTCACGTGGGCGCGCCGCCTCGCACTTGAAGAGGGCATTCTCGGAGGCATCAGCACCGGCGCCAACCTCTGCGCCGCGGCCAAAATTGCCGCACGCCCGGATTTTCGCGGCAAGCGCATCGTCACTATGGCCCCGAGTTTCGGCGAACGCTACCTCAGCACGCCGCTCTTCGACCGCGCCACCTTCTGATTCGGGTACGGCTGCACGTTGACGCCGTTCAGTCATGCCGCAGGGCGACGATGGGGTCCTGCCGCGCCGCAACACTGGCCGGATAGATGCCGAAGGCCAGTCCCACGCCGCAGGCGACCATGAAGGA
This sequence comes from uncultured Vicinamibacteraceae bacterium, assembly GCA_964585855.1. Classification (GTDB taxonomy): domain Bacteria; phylum Planctomycetota; class Phycisphaerae; order Phycisphaerales; family UBA5793; genus CAZPFK01. The sequence goes on from CAZPFK010000004.1 coordinate 32,231, forward strand.
GACCACAATTGACCATGCCCGGATCAGCGTCGGGAACTGATCCGGCAGCATCATGCCCAGGCCGATCGCCACCCCGACGCCGATCAGGATTCCCAGGATTCCCCCCATCAGCGAGATCACGCCGGTCTCAACAAGAAACTGCATCGTGATGTGATGGCGCGTCGCCCCGAGCGCCCGCCGGATGCCGATCTCGCGCGTCCGCTCGGTCACCGAGGCGAGCATGATGTTCATGATTCCGATGCCGCCGACCAGCAGCGCAATGGCGGCAATGACGATCATCACCTGCGTCCATGTCCGCTTCGTCCGCCGGGCATTTTCGAGCAGCTCAAAAGGCACGATCACTGAGACGTCGGCCGTCTCGGCGTGTTCGAGATCGACCGTCCGCGTCGCCACCCGGGCGTTGGGCTCGACCGACTCCAGCGTCGGCAGCGCGATGATGATCTCGCTCAGCTCGACGAGACTGTTGTCACGCCGGCCCGACGAGCGTCGGAAGGTCATGTCTCCGAAGAGTTCGGAAGCGGTCGTGAGCGGTACGTGGATGTCGAGGTTGAGGTTTCGGCCGACCAGGGCGGCTCCGGCTCCGCCGGCAAGGCCGATCGGTTCGAGGACACCGATGACCCGGAAAATGTTCTCGTCGATGCGCAGTTCCTGCCCGAGCGGATCGGCCAGCGGAAAGAGCTGTCGCGCCACGTGCGACCCGATGACCGCCACCTGCGAGACGTTGATCAGGTCCGTAGCCTCGAGATAGCGCCCGCGTGAGACGCGGAAGTTCGCGCACTGCGGCAGGGCGGGTGTCGTCCCGAAGGCCTGGCTCGACAGGCGGTGTGGTCCGCGCGTCACGTAACTGCCGACCGCCTTGAGGGGGACGATCTGCTCGGCAATCTCGCCGAAACGCTCCTCGAGCCGCCGGAGATCGCGGCGCTTCAGCCCGTAGGAGGTCACCCATGATCCCTGCTGGGAACTTGTGCCGCCCGACATCGACACCTGCTCAGGCGGTCGCTCCGAGCGGAGGATCACATTGCGCGCCCCGAGGATCTCAAACTGCTCCAGCGCGCTCTGCATCGACCCTTCTGTCACCGCCATCATGATGATGACCGCTGCGATTCCCAGAATGATCCCAAGCGCCGTCAGGATCGACCGCAGCAGGTGCAGCCGCAGGTTCAGGAGGCCGAGCCGGATTGTCTCAAGCAGAAAACTCATGCGCGACCGGCAATACGTGGTGCAACCGCCGGCTGATCTCTGCGAATCCGTTTCCTACGGATTTCATCGCAGGTGCCGGCCCCGATATCCGATACGGTATGATAAAGCCCGATTCCCGGAGAGCCCAGACGGTGTCCGATATTCGCATTCTCACCGAGCACGAAAGCGACCGCGGCTGGTCCTATGAAGTCGCCCTGCTGGATGAGTCCGGCTCCGGCGCTGAGCGCAGCCGCCACACGCTGACCCTCTCCTTCGCCGACTACGAACACTGGTGCCACGGGTCGCGCCGACCGGAACAGGTGGCCCAGGCCGTCATGGCCTTCGTCGCCGGCCGCCGGGATGCCGACACGATTCCCGACCGCTTTGATGCAGCGACAGTCCGGCGCTGGTATCGGGAACTGGACCGAGACCTCGCCCGTCTGCTCTGAACGCATCAACTCAGGACCCGCCGCTTCGCATCTGCTCCAGCGACTCCGGGAAGGGATAGGTCGCGTAGACCCCCGTCGGCCCCGTCTCCCACATCCCAAGCGACGGGTAGACGTCGCCCCGATACCCCACCTCGAACATGATCTTCAGAACCCGCTCCAGCGAGGGCTCGCGGCCGTTGGAATCCACCAGCCGGTTGCTCTTGCCGCCGATGAAGCTCACCGAGGCACACGGCAGCCGGTCCCGCCTCCCTTCAATCATCTCCGCAATCTTTCGGAAGCCGCGCTCCAGACTCTTGAGCGTGAAGTGATCCGACGAGGCCGGCCGCAGCAGTGCCAGCACCTCGACGGCATCCATGTCGTACTTGAGGACCAGCACATCGTCGCCGGACATCGACCGGGCGAACATCTGCGCATGGGCGGTGATCGAGGCGGCATTCCACTGGCTCGTCGGCAGCGTCTCGGCCACCTGCGCGATCAGACTGCCGGCGTTGTCCACGGAATTGACGCCGCAGACCAG
>CAZPFK010000004.1:34475-68916 GCA_964585855.1 uncultured Vicinamibacteraceae bacterium
CCAAGTATAGCGAGGGAGCCCATGTGTCCGGCGTTTGCGGGATCAGTAATTCGGGGGCGTCATGTCGTCCCAGGAGTCGGGATCGATGATGGTGTTGTCGGTCAGGAACTCGACGTGGCTGTCGATGAAGAGGGCATTGGAGCCGTTGCCGTGCCGGTTGACCTGCACACGGCGGCCGTTGCTGTAGTTGTTCTGCGGGCTGTCGATGTGGAACTTCTCCCACACGTCGTACCACGCCGCAACGCCCCGATCGCCGGCCATGCTGTAGCCGTACCCGTTGGCCTGGCTGGCAAAGGAGTTGTTCGGATCATCGGTGAAAGCGGTCAGGTAGATCGTCTCAGAGAGGCGACGGAAATCTGTAAAGAGCGTCGCCCCGGTCATACGGCTGCTGTTTTCGTTCTTGAACTTGATGCCGTTGTTCACGAAGTGGAGGTTGTGCTCCTTGATCGGGAAGGTCGGGCACTTGTAGGCCCGCACCGGGGTGAACTTGTCACCTCGATTTCCCCGCTGCATCTCCCGGTGGTAGTCCGGCGGAAGTTCGGACTGATCCACATATTTCCGCAGGACAAACGCCCAGGGAATCCGCGACATCCGAGTCGGCTGAGACGAGTACATCCGGGCGTCGTTGTAATGCCCTTCCCGGGGCACGTAGTCCGCGTTGTCCACCGTGTAGTAGTGCAGTCCCTGCCCGATCTGCCGCTGGTTCGACCCGCACTCCATCTTCTGCGACGAGGCCCTGGCGCTCCGAAGGGCCGGCAGCAGCAGGCTGATCAGCAGGGCGATAATCGAGATCACCACCAGCAGTTCAATAAGGGTGAACCCGCTGCGAGGGCGGGACGGCGGGACGGCGGGACGGCTTGTCATGGTCTGCTCCGGTCCAGGAAGGCGCTTCACATCGTGGAAGGCACACCCAATGTACCGTCCCTGACGGCATTTGCAAGCCCACTTCCGGGCTATGGCGTCCAATATCAGCCCGAAATCGGCTGGAGACGGGCGAATTCGGCCACCAGCGTCTTCTTTCCGAGTGTCGCAAAGGCGACCCGCACCCGCGTCTGCCCCGCGTTGACGCTGATCGACTCGATCCGCCCCGTCCCAAACTGCGGATGCCGCACCAGCGACCCCACGCCGTAGCCCAGGCGGGCCCGATGCCCCTCATCCGCCTCTCCACCGACGGTCCGCACCGGCGCCTGCCCGGCCCCCTCCATCCACCGCCCGATCCGCGCTTCCCGCCCTGACGACCGTGCCTCCCCCTCGTCAAACCCCACCGCCTCGATTTCCTCGCCCGGAAGTTCATTCAGGAAGGAACTGGGCACCGTCGGCATCCGCGCCCCCCGCACCGCCCGCGATCGCGCCCCGCTGATGTGCAGGTACTCCCGTGCCCGCGTGATGCCGACGAAGAAGAGCCGCCGCTCCTCCTCCCTTTCCGCCTTGCTCTCCCGGGAGCGTGAATGAGGCAGCAGTCCCTCCTCGAGCCCGACGATCGCCACGGCCGTGAACTCCAGCCCCTTCGCCGCATGCAGCGTCATGAGCGTGACCGAGCCGGTCTCGGAGTTCACGGCGTCGGCATCGGCGATGAGCGCCACTGAATCCAGATACGCCGCCAGCAGCCACGCCAGACCCTCCCCGGCTGCCGCCCCCTCGTCCGCCTCCGGCTCCGCTGGTTCAATGAACAGCCGTCCTGCGTCCTCGGCGGGGGCTTCAACGATCGGCTCAACGGCCGGCTCCACAGTATCAACTGCCGGGAGCTCCTCATCGTCCTCGCCGCCGAGAAGGGCTTCGAGGTTATTGGCCTGAAACTCAGCGGCGGAGGTGACCAGTTCATCGAGGTTGGCCAGCCGTTCCTCATCCTCCTCCCGCTTCGACTCACGGAAGTGGCGCTCGAGGCCGCTGGTGCGGACGACGTGCCCGACAAAGCCGCCCAGCCCTCCGTGCTCAAGCGGGCTCCATCGGCGCAGATCGCTCCGCCAGGATTCGATCAGGCCGGCGAAGTTCGTCAGCGCTGAGACAGCCCTGTCGGAGAGACCGGCGATCGAGTCGGCGGCACGAATCGCTTCGAAGAGCGTCTGCTGCCGGTCGATGGCCGCCAGCTCCACCTTCTCGAAGGTGGTCTTGCCGATTCCGCGCGGGGGAGTGTTGATGATCCGGCGCAGTGAGGTGTCGTCCCCGGGATTGATGATCAGGCGGAGGAACGCCAGGGCATCGCGGATTTCCTGGCGCTGGAAGAAGGCCGTGCCGCGCACGATCGTGTAGGGAATCGCCGCATCGCGCAACACGGCTTCGAGCACGCGGCTGAGGGCATTGGTTCGATAGAGGATCGCCATCTCGTTCCACGTGGCCTCGCCGCGCAGATGCCGTTCCCGGAGGAAATCCACGGCCGCCCGCGCTTCGGCGTACTCATCCTCGCAGACGCAGACGACGGGCTTTGCGCCTCCTTCCCGGGTGGTGAAGAGGGGCTTGTCCTTGCGTTGGGAGTTGTGCTTGATGAGGTGGTCGGCGACCCGCAGGATGGGGGCCCGTGAGCGGAAGTTCTCGCCGAGCTTCACGATCTGGGCATCGGGATAGTGCTTCTGGAAGTCCAGGATGTTGCGGATGTCCGACCCGCGCCAGGCGTAGATCGACTGGTCCGGATCGCCCACGACGCAGATGTTGCGGTGCTTCTGCGCCAATGTGTGCGCAATCAGGAACTGCACCCGGTTGGTGTCCTGATACTCATCGATGAGAATGTACCGGAAGCGCCGCTGCAACGCCTCCCGAACCTCCGCGCTTTCTTTCAGCAGCGTCGCCGTCTTCACCAGCAGGTCGTCGAAATCGACCGCCCCGGCCTTTTCCAGCCCCCGCTCGTAGGCCGCGTAGGCCCGGGCTGCGTTTCGCTCGAAGAAGTCGGTTGCGCGAGCCCGGAGGTCATCGGGGTCGAGCATGTCGTTCTTGGCCTTGCTGATCCGCGAGAGCACCTGGTCGGGCGGAAAGTTCTGCGGGTTCAGATCAAGGGACTGGAGCACGGACTTGATCAGGGCCTTCTGATCGGCGGTGTCGTAGATGGCGAAGGAGTCGGGCACACCGGCTGCGGCCGCGTAGCGGCGCAGACAGCGCGCGCAAAACGAGTGAAATGTCGCAAGAATGATCCCGGACGCCCCGGAATCCTGCGGCAGCATCCGCTGCACACGGGCACGCATCTCGCCGGCGGCCTTGTTGGTGAAGGTCAGGGCGAGGATCGACCACGGGGGAATGCCGGAGGCGACCATGTTGGCGATCCGGCGTGTGATCGTGAGCGTCTTGCCGGATCCCGCCGCCGCCAGCACCAGAAGCGGGCCATCGATGATCGAGACCGCCTCGCGCTGCGCCTCGGTCAATCCTTCGTAAACCGCCCCCCGTGAACCGCCCTGTTTCGCCTCTCGTCCGTGCATGGGCCAACTATAGCAACGCGCCTCCCGGCTCTTAGACGCGGAAGAGCGCACCCATCTTCCGGCCGAGAAGCACGGAGGCGCCGACGAGCGTTGCGGTCAGCAGCGCCATCCCCCAGACGCCCATGGCCGAGGCGATGTACTGCCCGTCGCCGAGGCGTTCGTTGAAGGTGTAGATCGCCTTAGTGATGGGGTAGTGCATCTCGCGCTGCGCGAGGATGAGCGAGTCGGAGACTTCGAGAATGGAGAAGGAAAAGACCAGCAGACCGCCGGCGATGAGGTTGGCGGTGATCAGGGGAAGGGTGATTCGCCGCAGCGACTGCACCGGCCCCGCCCCGAGATTCCGAGCCGCCTCTTCCAGTTCGTGAGAAGTCTGCTCCAGCCCGGAGACGGTGGAGCGGACCATGTAGGGCAGTCGCCGGACCGCGTAGGCAATCACCAGCAGCACCATGGGGTTGGCCGTTGGACCCAGGATTTCAAAGTGAGGCGAGATCCAGCGCGCAAACCAGGCGAATCCCTCCGGAGCGGTCTCCGTGGTCCAGGAGAAGGGCGCTTCGAGCGTCAGGGCCACGAAGCCGAAGGCCATCACAAGGCCGGGCACGGCCAGGGGCAGCATGGAGAGCGTGTCGAGCAGGCCGCGCCCGACAACCCTCGACCGTACGATGAGGTGGCCGATGAGAACGCCGATGATGCAGGTTGCCGCCGTGGCGAGCAGGGCGTACTTGAGGGAGTTGGCAATCGACCCCATGGCCAGCGGGTGGGCCAGGGCGTCCTGATAGTGATCGAAGGTCCACTCCGCGGGGAGCACGGTGCCGTACCACCGCCCGATCCCGGAGAGACTCGTAAGCACGACCCCGATGTGCGGCACGATGGCCAGCCCGATGACTGCGGCAAAAAGCGCGGCTGCACCGTATCCCGACGCTCCGCGGAGGCGCAGGGGCTTCGAGGCGATCGATGCCTTGGAGTACATCGCGTAGGCCCGTCCCCCGAAGGCCACCTTCCCGATGGTGAAGAAGAGCGCGGCAGAGACCAGGAGGATGGCCGTCAGCACATAGGGCTGCTTTGACGACCCCATCTCGTTGATCCGGGCGAAAATCTGCACGGGCGTGACTTCGTAGTAGTCGAACATCAGCGGCGTGCCGAGTTCGGTGAAGGACCAGATGAAGACGATCGTTCCGCCGGCAAAGAGGCCGGGGCGGATCAGCGGCAGGACGATCTTGAAGAACCTCCTCCACGGCCCCGCTCCGAGGTTTTCTGCCGCCTCCTCCAGTGTCGGATCGAGATTTGCAAGGGCAGCGGACGCATTCAGGTACAGGATCGGGTAGAGGTGCAGGGCTTCGACGACGACGACGCCCCAGAATCGGGCGGTTCCCAGGAAGTCGTACTCCGTGCCCAGCAGCGTGTTCAGCGCCCCGAACCTGCCGAGGATCTGCTTCATTCCGATCGCGCCGACAAACGGCGGGAGCACCAGCGGCACGAGAATCAGCGCCCCGAGGATCGCCTTGCCCGGAAATTCACACCGGGCCGAAAGCAGCGCCAGCGGCAGGGCGATGATCAGGCACAACACCGTCGTCGCCGTTGCAATCATCACGGCGTTGCCGAGCCCCGCCACAAGCACCGGGTCCTTCAGGACCAGATCGAGATGCGCCAGCGTCACCCGGCCTTCGGCGTCCAGAAAGCCGCCCTGGATCGTCAGCCAGATCGGCCACAGGAGAAAGACGCAGAACAACGCCAGCAGCAGCAGCAGGAGACCATACTGGAAGAGCAGTCGCATGCGCATGAGGCCGCAACGATAGACCGGCCGCCGCCGCCATTGCGTCAATCGCACTGTTCAGGAATGGTTACCGGAGTTGCAATGGCCGATGGGTAGAATCTCGGATCGTTCCCTGGCCATACCGCTGCCCCGAGCCTCCCGTGAACACCCGCCCCGACAACGACCGCCAACTCGACAGCAAGGGCACGGACGACCGTGAACCCCACGGCCTGGTCGCCAGCGACGAGGTCTCCGACGATTGCACTGACGGCGGCGTTGACATCATCACGCAGGACAGCCCCGACGACCACCGCGTCGAGGAGATGCTCCAGGCCGACACCATCAACCTGGACACCTTCGCCCCTGCCGTCTCCGCCCAGGACGCCCCCGACGCCGCCGACACCCTCGAGGAGCTCGACGCCTCCGATCGCGCCGCCGTCGTCTACCAGATGGATGACCGTGTTGCCGCGCAGAACCTCGTCGAGATGGAGCTGCCCCTGGCGGCCTCCACGCTCATCGACCTCGCCGAGGAGTACGGCCCCGATGAGCCTGCCCGCTATCTCAACATCGTCGAAGACGACGACGCAGTGGACCTTCTCCAGGCCCTGCCTCCGGACCTCCGCGAGACCATCCTTCGACGACTTCCCGCCCGCAAGGCCATCAAGTTCCGGCAACTGGCGACCTACGACCCGGAGACGGCCGGCGGCATCATGACCACCGAGTTCGTCGCGCTGCCGGCCTCGCTGACGATTGCCGAGTCAATTGAGCAACTTCGCCGGCACCCGGTTCGGGATTTCGACGATGTCTTCTGCCTCGACGATGAGAGCCGGCTGGTCGGCGTCATTTCCTGCCGCGACATGCTCATCAGCCGACCGGATGAACGGCTGGCTGAGCGGATGGAACGCCACGTTGACGCCGTATTGCCGGCGGTGGACCGCGAAGAGATCGCGACGCTGATCGATCGGTACAACTACACGGCCATTCCCGTGGTCGACGTTGACGACCATCTTCTGGGAATCGTCACGGTCGACGACGTGATCGACGTCATCCGCGCTGAGCACACCGAAGATGCGTACAAGATGGTCGGCGCGGGCAAAGGCGAGGTCGTCTACAGCACCGTCGGCCAGAAGTTGCGCGGCCGCCTTCCCTGGCTGGTCATCAATCTCTTCACGTCGGTTCTCGGGGCCGCGGTGGTCGCCTGGTACGACGAGCAGATCCGGCAATTCGCCTTCCTGGCCGTTCTGATGCCCATGATCGCCAATCAGGCGGGCAACAGTGGCCAACAGTCGCTGGCGATTACGATCCGGTCCCTCGTCCTGGGCGAACTCCGATCCCGTCGCGTCTGGCCGCTGATCTGGCGCGAGCTGGCCCACGGCTTGCTGGCGGGGGTTATTCTGGGGGGCTTCGTCGGGGCGCTGCTGGCAGGGGCGGCCTCTGCCGGCCTTCTCGGGGAGACCCCCTGGCAGGTGGGGCTGGTCTTCGCGGCGGCGATGACGGGTTCGATCGCCACGGGCTGTCTCGTCGGGACGGGCATTCCGCTGTTGATGACCCGGCTCAAGGCCGACCCGGCGACGGCCTCGACGATTTTCCTGACAGCGATTACGGATTCGGTCTCGTTCTTTGCCATCCTCGCCCTCGCCGCCCGCGCCCTGCCTGGGTAATTTCGCCCCCCTCCCTCTGGCCGCTGCCGCTCCGAACTGCAAAGATGATGGGGTCTTCCGCTTGACGCACCCTGCCGACGGCGAGAGACTCCCCCTGCTCTTCCCCGCGTCGCCCCGAGACGCCGGACGGGAACCCCGACCCTCCGGCAACGACAGACCGGGTTGCCCTCACCCCGTGCCCCAGCCGGGCACCTGTTCACGGAGATACTCACAACATGGCGTCCAGATCATCCAGCGGCATGGGAGTGACCGTCGCCCTCGTCATATTCGTCATGCTCAGCCTCACGCTCCTGCTGACCACCATGCTCATGTACACCAAGAAGGAGCAGGCACGGGAGCAGGCCGAGGCCGCCGACGCCGCCATGCAGGCCTACGTCAAGCCGGCCGAGCGCGAACTGGAAGCGATCAAACGACTGGCCGCCGCCGCCGATCAGAATCGGCAGAGCGTCGTCACGTACCAGCAGCAACAGTTCTCCAATCTCATGGCGCGTGTGACCGGAAACGGGAACGCCACCCTCGCTGACTTCAACGCCCAGTTCGCCGGCCAGGGACTCCAGGAGTCTGAAAACGTCCTCGGGATGGTCCGCAATCTGAAGGTCGCCCTCGACGCCGCCCAGCAGCAGGCGGCCACGATGCAGGAAGAGCTCACCATCGCCCGGGCTCAGGCTGAGGCCGAGTCGCAGTCGCGCATCCAGCTGCAGGAGCGTCACGCCAGCACGATCGCCTCGCTGAACGAGCAGATCAACCAGGTTCGCGCTGACGCCGACCGGTACAAGGCCCTCGTTGATACGGCCGAAGGCGACATGCGCTCCCGCGTGGAGACGATCCGCGAGCAGTACGAGCAGCAGATTGCCGATCTCAACAGTCGGCTGGAAGATGCGACGACCTCGCTGGCGCAACTTCGCGACGACAATCGCGCCCTCCACGAGCGCATTCAGGATGCCCTCGGCTCGGGCATCACCGAGGATGCCCAGATTGACGGAACCGTCGTGCAACTCCTCAACAACGATGAAGTGTTCATCGATCTGGGTCGCAATGACCACATCCTCCTCGGAATGACTTTTGACGTGTACTCATCGGTGAGTGAACTTCGTCCCGATGCGCGGGGGTTCGTCAATCCCGGCAAGGCCACGGTGGAAGTCACCAGCGTCGGCGACGCCTCATCGACGGCCCGGGTCGTTCGCTCCAGCGTCGGGCAGGCGGTCGTCGTCGGCGATCTGCTGGTCAACCCCGTCTACGACCCCAACAAGAAGTACGCCTTCTTCGTCTTCGGGCAGTTCGACCTCGACGGCGAGGACGGCCCGACCGACACGGAGACGGAAATGGTCAAGGCCCGAATCCGTGAGTGGGGAGGCGAGATCCGCGATGAGTTTGACGGCGACATCGACTTCCTCGTCCTCGGCCAGCAGCCGCAGCAGCCGCTGCCCCTGCCCGACCGCGCTCCTCCGGCCGTTGTGACCGACTGGCTCAATCGCACCCGGGCGTACAACACCTACATGGAGCATCTGGAGCGCGCCCGGAGTCTGAGCATACCGGTCGTGAACCAGAACCGCCTTCTGACCCTGATCGGTTACTACTCGCGTTGATCCGGCCCGATCCCGGCGGACCTGGCTTCATCACCGTGCCGGCACCGGGATGCCTCGTCCTCGCGCACTGCGATTTTCAGAATGGGGCAGATTCACTCACGGTCCGCTCGCCTGGCCATCTACGGCGCCGGTCGTCTCCTCGCTTCGGCGGTCTCAACGCTGGAACCCCCCACTGCCGGGCGTGCCGCCGCAGCCGTCAGCCGCGTCTGGTATTCGCTTGACACCTCCCACCGCAACCGGGCGCTGGAGAATCTGGCCCGGGCTTTGCCCGAAGAACTCCCCGAACGCCGCGAGGCGCTGGCCCGTGACTCCTTCACCCATCTGCTGCAACTGGTCGCCGTCGATCTCCTTGCCACTCCCCGGCTGATCACCCCCGGCAACTGGCACAATCATGTGCAACTGGGCGACCTCCGCGAAGCCCTTGACCTCATGGTCAGCCCTCGCCCGGTCATCCTGCTCACCGGACATTGCGGGAACTTCGAACTGCTCGGGTATGCGCTGGCCGCGCTTGGATTTCCAAGCACCGCACTGGCACGCCCGCTGGACCTCCCCGAGTTCAATGACTGGCTCGTCCGCATCCGGCAACGCCGGGGCCTGCAGATTCTCACCCGCCGGGGGGCTGCTGGTGAACTGCCCGAGCTTCTTCAGGCAGGCGAGCGCGTCTGCTTCATCGCCGATCAGAACGCCGGGGACAAGGGTCTCTTCGTGCCCTTCTTCAACCGCCTCGCGTCGGTCTACAAGTCGATCGCGCTGCTGGCCATGCGATTCAACACGCCCATCGTCTGCGGCCATGCCCGGCGTCTTACTCCCGGCAAGTTGCATTACCGCATCGAGATTGCAGACATCATCCGCCCTGAACACTGGGCCGGGCAGCCCGATCCGCTCTACTACATTACAGCACGGTACACGCGTGCCATCGAGCAGATGGTCCGCAATGCACCGGAGCAGTACTTCTGGCTCCACCGCCGCTGGAAGTCCCGTCCACGACACGAGCGCCTCGGGCGTCCGTTTCCCGAGTCGCTCCGCCGGCAGATCGAGGCCCTGCCCTGGGTCACGACGAAGGACATGGAAGCGATCCTCGCCAACAGCGAAACCGATGCTGCCCGAATCGCCTCGGGCCAATAACTCGGGGTCAACGGAGCGGGAGGCGGCGCCTGCGCCGTCGGTTTCATCGATTCCAGCGGCACAAGTCAACTCATCGTCCCGTTGACCCGATGAATCTGCCGGTAGCACGCATCATCGCGTCCGCACGGAAGCGGGCCGCACTGAGGGTCTTTACATGCCGCGCGAGAAAGACGTCCTGACAACGGGCGAAGTCGCCAGAATCTGCAATGTCGCCCCGCGAACCGTTTCAAAGTGGTTCGATTCGGGCCAACTCAAGGGATACAGGATTCCGGGGTCCAAGGACCGGCGGATTCCCATCAACGCCCTGATCGCCTTCATGAAGTCCCACGGCATCCCGCTTGACGGACTCATGTCGGGTCGTCCCCGCATCCTCGTCGTCGACCAGGAACGGGAGGTCGGCGAAGTCGTGACCAAACTCCTCACTGAGCACGCCAACTACGAGGTCCGCTACGCCGCCAACGGCTTCCAGGCGGGCCTTGAGTGCGAGCGGTTCCGGCCCAACGCCGTTCTCCTCGACCTGCATCTGGACAACGGCAACAGCCGTGATCTCTGCGATGTGATCCGCTCACAGGACGATCTGCAGATGACCAAGATCATCGGTATGAGCGGCAAGCTCACCGACGGTCAGGCCCACCAGCTTCGCGCCAACGGTTTCGACGGCTTCCTCAAGAAGCCGTTCAACATCAAGCAGGTCATTCGAGTCATCGAGGACGTGCTGGCGCTCGTGTACTGATCGCTCAGAGCGGTCAAGCACCGGCCCTCGCACCCCGTCTAGAAGACGCGCGAGGCGCGGACGCGGCTGGCGCGGCCGACGGCGGCGGCCTGGACGTAGATCTGCCGTCCCCGGGCGGCGAGCGGGACTTCTGTCATAAGAATCGCAACACCGTCGGAACCGGAGTTGCCGACTCCTGCCAGGCGCGGATCGAGGATGCCGAGCCGGACGCCGAGCGGATCGACGCGGGTGTCGCCAAGGCCCGTGGTCGTGTAGAGGAAGAAGACCCGTGTGAAGGGCTCGATGCCGTCGGCGCGAATCATGGCGATCTGCCCGGCAATAAGCGTTCCTACCTCAAGGTTGAAGGGAGCGCAGATGCCTGCGGGCGCGGCGAGGGCCTCGCGCAGCTGCGGATTGTGGATCGCCGTTGCGTAGTTCTCTCCGCCCTCGGGCTCGCACCCGCCGTGCGTGTGAATCCCGATGATCCGCCCATCGTCTGAGAGGGAAACGGCCGAGCCGGAGTTCCCGCCGGTGGTGTCAACTTCGTGGCCGACGATGAGTGCGGTACGGCTGGAATAGGGACCGACATCGTTCTTCTGGGCAAGGCTCCATTCGAGCGGGAGGGGCGGGGCGGTAACGCCGTACCCGGTGAGGGAGAGCGTCTGCCCCTGCGCCTCGGGTGCGAACGTGGCAAGGGTGTGGTACTCTCCGCCGGACATGTATGGAGTCCGACCGGTTTCGGTGTTGGGATAGACGCCGAAGTACGCCCAGTCTCGGCCGATGCCTGCGGACTGGTACTGAATGGAGGCGAGGTCCACGGCGTACTGATCTTCTGGGCCGGGGTGCTGCGGCGAGCCCTCGACGTTGGAGAGGGGGACGTTGAACTCGATGATCTCCAGGGCCCCCGATGAGGAGGCGCAATGGCCTGCGGTGAGAAACTGAAAGAAATCATCGTCGATGATGAAGGCGGTGCAGCCGATGGGCATCGCCCGTCCGGTACGGGCATCTTCGCTGAGAAGACGCTCATCCTCGGGACCGCAGATGCTTGCAATCGGAGGGACTGGCGCTCCGGCTGTCGCAGTGGGGATGACGACTCGCGCAGGTCGCTCGCCGGCGAGGAGTTCGACAAGGAGCAGGTCGCCGTTGAAGTACGCGGAGGTGTCCCGCCATTGGGCGAGTGTGACGGTGGTGTGGTTCTGCGCAGCGAAATCGCTCATCGAGGTGATTCGCAGCGTGGCGTCGTTAGGAAGTCGGGTTCCTGTGAAGTTCAGCCGGAGCCAGGCGGCGTCGGGGACTTCAACCAGTGTCGACCAGGAAACTGTGCCGGGACGGCCGGGAGGAATCAGGCCGGAGTCGATGCCGAGTGAAACCTCGCTTGATGCGAGGGGCGCCGGCTGTGCCGCGAGTGTGCCGGTGAGCGTCAGCAGGGCGATGAGGAGAGTGAGGAGACGCGGCATCATGCGTAAATAGTCCACTGAACTGAAAGAGAGACCGAGGCAACGATATGAAATCGACAGGCGCACAGCCCTGGCGCATCGGGCTTCAATACAGAATAAACCCGGTGGGCGGGAGGTTGGTTGCAGGAACCAGTCCGTGAATGAAGGAGCGAACAGATGCCGTATCTGACTCTGGCAGCGGCGTTGTCGGTCGGAATCAGCACGGGAGCCGGACCTCGTGAGGCCGAGGCCCTCCGGACGGCCGTGGGTGCGGGCGGGCCGGTCAAGGTGTGGGTGTTCCTTGCGGACAAGGGCGATGCGGGCCGGGAATCGCTGGCGCGGGCGGAGGCGGAGCTGCATCCGAAGACGGCGGAGCGTCGGCGGCTGCGCCGGACGGCCCCGGGACTTGTTGATGTACGCGACCTGCCGGTCGCGGAGGGGTATGTCGATGTGCTGGAGGGCGCGGGGCTCGAGGTGGTTGTGCAATCGCGGTGGCTGAACGCAGTGAGCGTGGTCATCGACGATCCCGGCGACCTTGATCTGCTGGCATCACTGCCCTTTGTCGTCGATGTTCAGCCGGTGGGGATTCGTGCGGAGGGCCGGCGACCTGCTGCCACCCGCATCGAGGGGGGCATTGCGGACAACGGGACCTACGGATTCTCCAAGCAGCAACTGGGGATGCTGAACCTGATCAATCTCCACGAACTGGGATACACCGGGGAGGGGGTGATTGTCGGCGTGCTGGACACGGGATTCCGCACGACGCACGAGGCGCTGACCAATGGAGAGCGCCCGCTGACGGTGATCGCCGAGTACGACTTCATCAACGACGATCCGGAGACAGGTCCGCAGGCGGGGGATGATCCGGAGCAGCATGCGCACGGCACGATCATCCTGGGAACGATGGCGGGATATGTGCCGGGAACGTACATCGGTGGGGCCGTAGATGCCAGTTTCATCCTGTGCAAGACGGAGGATGTGACCAACGAGTACCCGCAGGAAGAGGATTTCTACGTCGCCGGCCTTGAGTTCATCGAGGCCAACGGTGGCGACCTCTCGACCTCGTCGCTGGGGTACATCGACTGGTACACGCAGAGCGACCTCGACGGAGAGACGGCAGTGACGACAATCGCCGTCAACATCGCCGGTGAAAACGGCCTGCACTGCGTGACAGCGGCGGGCAACAGCGGGCATGATGAGAGTCCGGAGACCTCAACGCTGATCGCTCCGGCGGACGGGTTTCGGGTTGTAACCGTCGGAGCCATCGAGCCGACCGGTGAGGCCGCCAGTTATTCCTCCTCCGGCCCCACGGCCGACGGACGGGTGAAGCCGGAAGTCATGTCGATGGGCGACCAGGCGGTCTCGATCGATCCGTATGACAACGGGGGCTACATCGAGGCGGGCGGAACGTCGATGGCGACGCCGCAGATTGCCGCGCTGATCGCCTGTCTCGTTGACGCCCATCCGGAGTGGACGGTGGACCAGATGCGACAGCAGCTCATCGAGGCGAGCGACATCTACCGGGCTACGGGGACCTTCGACCCGACGTATGTCTACGGATTCGGCGTGCCGGATGCGCTGCGGGCGCTGGATGCCCCGGTGCTCTCGCCGCTGACGCCGGGGCGGGGCGGTGCGATCAATACGGTCAGCGTTGAGTACGCCACGCCGCAGGAGGATGTGGTGTTTGTCTACGGCTTCTCGGCCGGAAGCACCGCCGTTCCGGGGTGTCCCGGGTTGACGGTGGAAGTGCGAAACCCAGTCATTGCGGGACGGGTGGAGGCCGACGGCTCGGGGCGGGCGGCATTGTCGGCATTTGTCCCGGCTGCGGCGACCGGGCGGATGGTTCTGCTGGCTGCCGTGGAGCCGCAGTCGTGCAGGGTGTCAAATGTACGAAGCCAGGTCATCGAGTGAGGGGGACTTCAGGGAAGAATCCCTGTTGATTCGGCGAACAGCAGGTGTAGAACCATCGCCGCAGTTGTGCGCGACTTGAGCCCTCGGTTTCGGTTCCGATCGCTGACGAGACGGCCGCGGCAATGCGTTGTGCTGTCGAGCAGAGGGTGCAATGGCGGTCAGGCAGAAAGATGGGGGCGAAGCTGGGATCCACCTCGCACCGGGTTCTGCGCTGCGAGAGTCGCTGCGCGACGGGTACGGACCAGGCGACCTGCGAGCCGACGTGATGGCGGGGCTGGTCGTCGGTGTGGTGGCGCTGCCGCTGTCGATGGCGCTGGCGATTGCCTCGGGAGTTCCTCCCCAGCACGGGCTGTACACGGCGATCGTGGGCGGCGCGGTGATTGCCGTACTTGGCGGTTCCCGTGTGCAGGTCTCGGGGCCGACGGCGGCGTTCGTCGTGATTCTCGCCCCGATCGCAGCCGAGCACGGCGTCGGCGGGTTGCTGGTTGCGACGCTGATGGCGGGGATCATCCTGGTCCTGATGGGCGTCGCCGGGCTTGGGAGGCTGATCCAGTTCATTCCGTACCCGGTGGTGACTGGGTTCACGGCGGGAATCGCCGTCGTGATTGCCACGCTGCAGGTTCGTGACTTCCTCGGGCTGACCGTTGCGGAAATGCCGGACCACTTCGGTCCGCGGCTGGCTGCGTTATGGAACGCGCTGCCGAGCGTTCGACCGGCGGACACAGCCATCGGTGCGGCGACGCTGGCGATGCTCGTCCTCGGTCCCCAGGTGATTCGCCGGATACCTGCGCCGTTGATCGCGCTGCCGGCGGCGGCCGTGCTGGGCATTATCGCTGAACGGCTGAACCCGGAGTGGGCCGTGTCAACGATCGCCGACCGCTTCTCGTACACCGTTGACGGCGTGACGTTTCCGGGCATCCCGCAGGTTCCGCCGCTGCCGGTGATTCCGTGGCTTCTGCCGGGAGGGGACGGCGAGCCGCCGGGTCTCTCCATCGAAATGGTGCGCAGTCTCGCCTTGCCGGCATTCGCCATCGCCATGCTCGGCGCCATCGAGTCGCTGCTGTCGGCAGTCGTTGCAGACGGCATGGCCGGCACTTCGCATGACCCCAATGCCGAGCTGGTCGGTCAGGGGGTCGGCAACATTGTCGCGCCGTTCTTCGGAGGCATTGCGGCCACCGGGGCCATTGCACGCACGGCGACAAACATCCGCTCGGGCGCGCGAAGCCCGATTGCGTCGATCGTGCACTCAGGCGTCGTGCTTGCAGCGGTGCTGGCTGCAGCGCCGTGGCTTGGATACCTGCCGATGAGCGCGCTTGCAGCGCTGCTCCTGCTTGTAGCATGGAACATGAGCGAGGCGCGGCACTTTGCCCATGTGCTTCGGATCGCGCCGCGAAGCGACACGGTCGTACTGCTGACGTGCTTTGCCCTCACGATCGTCTTTGACATGGTGATCTCCGTCTCCGTGGGGGTTGTGCTGGCTGCGCTGCTGTTTATGCGGCGAATGGTCGAGGTCTCCCAGACCACCCTCCTGAGCGAGCAGCACCCCAGCCTCGGACGAGCGATGCCGCCGAGTGTGCTCGTTTACGAGATCGCCGGCCCCCTGTTCTTCGGGGCTGCGGCGAAGGCGATGAGCGCGCTGAAGAGCATCGGCAACGGCGTGCGCGTCGTCGTCCTCGATCTGCGGGCCGTGCCCGTCATGGACGCCACGGGACTGGTCAACCTGGAGTCGGCCGTTGACCGTCTTCATCGCGCCGGGATCCACGTTGTTATCGGCGGCGTGCAGCGTGGGCCGGCGCAATTGCTCGTCCGAGCCGGGTGGCGGGAGAGCCGACGCGGGCAGGTGACGATCCGGCGGTCGTTCGAAGATGCGCTGAATGATGCGGAATCGATGGCGCGCGACGGTCATGCCGGGCCGTTGGAGTCGGAGTGATCGCCCGGCGGAAGGTCGCGGGCGGTTGTCATCTCCCGCACCTCCAGTTCGAGCGCGTCCGGGGACTTCAGTTCCGGCTTGTCGGTGGCGCCGAGTTCGCGGAGGCGCTGGGTGACGGGGAGGATGCGGCGTTCCAGCGAGCCGACGGCGCTGTTGTAGGCCTTCGTTGAGCGATTGAGGGATTTTCCGAGCGTCTCCATGTGCTCAACGAAGACGCCGAGGCGGTCGAAGAGTTCGCGACCGACGGCGGCGATGCGGTGGGCGTTCTCCGCCTGCGCCTCCTGCTGCCAGCCGAAGGCGACGGCGCGGAGCAGCGCGATGAGGAGCATGGGGGTGGCGATGAGGACATTCTCGCGCATCGCCTTCTCGTGCAGATCGGGGCGGACCTCGATGGCCGCCTGCAGGGCGGATTCAAGGGGCACGAACATGACGACCAGTCGTGGTGTGCGGGCAAACTGCTCCCAGTAGGCCTTGGCGGCGAGGCGTCTGACATGCTCCTCGATCTGTCGGGCATGGGCGACCCGTCGCTGGGATCGCTGGTCGGGGTCCTCCGCTTCGATTGAATCGAGGTAGGCGTCGAGGGCGACCTTGGCGTCAACCACGATGACGCCCTCGCCCGGCAGGTGAACGGTCATATCGGGACGATCACGGGTTTCGGAATCCTCAGTCTGCGGCTGCTCCGAGAAGTCCACGTGGGCGGTCATACCGGCCAGCTCGACAGTCCGCCGCAGCTGCATCTCGCCCCAGCGACCGCGGCTTTCCGGTCGGCGAAGGGCGGCGACGAGACGGTGGGTCTCCTTGCGGAGCAGGTCGTTGCCTGCGACGATCATCTCGATGTGCTTGCGGAGGCCTTCATAATCGCCGACGCGCTGCTTTTCGAGCTGTTGGACGGCGGTGTTCTGCTTCTCGAGGAGTTCGCGGATCGGTTTGAGGAGCGCGTCGATGGCCTGCTGCTTCTTGTCCACTTCGCCCTTCGCCTCGGTCATCAGCGATTCGAAGGTCTTGCGGGCAAGGTCGAGGAACTGCTGGTTGTTTCCGCGCAGGGCGTCGGCGCTGAGGGCCTTGAAGGTGTCGCTGAGCCGCTTCTCGGCCTCGACGAGCAATTGCTTCTGCTCGACGATCGCTCGTTCCCGGGATGCGATCTGCTCTGCTGCTGCTGCTGCTTCGCGCTCCAGCGCTCCGATGCGAGCGCGGGCATCGTCAAGGGCGGTGTTGGCGGAGGCAAGTTGGGCCTGGGCGTCTTCGGCTCGGCGGGCGAGGGCGGTGTTTTCTGCGAGGCGGGAGGCGGCCCGGAGTTGAGCGAGCAGCCAGCCGAGCGCGCCGCCGACGAGAAGGCCGATGATGGCTGCGATGAGGACGTCGGTCATGCCTTGACGGGCTCCTTGACTGCCGTGGGATCGTGAGACGGCGCGAGGCGTTTGCGGAGATAGGCCAGAAGGGTCGTGGGCTGACGATACCCGGCCGGAAGCCGGTGAAACACCTCGAAGGGCTGATCGGGGTGTCGCGGCTCGACGATGCGGACCGGGCCCGCGCCGCCTTTGAGCCGCGATTCCAGCAGGAGAGGATTCCGCGTGCGGAAGATGAGGTCATCGCCCTTGAAGGTCATGGAGGCGACATCGAGTTCGGCGGCGAGGATGCGGACCTCGGCCAGTTGGATAAGCAACTCGACGCCCTTTGGAGGATCGCCGTAGGCGTTGCGGAGGTCGTCTGCGACCTTGGCAAGTTCGCCGACGGAGCGGGCCTGACAGATGCGGCGGTAGGCCTCCATGCGGCGCTGGTCGGAGGGGATGTAGCCGCGAGGAATCATGCCGGCGATGCCGAGATCAACTTCGGTGTCGATCGGCACGATCCGGCGATCGTTGCGCAGGTCGGAAACGGTCTGCTCGAGCAGGTGGCAGTACATCTCGTATCCGACCGCTGCGATGTGGCCGGACTGCTCCGGGCCGACGATGTTTCCCGCACCGCGAATCTCGAGGTCGCGCATGGCGATCTTGAAGCCGGCGCCGAGCATGGAGTATTCCTCGATGGCGCGGAGACGCTTGACGGCGTTGAGCGTCGATGAGCCGTCTTCGGGGAGCAGGAGGTAGCAATACGCGCGATGCTTGTAGCGGCCGACACGGCCCCGCAGCTGGTGCAGCGTGGAAAGGCCGAACTGATCGGCATTGTGGATGATCATCGTGTTGGCGTTGGGAATGTCGATGCCGGACTCGATGATCGTCGTGCAGACGAGAATGTCTGCCTGGTGGCGGACGAACCTGACCATGACATCCTCAAGTTCTCGTGCGGCCATCTGCCCGTGGCCGACGACGATGCGTGCATCGGGAACGAGCGCCTGCACCTCTTCCGCAACGGCACGGATGTCGTTGACGCGGTTGTGTACAAAAAAGGCCTGGCCCTCCCTGGCCAGTTCGCGGCGGAGGGCGCGCTGGATGCGGATGCGGTTGTACGGAATCACCTCGGTGACGATGGCGCGGCGGTCCAGCGGGGGCGTGGTGAGCGAGGAGATGTCGCGAAGGCCGAGGAGTGAGAGGTGCAGGGTTCGGGGAATGGGTGTTGCGGAGAGCGTCAGCACATCGGCGGTGGCGCGGAACTTCAGGAGACGCTGCTTGTGCTCCACGCCGAATCGTTGCTCCTCATCAATGATGACCAGGCCGAGGTCGGCGAACTTCACATCGGCGGAGAGGAGGCGGTGAGTGCCGATGATGATGTCCACCTTCCCGTGCCGCAGGGAGTCGAGAATCTTCTTCGATTCGGCGTCGGTCTGAAAGCGGGAGATCATTTCGACACGGAAGGGGTAATCGCGCATCCGGGCGGCGAAGGTGCGGAAGTGCTGTTCGGCAAGCACCGTCGTGGGCACGAGGACCGCGCTCTGCTTGCCGAACTCCGCGGCCTTGAAAGCAGCGCGGACCGCCAGTTCGGTCTTACCGAAGCCGACGTCGCCGCAGAGGAGTCGGTCCATGGGCCGGTCGTCGCCCATGTCGCGTTTGATTTCGATCAGCGAGGCGATCTGGTCCTCGGTTTCCTGGTAGGGAAACTCGGCTTCGAACTGCTTCTGCCAGGCGGTGTCGGCGGGGAATCGAATGCCCGGCGTGCTCTGGCGAATGGCCTGAACGCGGAGCAACTCCGAAGCGAGGTCGCGCACCGCCTCGCGCACCTTCTCCTTCTGCGCTTCCCAGCGGCGTCCGCCCAGGGGAGAGAGCGGCGGACGGCCGTCGTGCCCGCCGACATAACGCTGGACAAGATCTATCTTCGAGGCCGGGACATACAGTCGCGATCCCTTGGCGAACTCCAGCAGAAGGAACTCCTGCTCCGTCTTCTTTCGGCCGGCTGAGTTCCCGGAGGGATCCATGAGCTCGATGGATCGAAAGAGGGCAATGCCGTGATCGCGGTGAACCACGTAGTCGCCGGGCTTGATATCGAGAAAGGTGTCCATCGACCGGCCGGCGCGGAGGCGGCGAGTGCTGCGGCGCTGATGAAAGCGATGCAGGAGCTCGTGATACGGAACGACGGTGAGCATGCCGTCGGCGGAATCGCCGAACCGGAATCCTCGGTGCAGATAGCGGACTTCACAGGTCAGAGGAGGCATGTCCTGAAGTGACCGGCGGGCGACGGCCTCGAGTTCGGCAAAGCGGGAGCCCTCGGCCTCATTGGCGCAGAGAATCACGACGGAGGACTCGGAGGCGAGTTCGATGACCTCCTCAACAGCGCGGGCCGCATCCTCGGAGAAGGAGGGCAGGGGCGAGAAAGGAAGCGTGAAGGTGGCCCCCGGGTCGGTTGCCGCAACGGCGTCGTGCGGGTCGCACTGAAGCGTGGTGAAATTGCCCAGGGCGCGGAAGACGGCGGGCGGGCCGAAGACGTTTCGTCCGTGGGTGACGCGTTCGAAGTAGCCGCGCCCCTGCTCAGTCAGCTCGATGACGTCGTGGAGGATGACAATCACGTCGGCCGGCAGGGCCGACCAGAGACCGTCGCCGGCCTCCTCGGCCAGCAACGCTCCCGCGGAGGCGCCGACGATCTCGACGGCGTCGACGCGGCGATCGGAGGCCATCGTGTCCAGATCGATCTCCGAGACGTTCTCGATCTCATCGCCGAAGAAGTCGAGGCGAATCGGCAGCCCGGAAGAGTCCTCATCGCCGGCGCCGGAGACGGGGTAGATGTCGATGAGGCCGCCGCGGACGGCGAACTCGCCCGGCTCCTCGATCGAATCGACACGGGCATAGCCGGCGGCTTCGAGCCAGGTGAGAATCTCGCCGGGGCTTCGGCGCTGTCCGCGACGCACCTCGAGACAGAAGGAGGCGAGGCGTCCGGGCTGCGGGACGGACTGCATGAGAGCCGGCATCGCGGCGGTCAGAACGCGGAAGGGCGGCTGACCGGCGTGGAGGGCGCGGAGACGGTTGAGGCGCTGCCCGAGGAGGTCGGGGCTGACGCGGGTCTCGCCGGGCAGGACTTCAAGGGCGGGGAAGCAGGCGGCGGGGACGCCGAGGCTGGTGAGTTCGTCGGCGGCCTCTGCGGCATCCTCCAAATGGGCGGTGACGAGCAGAATCAGGGGCGGGAGGGTGTCGGCCAGCGCCGCGGCAATGACGCTGACGGCCGAGCCGGTTGCCCCGCCGATACGCAGCCAGGCGTTTCGGCCGGAGGCGAGTCGGCCGGCAGCCGCTACGAGGGCGTCGCAGCGGGCGATGGGAGTGATCCAATTGGGTCGTTGGTTCATGGGAAAAATGCCTGGGCCCCCGGAATCGAGCATCGAGCCGGGTCATGCCGCCGTTTGAGGGACCGCTGGAGCATAGGATGAGCGGCGGGAGAGCACAATTTCGCCAGAGAGTGACCACGGATGGCCGATCTCCACTTCCATACGCGCGCGGACTGCGGACTCTGCGACCGGCTGCTGTCGCTGCTGGGGCCGCACCTGGCGAAACGGTCGGACCTTCGGATCGTGAAGGTGGATATTGCCGGCCACGCGGAACTTGAGGCGGCCTACGGGCTGCGCATCCCGGTGGTCACCGTGGATGGACGGGTGATCCTGGAGGGCCGGCCCGATGCGGCGGCGGTGGAGGCGGCGGTGCGGGGAATACCGAGATCATGAAGCGGGATGCGGTGATCAAGTCGATGTTTCATCGCCGGCTGCTGCTGGTGATGACGCTGATTGTGCTGACCGTTGGCGTCCTTCAGGTGCGGCTGTACCAGTTGACGGTGCTGGAATCGCAGGCGTTGCTGGCCGAGGCCGAACGCGTGCTGGTCACGACGGAGCTGCTGCCCACCTGGCGGGGGCGCATTCTGGACCGCAACGGCCTGATCCTGGCGCATGATGCGGCATCGTTTGACCTTTCAGTGCATTACAGTCTGATCTCGGGCACGTGGGCCCGGGAGATGGCGGCCCGCGAAGCCCGGCAGGAAGCCGGTGAGGCGTGGGCGGAGATGGATGCCGCGGCGCGGACCGCCCGCATCGACGAGGCGCAGCGAACTTTCGACCGGCAACTGGATCAGCTGTGGCGGGAGATCGCCCTGACCGCAGGCCGTGACCTCGGAGAGATCGTCGCGATCCGGGACGGCATTCGCGATGAGACGGAGCGGATGGCCCAGTACCTCTGGCAGCAGTGGAAGGAGGAGTGGGAACGGCGGTTTGAGTCCAACGTCTCCATTGAGACGGTGAAGCGGCCGATCCGCGAACAGACCGTTGCCCATCCGATCATCTCCGGAATCGACGCCGGGCGCTCCGCTGAGTTTGCCCGGATGGCGGAGACCGGCCCGCGAACGACCGACGGAAATCCGGCGCTCGTGCTGGCTCCGTCGGGAACGCGGGAGTATCCGTGGCTGACGACGACGGTGGTGCTCGACCGCTCGACACTGCCGGGATCGCTGCGCTCAGATGAGCCGATCGCCATCGAGGTCGGCAACGTCGGGGCGCATCTGCTGGGATCGATGCGGATGCGCATCTTCAAGGAAGACATCGACCGCCTGCCGCTGCGCAACCCGGACCGGACGATCAATCGCCTCGACGGCTATGCCGAGGGCGATTCCGTGGGGGCCAGGGGAATCGAAGCGATGTGCGAGATGATCCTGCGCGGGTCGCGGGGGGTGATTATCAAGCACCTTGATGACGGCAGCGAGGAGCGCACCGAGCCCGTGCCGGGCGACGATGTGCAGCTGACGCTGGATGTGCGCCTCCAGGCGCGGGTGCAGGCGATTCTCGACCCGGCCTTCGGACTGACACGTGTGCAGCCCTTTCACGTCAACGAGAACGGCCTGCCGGTCGGCACTCCGCTGCGGGCCTCGGCTGCAATCGTTGAGGTCGCTACGGGTGATGTTGTAGCCCTGGTGACGACTCCGCCGGATGCGGAGATGGTCGAAAACGTGCAGACTCCCGAGCAGGGCGACCTGATTCCGATGTGGATCAATCGTGCCTCCGACGTTCCGTATCCGCCCGGCTCGATCGTCAAACCCCTGACGCTGGCCTGGAGTGTCTCGCGAAACCGATGGTCCTCCGATCGAGTCGTGACGTGCAACGGCCATTACTACCCCGACGACCCGGAGCACTTCCGCTGCTGGATCTACCGGCCCGGCTTCGGCTTTGCAGCGCACGGTCCGCTGGAGGCGATACCGGCGGTCGCCCGCTCGTGCAACATTTACTTCTACACGATCGGCAACACGCTGGGAGGCGAGGGGCTGGAGGCGTGCTACCGGGATTGGGGCCTTGTTCCGGAGACTCCGCTGACGCTGGCAGGCGGAACGTTCGGAGGGTTGCTGAAAGGTGCGGCGGCGATCGAGCGGAACGAAGCGCTGATGATGGGCATCGGACAGGGGCCGGTGGCGTGGACGCCTCTGCACGCCGCGACGGCCTACGCAACGCTGGCGCGTGGCGGATACTACATTGAACCGTCGATCTTTGGCGACGTCGCTCCGCGCGAAGAACCGAGGCGCCGGCGCGACCTCGGGCTCTACGACCAGGCGATCTCGCTGGCGCTGTCGGGTCTTGACGAGGTGGTGAACAACTCATCCTACGGTGGGGCGCGGCAGATCGATGTCAATCCGCCAAGCGGGCAGTTTGAGCCGATCTTCAATCAGCCGGGCATCGAGGTCTGGGGCAAGACGGGAACGGCCCAGCAGACGCCCTGGCCGACGCGGCTGCAGCAGTTCAACGCCGACGGCTCGCCGGTGCTGGATGGCCGGGGCAATCCAGTCTTCGTCGAGCGTGAAGCAGCGATCGGAACGCACTCGTGGTTTACAGGCCTGGCCGTGCCGCAGGAGGGCGCCCGGGCGGGAACGCCGACGCACGCCATCGCGGTGGTCGTGGAGTGGGGCGGCTCGGGTTCACGGTGTGCGGCGCCGATTGCCAATCAGATCGTCAGCGCGCTGCGTGCGGAGGGACACCTGTGAGCCGTGCGGCTGACCTGACTCCGCTTCGACCCGGCCCGCGCTCCTTGCGAGCCGTGGCGCCGCCGTCGGTCCCTCGCGTGTTGTGGAGGACGCCGGCGTGGGTGACGGTCGCGGCGGCGATCGCGCTGACGGCAATTGGAATCTTGGCGATCCGGATCACCGATCCGGAAGCACAGGCGCTGTACGCTCGCAAGCAGGTCATCTTCCTCGGGATTTCACTCTTCGGGGCTGGAGTGGCAGCGGTGATTCATCCCCGCACGTACCGGCAGTGGAGCTACGTCTTTGCAATCGTCTGCATCGCACTGCTGGTGCTCGTGCTGCTGCCGTTTGTGCCCTCGTGGCTCGTCACGCCGCGCAACGGGGCGCGGCGATGGATCAATCTGCACTACACCCTCTTTCAGCCGTCAGAACTGGCCAAGATCGCCTACATTCTGGCGCTGGCCAACTACCTGCAGTTTGTGCGGAACTACCGGACACTGGTCGGCCTCTCCATCCCATTCGCCCTCATGCTGGTTCCGATGGGGCTGATCCTGATCGAGCCCGACCTCGGCACGGCGCTGCTCTTTCCGGCGATCCTCTTTGCGATGCTGCTGGCGGCAGGGGCGCGGCTGTGGCATCTGGGCGCCGTCGTCGTCGCCGGGGTCTCGGTCGCGGGGGCCATTGCAGTCATCTCGCTGGCTGCGGCATCACAACAACCGCCGGCGTATCCGCTGCTGCGGGAGCACCAGGTGGAGCGCATCCAGGGGATCATCAACAACTACACTGGCGACAAGCGCTTCGTGGACTCGATCAACTACCAGAGCCACAAGGCGATGACGCTCATCGGCGCGGGCGGTTTCACGGGGCTTGGCGCGGAGCGGTCGCGGGTGATCGTGGAGCACAACCGTCTGCCTGAAGAGCACAACGACATGATCTTCGCCGTGGCGGTGAACCGCTGGGGCTTCCTCGGCGGGGGACTGATCATCACGCTCTATGCGCTGTGGTGCGCCGGGGTGCTGATCGTGGCGGCGATCCATCACGACCCCTTCGGACGGCTGGTGTGCGTCGGGTTTGCCGCCAACATCGCGGTGCAGATGACAGTGAACGTGGGGATGTCGCTGGGACTGCTGCCGATTACGGGCATGAGTCTGCCCTTTGTCAGTTACGGCGGATCGAGTCTGGTGACGAACTTCCTGATGACGGGAATTGCGCTCTCGATCGGGCTGCGGCCGGTGCGCCGGCCGACGATGCGGGCGGCCTTTGAATACGACCATCCGCCTGAGAAGATCTTCCGCGATCCGATCACCTCGTTTCCGAAGTATCCGCGGCGGAGACGGTGATCAGAACCACCACGCATCCGCAGGCGGATCGGTGATGATGACGCCGCTGAGGTACTCCACCGCCTTGATGAGGCCCTCTTCCATCGACATGTAGGAATCCTCGTGCTCGATGGAGAGGACGTGGTCGTAGCCGTAACGCCGGAGCATGGAGACAAACGGCTTCCAGAAGTCGTCGCCGTGGCCGTAGCCGCAGGTGCGGAAGACCCAGGCGCGGTGGCGCAGCTGCCCGTAGTTGCGCGCATCGAGCGTGCCGTTGAGCGCGGCCTCGTGGCGGTCGATCTCGGTGTCCTTGGCGTGGCAATAGAAGAGCAGGCCCGCCTCACCGAGGGCGCGGGCGGCGATAACGGGGTCGATGCCCTGCCAGAAGAAGTGCGACGGATCGAGGTTGGCCCCGAGGTTGGGCTTCTTGCTGTCCGCACACGCAGCGGCGCTGAGGCGAAGCAGCGTGTCGGGGTTGTAGACGGTAAACCCGGGATGGGCCTCCCAGGCGACCTTGACGCCGTGCTTGGCGCAGAACTTTGACTGCTCCTTCCAGTAGGGAATCAGCACCTCGTCCCACTGGTACTTCTGGATCACCTGGAAGTCGTTGGGCCAGGCCGAGGTGACCCAGTTGGGCGTGGCATCGCGGGCCGAGCCGCCGGGACAGCCGGAGAAGGTGATGACGACATCCGTTCCGAGCTTGGGAGCCAGCTGCACGGCGGTGGCAAAATCCTCATGGTCGGTTTTCGCCTGCTTCTTCACGGGCGTAACGGGGTTGCCGTGGACGGCCAGTCCGGAGACAACGAGGTCGCGGTCGTGCACCTTGGCCTTGATCTCATCCTGCAGCTTCTTCGAGGCGAGGACCTTCTTCGGATCAAACCAGGGCTTGCCGGGATAGCCGCCGACGGGCAGCTCGATGGCGTCGAGGCCGAGTTCAGCGCAGGCGTCGAGAGCATCATCGAAGGGGAGTTGGCCGAAGACGGCTCCCATGACACCGAGTTTCATGAGCGGGGCTCCTGTGTTTGAGGGCGAGCGGATCAGCGAATTGAGGATTCGGAAGGGACGCGGTTGAGGGTGTAATAGAGCACATCGTGCAGCAGCGGATCACCCTCAGCGGTGCGGACGCCGGGCATGTGCAGTTCGTGAACGTAGCCCGCGGTCATCTCGGCCAGACGGAGGCGGACGGTAAGCCCGTCGGCGCTGACCTCTGCGGCCGTGACGGGGACCTCGGCGGTGTCGATCTCGGGGCTGCCGTAGGGCTCGAAGTACTGGTAGGTGTAGCGGATCATGCGATAGGCGTTAATGTCGGAGGCCGTCTGCGGATCGACGGGTTTCGTAAAGGTGAGCAGGAAGCCGTCGGGCAGGGCGTTGGTGTCGAGGACCTCAAAGGGAACCTTGCCGGTCCAGAGCAGGCGCTGCAGGCCGTAGGGCTTGCGGCCGATGGAGCCCCAGCCGCGATTGGTCATGCCGACAAACATCGAGCCGTCGGCCCCGAACTCCATGCGGTTGATGCCGCAGTCAAAGCCGCTGCGGAAGGGATAGCACGCGCCCTGGTATTCGCCGTCAACCTTCTCAAGCGTGACGCGGAAGAGGCAGGAGAGCGTCTGATCGCCGACGAAGAGTTGGTCCTTGAAGGGCCCGAACTGTCCGCCGGTCTCATCGAGCAGGATGTCGCTTGCGGACTGGCCCATCTTCTTGTAGGGGAACCAGACCGCCGGCAACTGAAGCGTCGGCATCCGCGCAGCGGCCTCGTGCATGGGGATCGGACCGTCGGGTCCGGCAGCCGGTGTGCCGGGGTTGGGACCGGGGCCGTCCGGGTGGTCGTACCAGGCGTTGGAGGCGGGGTGGCCGTGGAAGGAGCCGACCTTGAGGTGGGAGAGCTTGTTGGTGCCGACCCAGTCGCCCTGGTTGTCGGTGAAGAACATCTCGCCGTCGGCGTTCATGCCGATGCCATTCGGCGAGCGCAGGCCGCCGCAGATCGGCTGCATCTGGCCGGTTTCGCGGTCGATCTTCAATGCCCATCCGCGCCACGGAACGATGCTCTTGCCGAGTGAGCCGCAGAAGCCGACGTTGAGGGTGACCCAGAAGTCGCCGTTGCGATCGACCTTTGGACCGAAGGCAAACTCGTGGTAGTTTCCGGAGACGCCCCAGTCGGCACAGACGGTCTCGTAGAGGTCGGCGGCATCGTCGCCGTCGAGGTCGGCCAGACGCGTCAGTTCCGGGCGCTGCACGAGGTAGATCCCATCCTCAAGGGCGCGGAGGCCCAGCGGCTCGTGGAGGCCGGAAGCAAAGTGCGTGAAGGTGGCGCCGAAGGGCGGATCGCTGTAGGCGTCGTTGACGAGCCAGACATCGCCGCGCCGGGTGGCGACGGCCGGGCGACCGTCATCGGGCAGGACGTCAAGCCCGCCGACTTCCAGCACGACATGGTCGGGAACGGGGATCGTGAGGATGCGGTAGTACTCATCCTCGGGCGAGCGAGGGAAATCGAGGTCGAGCTGATACTCGAGCATCGCGTCGAGCAGCGGATCGAGCGGGTTCTCATACGAGAAGGAGTAATCGAAGCCGCCGAGGTGATTGACCACCTTGACGAGCACCTTGTTGACGCCGGCGACGAGATCGAGGGTCACGGAATGGGAATCGGGGTCCCAGCCGCGGTGCACATCGGCGTGAACGACCACGCGACCATTGACCCAGACTTTCAAGCCGTCGTCAGAACCCATGCGGACCGGGAGTGTGCAGTCCTCATCAACGGCGATCTCCCGGTAGAGGTAGACCGCCGCATCGTTGTTGAGACTGTCAGCCCCGTCGATGACCGGGAAGATCTTCAGGTTCATCTGCGCGTTGTCGCGGAAATCAGTTTCCGTCCAGCGGGCCTCGCGGCCGTGCTTGCCTTCGTAGACGGCCTCGGGTTCGAAGCCGTCGAGTTCGGGCGGCTCCGGGATGTCGAGTTCACCCAGGCCGGCATTGGCAAAGGGACCGATGATCCACCACGGGCCGAAGTCGAGGCCTGAGGGGAGATACTGCGCGAGGGTGGCGCGTCGGGATTCCTCTCGCGTCTCCTTCTTCACGTACTTGAGTTCCGGAGGCGGGCCGCCCGGGCCGAACTGCGCGGCAACGGGGGCGAGGACTGAGAGTGCAATGAGCAATGCGAGGAGTCGGGCGGTCATGGGCGTCTCCGGCGGGATCAATCGTTCCAGGAATACTCAGTGATGAGGGTGACGTGGCCGGACTCGAAGGCGGCGGGGTCGAGGCGGACGATGAGCTCCTGCCCGCCCTCGACGGTGCGCACGAAAGGCTCAAGCCCGTCGGGAAGTTCTGGGAACGCGATGGTGACGGCCCCTTCGACCAGCCAGGTGTGCTCTGCATTGGCGACCGGCTCGATGTCGCCGCCGGTTGCCGCGCGGAAGTAGAGCGGATCGGGCTGCTCCACCGTCGGGCGGACGATCATGGAGCGTGTGAGACCCGGAGCGCCCTGCCGCACAAGCGGAAGGGGCTGTTCGATGACGTTGAAGGTGTTGTAGCGATAGCCGAAGGCCGGGCGATCCTCGGCATCGAGTCGGTAGCCGAAGGAGCGATATCCCCCCTCCTTCCCGCCGCGACGGGGCCAGGGGGCGTTCTGGTTCTCCATCTGCGAGAAGGCCGGGCCGTCGGGCAGACGAAGGACATCCTCACCCAGCGGATCGGTGGCCAGGCCTCCGCGACCGGCCCACGCGCCGGCAGCGCTGAGGAACTGGCCGCGCCAGGCCAGCGCAAGACGCACCTGGTCGGAGTCGAAGGCGATGTTGACCCGCTCCGGGTAGCCGACGGCGACGGCGCGCACACCCGCGCCTTCGATGAACGTGCGGAAAAACACCGGCTTGTCGGTGACGACGAGTTCGTAGCCCTCATCGCCCGTGGGAAGCCCTTCGGGAAGCGGCAGGATGCTGCCCAACGAGTAATACGCCCAGAGCGCGTCAATCTGCCGGTCGGGGTCCCCGCCCTGAATCTCCGGGAAGGGATTGACCTGACCTTCCGGCCAATACTGCGGCATCCGCGTGCCGGGACGCAGCGCGGCGGGATCGTGCATGTAGCTGCGGAACCACTTCGGCTGCAGACGCTCGTGGCTGGTGGCGAGGTCGAGGGCGGGCTCGCCGATGGAGTCGCGCCCGGCGATGGTGTGGCACTGAATGCACGCAAAGCCGGTGGTGCCGGTGAGTCGCCGGCCGTCCTGTACGAGTTGCTCGGAGAAGCCGGGAATCGGCGCCATCAGTTCCTCAAGAGGTTGCGCGCCGTCTACATCGAGCAGGTGATCGGCAAGTCCATGGAGGTTGTCCCTCCCGAAGACGGGCATGCGGGTGGCCATGTAGGGGCGAACCTCGGCCCCCTCGTGCAATACCGTGTTGAGCCAGGCGGGCATGAGCTTGGCGCCGACGTCGGTCAGCGGCGGCGGAATTCGACCTTCATCGCCGAGCTCGGCTTCGGCAATCGTGACGAAGTAGTTGCGACGCAGCGGTTCGGGACCGCCGTGGCCCCCGCGCTCGTGACAGGCGTAACAGTTGAGAGCGCTCATGGTCGCGACGATCCGCTCCTCCGGCTGCTGCGGCTGAGCGAGGCGATCAACATCGGCCAGCGCGGCTGCGATCGCGTCGCGCTGATCAGCCGGGAGGTTGTAATCGGCGAGGCCGGGAGGGACGTTCTCCTGGATGCAGCCGGTGTCTGCCGCGCCTTCGATGATCTTCAGGTCGGGGATGGGCGTGGGCCGCGCCATCGGTTCGATCGCGGTGCGGTTGGGGCCCATCTCGTGACAGTGCGCGCAGCCCATTGCGGCGAACATCGTCCGACCGGTCTCGACCTTCGCGGGGTCGAGAACAAAGTCCGGCTCTTCAAATCCTCCGCCGGTGAGAGCGCGATCGGTCTCAATCAGGTAGGAGGCGATGGCGCGCGCCTCGGTGTCGGAGAGATTGAGCGAGGGCATCCGGCCGGCCGGGTGCGTCGCCAGTGGGTCTATGAGGAACTCGGTCAACCGCGAGACGGTGGTCTTTCGTGCGAGGAAGGCGAGGGGAACGACGTCGCCCTCGAAGACGGGAACCTCGGTGGCCTTGTCGTTGTCGAGCACCTCGTAGGTATCGCGTGCCTCGGCGACGTAGGCCGGTTCAAAGACGTCGTGGCCCTCGAAGGCGGCATGGCAGGAGACGCAGCCCAACTGATGATAGAGGAGTTTGCCGTATTCCACGTCGCGCTGCGCGATCTCCTCCTCGGCCGCTGCAGGACCGCCCAGCGAAACCAGGAAGTGGGTGATCGGCTCGGCGACGCGGTCGAGCATCTGCGGCTCGAGGTTGGTAAAGAGGTTGGGCATCGTCGTCCCGGGCTTCATCTCATGCGGCGCGATGATCCACTTTCGAATCCAGGAGGGCTTGAGACGCCGACCGACATCGCCCAGCAGCGGCGCTGTGCGGGGCATGAGGCGGTCGACTGTCTCGTCGGAGGCGGTGTGGCAAGCCACGCAGTTGAGCTCGGCGATCAGCCGTTCGCCGAGATCGTGTCCCGGCGCCGCGGAGACGGGAACGGGCGTTCCGGAGTCGGCATCGATGCGGACAATCGAGGCGAGATCAACGACGGCGCTGGCGGAGGCCTCCGGTTGCAGGAGCAGCGGCACCGAGGCGAGCAGTGAGAGGGCGGCAACGGATGTGACGGCGAGACTCGCCGGGTTCCTGGTCACTCGTGTCTGCCTTTCCAAGAGAATCGCGGGTTCAGAGACTCAACGATCGCCTTCAGCCGCCCAGCGGATGCCGGCCAGAAGGTGCTGTATGAAGCGATCATCCTGCCAGACCTCCGGGCGATGGCCGAGAGCGGTGTAGAAGACCCGTCCGTCGGCGGCATCGCGGGTCCATGCAAGGGCGTAGGTCGCCTCCGGGTCGGCATCGCGCGTGGTGGCGTTGTCGAGACGGAGGAGGATCTCGCGATCCGTCGCTTCATCCTTGAAGGTATAGATCTCGTCGGTAATCTCAAAGCGCGGACACCCGAGGGGCTCGGTCGTTGGATGCCCCGTGTGCTCGCAGAGGATGCCGACGTTCTCATGCCAGGGGTGGCCGTTGAACGAGCCGCCGACGAGGTTCACATACCAGGGCCACTGGTAGAAGGTGTCAGTGGCGGAGTGGACGCCGACGAATCCGCCGCCGTCGGCGCAGAACCGCACAAACGCATCCTTCTGCTCCTGCGTCATCGGCAGTTCGCCGGTCGTGTAGAACATCACGACGTCGAGCGTTCCGAGGAGTTCCGGCGTGAGGTCGGCGATGTCGTTGGAGACGATCACGTTCAGCCACGGCTGCGACTCAGAGAGGCCGGCCATGATCTCCCGCGTGAGGGGGAGCACCTCGTGTTGATAGCCGGCAGAATGCGTGCAGTAGAAGACGTTGATGACCGGATCATCGACATCGGGGGGCACGGAGCGCTGCGGCTGTGCGGGCTGCGGCTGCATGGTTGCGAAGAACACCAGAACGGCGGCAAGCGGTGTCAGCGTGGTCATGATCGGGGATGATAGTCGGGGAAGGCGGGGCGGCGTGGAAAGAGAACCCCCGGGGCGGAGAGCCGGCCCCGGGGGAACGGAAGTGCCGGAATGATCCGCCGTCAGTTGATCTGCGTGACGAGCACGTTGGAGGTGTCGCCGGCGACGGCGGACTGAATCCAGATCACCAGAGCGCCGCGTCGGTTCGGGGGACGTACGGAAAATGTGGCGAGGCCGGAGGCGTCGGCAATCTCCGAGCCGCCGAGCACCGGGCTGTCGAGCCCGAGCGTGACGCCGAGGCCGGGGATGAATGTGGAGCCCTCACCGAAGCGCGTCCAGTAGAAGAAGACCTCCTCGCCGGGCGGAGCATTGAAGGTGCGTACATCGGAGACCTGGCCCCAGAAGAGGGCGTCGGCCTCGACGGTCATGAAGATGTCCGGCGCGATGTGTTCGGCCATGACCAGGACGCCCGCGAGATTCTCTTCGCCGGTCGGAACGATCTGGCTGCGCGGCAGGACGAAGCCGTACTGCCCGGTGTCGCGGAGTTCAATGGTGAAACCGATGGCATCGCGCTCACCGTAGGACCAGTCCGGCGCGGTTCCGGAGGCGATGTAGAGGATGCGACCGCCCGGCCCATGCTCATAGACCTCGTTGTGAACATCGTGAATGGCGTCAGCCATGTCCGAACCGAGCGCGTTGAACTCGGCATGGTCAGGCGGGAGCGTCTCGGTGTAAGACCAGGGCTGGAGAATCAGTTGCGAGTAGGAGTGGAAGTCGATGTGGGCGTCGATGTTGGGGTTGGCGTCGATGAAGTCGCGCAGGCGCTGCGTCTCCGGCTCAGAGAAGGGAGCCGTGCCGCGATAGATCTCGCTGTTCTGATTCCCGCTGGAGCCGGAGCCGCCCCAGCCGACCGACCAGTTTCGATTGAGGTCCACGCCGTACCCGCCGCGACGATTCTTCCGCCAGAATCGATCGGAGGTTCGGGAATACTCGTACCCGTCCGGGTTGACGATGGGGACGATGAAGAACTCGACCCGGTTGACCAGTGAGGTGATCTCCGGATCAACCTGGTATTGCCGGATGAGCTGATCGGCGATGTACATCGGCGTCATCACGGCGACCCACTCCCGCGCGTGCTGGCAGCCGTTGATGAGGAAGGCGGGTTTGTCGTTGCCCGGGCCGCTGATGCGGATGCCGGAGATGTCGCGCCCCTGCAGACTGTCGCCAAGCTCGATGCGGGAGGCGATGTCGGGACGAAGGGCGACGAGTTGATCGATGTAGGCGGAGACCTCAGCCGTGCTGCGGTAATCGGAGAACCAGTCGCCGGCGATGTTCTGCCCGTCGCCGCGTTCGGCGTCAACGGCCGCCTGAACGTCTTCGATCATGATCTCGTAGGCGATGCCTTCAGCATCGAGGGCGGCCTTCTGCTGGGGGGTGACGCGGACGTCAAGCGGGAGACCGGGGGTGGGCCGGTGCGTCCAGATGTCGAGGCCGGCTGCATCAAGCTGGGTGATGAGGCGGGCGGAGGCATCGGGGATGCGGACGACCTGCTGGCCGTCGTACCGCATCATCTGCGCGGCGGCGATGAATGCGGGAGCCTGCAATGCAACGAGGGCGGCAACGGAGAGCAAACGCGGGCGTCTGGTCATATCGAGGGTCCTTTCCGGACGTTTCGGGGCAGAGGGGGGGCCGTAGACAAACCGGCGAGGCGGGCGGGGTATTCCCCGCGTGCTGGGGAGTCTGCCAGCACAGGACGGGGCCTCGAGGCAGAGCCCTCCGATCGAGTCTGTCCGGTTACCCGTCAATCAGCCGGTCGAGGCGGCCCCCGGCATCGGCCAGGCGGGCTCGGGCGTCGGCTGCCGTGATCCCGAGCCGGGCCATCACGACGGCGGTCTTGACCTCGCCGCCGGCCCGACTGAGCTGCGTGAAGGCGTCCTGGCGAGAGAGGCCTGTGAGGACCGAGACGATTCGCGCCCCACGGTCACGCAGCTTGTCATTGCTGGCTCGAAGGTCGACCATCAGGTTCTCGTAGACGCGGCCGCTGCGGACCATCAGCGTCGTCGAGATCGTGTTGAGCACCATCTTCGTCGCCGTGCCCGCCTTCATGCGGGTTGAACCGGTCAGCACTTCTGGCCCCGTCTCAACGCAGATGACCACATCGGCCTGCGTCTCCGGCGGCGGAGCGGTGCAGCAGAGCAGGCCGGTGAGGCACCCCAGGCGCTGCTGCTTCAGCCAGGCCAGCCCGCCGAGGACGTACGGCGTCGTACCTCCTGTGGCGATTCCGAGAACGGCGTCGTCTGCACTCAGATCGAGGCGCAGGAACTCCGCAACGGCCCCCTCGGGATCATCCTCCCTGCCCTCGCTACTTCGTCGCAACGAGGCATCTCCCCCCGCGATGATGCCGATGATGCGATCAGGAGCGACCTGGAACGTCGGCGGGGCTTCGGAGGCATCGAGCACCCCGAGTCGGCCCGAGGTCCCGGCGCCGAAGTAGATGAGTCGCCCGCCTCGAAGAAATCCCGATTCCGCACGCGAGACAAAGTCGACAATCGACGATCGGGCTGCGGCCACGGCAGCGGCGACCGTTACATCCTCCTCCTGAATCAGCGCGATGCACTCGGCCGCGGTGCAGCGGTGCAGATGCATGGAGCGGGGATGGCGCTGTTCAGTGAGAATGCCGGAGCGGTCGGGGATGTTGTGGCCGACGGAATCGCTCATGGATAAACCCAGCTACCGGCGCGGCCGGCCCTTCCTTCAAATCCCGTGACCTGCCGCAGTGTGATGGAGACACCATCAGCTGCAAGAGCGCCCAGCACGGCCATCTCGGCCGCCTCACGGTACTCGGCTGGCACACCGAGCGCGTTGACGGCCAGGACCGGCGCCGGGCAACTCTCGGCGATCTCACGGACAAGCGCCTCATTGCGGACCGACCCGCCGGCCAGATAGACCTCATCAGCCCCGGCCGTCGAGGCGATGACCGCCTCGGCGACGGCAGCACAGGTTGTGCGCAGCAGGTCGGGGCCGGAGAGCCGGCCGGTCCATCGCTGCACCCAGGCGGCGAGTTCATCCCCGCTGCCGAGGGAGCGCCGGGCATCGAACTGGGCATTCAGATGGGCGAGCAACTCGCGGCCGGCTTCCATCTGCGTGGTGCCCGTGAGGGCGGTTCGGCCGTCAAGATCAATCGGCTGACCGAGTGCGGCGAGTGCGGCGGCGTTAAGCACCTGGTTGCAGGCGCAGACATCGCGCGCTTCGATTCGTTCCAGCGACTCCTCCGCCTCCTGCGGAGAAAGTTCGCGGCCCGCTGCGGGCAGGAGCGTGACGTTGCAGTAGCCGCCGAGATTGACGATGGCGCGCCGGGCATCCGGGCTGCGAAAGAGAACCCAGTCGGCAATCGGCGTAATCGGCGCGCCCTGGCCGCCGGCTGCAAGGTCGGCCGCGCGGAGATCAGTCACCACCGGCACGCCGAAGGTTCGAGCGAGTCCGGCCGCCTCGAAGAGCTGCCAGGAGAGGGGCGGTCGGTGGAAAACGGTCTGGCCGTGGGCGGCAATGAGATCGATGCGATCATCCTCGTGGATAAGGCGGGCGACGGCCGCCTCATGCTCGGCTGCAAGGGCGCGGCGAAGGCGACAGACCGCTTCAGCCGTCACCGCTTCACCGCGCGCCAGTCGGCGAAGATCCTCAGCCCAGGCGGCAAAAGCGACACCCGCCCCGCGCAGAAACTCGGCCTTCATCGAAAGACCGCTGCCGCTGATGCGCATCAGCGCGACATCGAC
>CAZPFK010000004.1:69016-77642 GCA_964585855.1 uncultured Vicinamibacteraceae bacterium
ATCAGGCGGATCGTGCCTGTCAACAAAGAGGGCGGTCGCATTGGTCAGACGGCGATCGCTTCGACCGTCCGACTGCCGCAGGGAGCGATCGGCATCCCCGAGTTCTTCCAGCCACTCGGCAATGCCGGATGAGCCGAAAACCTGCGCATCAAGCGCTTCAGGATCAGGCCCCCACCGCTGACCCTCCCACGCAACAGCGGCGCCCTCGGCCAGACCGATCAGTGAGACCGGCCACTGCTGCCGATGACCGAGATCGCCCCAGTCGGCAACCATGAAACCGCCGGCTCCATAGATCTCTCCTGCCGAGGCAGCGCGACGGAGGTTCTCGCGACGTTCAGCCGTCCGCCCGGTGATTGCACGCCAGGAACTCGTCCCGGGAACAACCCAGAAGGGCCTCCCCGCCTGCGAGAGCACCCGGCCCCATTCTGCGAAGTCGCTGTCCGGCTCGTACCCCCAGGCGAGGGAGATCACCTCCGGAGGAATCCGGTTGATCGATTCCGGATGGGACAGTGCCATGTCGGCCCAGAACATGGGCGTGCGTTCGGCGTTGCGAACCAGATCGAAGACCTGATCGACGAAGTCGAAGTAGACAGCGGGAAACCCGCGTCGCGCCACCTCATCCCGTGAACGCCCCTGACCGACATCGAAGGTTTCGTCGCAACCAATGTTGACTCGCTTCGAGGTGAAGCAGGGCAGCAGCTGCGAGAGCAGATCACCGATCAGCGCGATCGATCCGGGATCGGAAGGGCAGAGACTGTACGGCTCGCGCACGATGACCCCCGTGTCGCCGAAGGTCCACGGCTCGAGCGTTTCGGCAAGCCGCCGATAGGGCTCATGGGCGAACCAGCGGCTGAGATGGCCGAAGCAGTTCTGATTGGCCGCCAGTTCGATCCCGGCATCGGCACACCATCGGACGAGCGTGCGGATCTCGTCGGGCGTCATCGGCGACCACCCCTGCCAGACGCGCTCATGGCCGGCGTAGGCGAAGGTGTGTTCGGTGTAAAGCTGAAGATGATTGATCTTCAATCCTGCCAGCAGCGTGACAACCTCCCGCAGGTGCGCCATCGTCGGCACGCGATCCCGCGAGATATCCAGCATGACTCCGCGAACGGCAAAGGCCGGCTCATCCTCGATCTCAACGGCGGGCAGCATGTCGGGTCTCAGGCGCTGGAGTTGCGCAGCGGTTGTGCGCGCATAGTGCAACCCGGAAGTGCCTCCGGCCTCGATGCGCACGACGGCCTCTCCCGCACGACCGGCCGAGACGCTCATGCGGTATCGCTGCCCGGCAATCGTCTGCGCTGGGGCATCGCCGACCGACTCCTCCCGGACGATCGCATCCGACGCCCGCAACAGGATGGAGGGACCGGTGATCCGCACGACCCGCGGCCGAGGCGTCAGAGGCAATACGCTGACCTGGCTCACGTTCCCGCCTCCCTGGGCCGACCGAGACAGCAGACTGCCATCGCCAGTGCGGTTCCGATGGTCAGTTGCCACGGGAAGGCGACCTGCCAGTCGGCCAGCACGCTGCCCGCAGGAGCAGAAGAGGCCCTGGCGTTGAGCACGGAGAGGCCGGCCACACTGAAGAATCCGACGATCAGCCCCGCGATAACGGAGCGTTCGCTTCCGCGCCGGGTCAGCATGGCCGTCAGGAAGACGGCGGCCAGTCCCGCGTAGGCGAAGGTCATGACTTCAAGGGCGAAATCGATCAGCGTCTGGCCGACGGCCCGACGCCAGAACACACAGCCGATTGCAAAGAGGCCCAGAACGATCCCCCAGCCGACAACGGCAAGGCGACCGGCGTTCACATAGTGCTTCTCGCTGCGGTCGGGCCGCACCTTCCGGTACACGTCAGAAATGAGCGTCGAGCTCATCGCGTTGAGGGCAGAATTGAGCGTCGAAAGTCCCGCCGCAAAGAGCCCCGCAATCATCAACCCCGTGATTCCCGGAGGCATCTCCTGCACGATAAACCAGGTGAAGACCTTCTCACCGGCCGGCGCTGCCAGGTCCGGCGCGGCATCGCCCATCACGTCCGGGCGCTGATAGAAGACAAAGAGCAGCAGCCCGACGAGCATGAAGAGGGCCGTGACCGGCAGGCCGATGACAATCGCCGTCAGCACCGAGCGACTGCCTTTGACCGCGCTTCGGCAGGTGAGAACGCGCTGAGTGAGGTCCTGATCGGTCCCGTAGGCGGCGATGCCGAAGATGGTGAATCCGATGAGGGCGGTCCAGATGGTGTAGGTCTCAGAGATGTTCAGCCCGGTGCGGAGCACCTCAACCTTCGACGCGCCGCCCTCTCCCGCCTGCGCGAGTACCTCGATGATCTCACCGGGCGAGGCGGGAATGCGAGACAAGAGAATCAAGGCGGCGGCGACGGCCGCGCCGACGAAGATGACCGTCTGCAGCACATCAGTCCAGATCACCGAAGCGATGCCGCCGACAAGCGTGTAGATGATCCCGACGACAACCATCGCGGAGATGCCGATGATGAGGTGCTGCGGTTCCAGTTCCCTGCTCAGCTCGGGCTGCCAGAAGAGAATCAGCGCCAGCGGCAGGGCGGCGATGTAGACCCGTGCCCCGCTTGCAAAGATCCGCCCGAGCATGTACATCGCGCTGGTCGCCGTTCGCGCCCGGGGGCCGAAGCGGGTCTCAAGCAACTCGTACACCGTTCCGACGCGCTGCTTGTAGAAGACCGGCACAAACACCGAAGCGACGACGACCGCCCCGAGAATCATCCCGATGTTGGAGGAGAGGTACGTCAGGTTGCCGGCATACGACTGCTGCGGCCCGCCGATGAAGGTCGCCGCCGAGAGCGATGTTGCGAGCACCGAGACGGCAACAGCCCAGACGGGCATGGATCGACCGCCGAGGAAGTAATCCTCGGTGCTCCGCTGCTTGCGTCGCGAGACCCAGATGCCGCTCAGCAGCAGCAGCAGGCCATATCCGCCCACAACCGCCCAGTCCAGCCCTGTAAAGTGATCTGACACCGCCTCATCCTTGCGCCGGTTCGTCCCTCGACGATAGCGCGATCAGCGCGGGTTGAGCACGGCTGCCGCTCAGTTCCAGGAGAGGCCCTTGGGCCAGTCGGAGACCTGGTCGGCCACCATCTCGATGGCGTGATCAAGTTTGCGCAGGCCCCGTTCCGTGAAGGCGGCACGCTCGCGCACGTCGGCCTCGCTGAGCAACTGGTAGCGGGTCTCAAGGTCCGTCGCCGAGGTCACGAGGAAGAAGCCCACCATCTCCAGCAGGACGTGCGAGGGAATCTCGTCGGAATCAAACCACTCCAGCACCGTCGGCTGCAGGCGCAGCCGGGACAGATTCTCACCGCCGAGCAGTTCCCGCACGCGGTCCCGCCAGCCCGAAAGCTCCATCTCGTAGGTCTCCGGGTGCGATTCCAGCGGAGCCAGGTGCGCCCGGCGATAGAGCCGCGGCGGGTCGGGGAGCTCCTCCTCCACGATTCGCGCCCGGCAGATGCCCTGAATGGCAATGACAAATCCTCCGTGGGCCGCACGCTGGTGCTGCTCGATCTGAACGACGCAGACGACCGGCCGGATCGGCGGGTTGCCGTGGTATTCACGCCTCCAGGCGTCCCCGGCAAACGACGCCATCGCAAACTGCTTCGTCCCCTCCAGCGCCTCGGTGATCATCTGCACATACCGCGGCTCGAAAATGTTCAGCTTCGAGGAGGCGTGCGGCAGCAGACAGACATCGGCCAGCGGAAAGAGGCCGAAGGGCTTGCTGAAATCAATGGGAACCAGCGTTGGCATGGACCTTTGATTCTACGCGAATGCCCGGCCACGGTTCGCCCGCACTCCCGGCGCGGCAACGTCGAACGACTATCATTGTCGTTCCCGGGCAAAAGCCCGATTCAGCCCGCCCAGACAATGCCAGAAAGCGGAGATTCCATGTCCATTTTTTCCCGCAGCCGCAAGAACCGCCCCGCAGAGGCCGCCCCCGTCGCCGTCTCCGCGCCGCGCCATGCCGCCCCCCCCACACACGCCCTCGACGCCGGCCTCAACGCCCGCATCCTCGAGATCGGCTCCGACTTCCTGGCCCGCTCCCGCAAACACAAGGGCGGAGCCGCAGGCGGCGGATGGGCCGAGACCATCATGAACTGGGCCACCAGCGACCCCGAGTTCAAGGTGCAGATGTTCCGCTACGTCGACTGCTTCCCCATGCTCCGCTCCTCGGAGGAGATCTACGACCACCTCCGCGACTACATGAACCAGCCCGGCGTCAAGCCCCCGCAACTCATCTCCACCCTCTTCAAAGCCGGGGCCATCGCCAAGGGCGCCGCCGCCGCCTCCATCCGCACCGGCATCAAGGGCATGGCCGGTGTCTACATCGCCGGCACCGACGCCCGCGACGCACTCCCCAACCTCCGCAAACTCTGGGATCGCGGCCTCGCCTTCAGCGTCGACCTCCTCGGTGAGGCCTGCGTCTCTGAAGCCGAAGCAAAAGACTACCAGGAACGCTACCTCGACCTGGTCACCAACCTCCCCACTGACGTCAACGCCTGGAAGGCCAACCCCCGACTCGAATCAGACCACCTCGGCCCCATCCCGCGCACCAACGTCTCCATCAAGATCTCTTCGCTCTACTCCATGACCGATCCCATCAACACCCAGGGATCGATCGATGCACTCATCGAACGCATCGGCCCCATCCTCGAAGCAGCCGCCAAGCACAACGTCTTCATCAACTTCGACATGGAGCAGTTCAGTCTCAAGGACCTCACCCTCGAACTCTTCATGGCCTGCTGCGAACGCTACGACTTCAAGGCCGGCCTCGCCATGCAGGCCTACCTCCGTTCCGGCCGCGACGATGCCAGGCGCATCATCGAGTGGTCAAAGAAGTCGGGCCGGCAGGTCACCGTCCGCCTCGTCAAAGGCGCGTACTGGGATTACGAAACCATCCGCGCGGAAGAAATGGGCTGGGAGACTCCCGTCTGGTCGAAGAAGCCCTCCTCCGACGCCTGCTTCGAAGACATGGCCGCCCTGTTCCTCAACAGCACACCGCGCTCGGCAGGTGAGGGCGGCGTGAAACTCGCGCTGGGCTCCCACAACGTCCGCTCCATCGCCCACTCACTGGCCACCCTGCGCACACTCGACCTGCCCGACAACGCCCTCGAACTGCAGATGCTCCACGGCATGGGCGACAACCTCAAGGAAGCCGCCATCGAGCTCGGCCTGCGA
Source organism: uncultured Vicinamibacteraceae bacterium (assembly GCA_964585855.1). Classification (GTDB taxonomy): domain Bacteria; phylum Planctomycetota; class Phycisphaerae; order Phycisphaerales; family UBA5793; genus CAZPFK01. Next base: position 74,209 of record CAZPFK010000004.1, read on the forward strand.
CTCCGCGAATACGTCCCCGTCGGCGAGATGCTCCCCGGCATGGCCTACCTCGTCCGCCGCCTCCTCGAAAACACCTCCAACGAATCCTGGCTGCTGGCCAGTTCCGACAGCACCCTCTCCCCGCAGGACCTCCTCGCCGATCCCCGCAGCCGACTCACTCAGCCCGACAACCCCCCCACCACGCAACAGGCCGCGCGCCGCCACGCCCTCTCCCCCGCAATCGAAGGCCTCGCCGACGGCCTGCCCTTCTACACCGAGGCCCTGCGCAACTTCGCCTTCGCCGATGTCCGCGATCGCTTCGCCCGCAGCATCGCCGATGCCAAAGTCCCGCAAGTGCCCTTCACCGCCACCGAGAAAGACGCCGACGCCGCCCTTTCCGCCTGCCAGCAGGGCTTCCCCGCCTGGCGTGACACCGACATCCTCAAACGCGCGCAAATCCTCTGCGATGCCGCCGCCATCATGCGCAAACGACGCGATGAACTCGCCGGCGTCATGATCCGCGAAGCCGGCAAGACCTGGCGAGAGGCCGACGCCGATGTCTGCGAATCCATCGACTTCTGCGAGTACTACGCCCGCTGCGCTGTCCCCCTCTTCCGACCGCAGCGCCTCGGCCGTTTCGTCGGCGAACTCGACCAGCAGTTCCACGAGCCGCGCGGCATCACCGTCGTCATCGCGCCGTGGAACTTCCCCATGGCCATCCTCACCGGCATGACCGTCGCCTCGCTCGTCTGCGGCAACCCCACCATCATGAAGCCCGCAGAACTCACCCCCGGCATCGCACAAATCGTCTACGACATCCTCATCGAAGCAGGCGTACCCAAAAACATCCTCCACTTCGTCCCCGGCTCGGGACGCACCGTCGGCGCCCGCCTCGTCAACGACCCCCGCACCGCGCTGATCGCCTTCACCGGCTCCAAACAGGTCGGCCTCAACATCTACCAGTCCGCAGGCATCACGCCCCCGGAACAGACCCACGTCAAACACGTCGTCTGCGAGATGGGCGGCAAGAATGCCCTGATCATCGACGCCTCCGCCGACCTCGATGAGGCCGTCCTCGCCGTGCGGCAATCGGCCTTCGGCTTCCAGGGGCAGAAGTGCTCCGCCTGCTCGCGCGTCATCGTCCACGCCAGCAACTACGACCTCTTCCTCACACGTCTCGTCGAAGCCACCCGCGCCCTGAAAATCGGCAACCCCCTCGACCCCGGAACCGACATCGGCCCCGTCATCGACCGCAAGGCCTGGGAGTCCATCAATAAATACATCGAAATCGGCAAGTCCGAAGCCCGCCTCGCGCTGGCCATGGACCTCCCCGATCCCGCAACGCTCGCACCGGGCCGTGATTACATTGCCCCGCACATCTTCGCCGATGTTCCCCACAACGCCCGCATCATGCGTGAAGAAATCTTCGGCCCGGTCCTCGCGGTCACAAAGGTTGACTCCTTCGACCAGGCCCTCGAACTTGCAAACAGCAGCGAATATAAGTTGACCGGCGGCCTCTTCAGCCGCAAACCCACGCACCTCGAACGGGCGCGTCGAGAGTTCCGCGTCGGCAACCTCTACCTCAATCGCGGCATCACCGGCGCCCTCGTGGGCCGACAGCCCTTCGGCGGCTTCGGCATGTCCGGCGGAGGAACCAAGGCCGGCGGCTCCGAATACCTCTACCACTTCACCGTCCCCCGCGCCATCACCGAGAACACCATGCGCCGCGGTTTTGCGCCCGGTTTGCAGGAATAGTCGAGTAGGGTCCGCCATGCGGACCGCGCGGTAGGGTGGGATAAGCGAAGCGCATCCCACCAGGTGGCTTGCCTGTGCGATTCGTAGGGTCCGCCGTGCGGACCGTGTTCTACCCCCTCCCTCGCTTGCGGGGGAGGGCCGGGGAGGGGGCTCTCAGCAACTCCGTCATGCCCGCGATGGCGGGCATCCAGTCTGACCAGTAGCGGCCGGCCTCTGTGCCGGCCGTTCCGACAAGCCCGTAAAGTCAGTGAGAGAACTCTCGATTGAATGGGCATTAGTTACTCTGAGCGTCCCCTGAATTCAGTATCATCTGCCTTCTTTGTAACTCCGAACTGCGCTTCGAGTTGCGTCTGTATCTCTACCGGAAAATTCTTACGATCATCTGTCGGATCACTGTCGATCATGAAAGCATCGAGACTGAATCCGTAGCCGCCAGTGATCGGTTCAGTGGCTATCCCGATGATCCTTTGAACATTCATAAATAGTTTGCCCCCCCATGTTGCTGTCAGGAGGGACTTCATCCGATTCACCCTGTTGTCAGTTGATACAAGGAAAACAAATGCAGAGGACGCGTGCATTCCGGGAGCCACTCCAAACCAGCGGTCACGCTTCTGTTCTATGCACTTCTTGCTCTTGTCCAACAGTTTGTTTCCAATCTGACGCCGGTCGATCCGTCGAATGCGAGCAATTTCCGCTGCGATTTCCACATATCTATTCGCGGCATCTGATGGCTGCCCCATTTGAACAGCAATCTCCTCGAGCTTCGGCAATTTCGCATGTCGAGACTCGTGCAAATGGTCAAGCATGTAATCCACCGCATAAGACCACTGGTCAAGAGCTGCTCTGTTGCGCCTCGCCTCGAGTTTCTCAAAGTCTGACCACAACCCTTTGTCAATCACGAACATGTCGCACTGCTCAACACACCGATTGAACTCGAGAGGATCTCGCTTGTAGGCAGCCAGCAAGTCCAGTTCGCTGATACCGAGCATCATATTCTTAGCGAAGTATGCTTCTCTGGCCTGCAGAAAGTCAACAAAGTCTCCAGGCGTCGATAGTTCAATGAGAATATGCTGGAGTTCTTCGTGTGTGGTTGTTAGGACACTCACATCGCGGCGGTCAACAGATATCGATGGTGCATGGCCCAACTTGACGAGTGCGGGGTGATCTACGACTGCAACCCCAAAGATGTGTTTGATTCTGGTTGGGTCTACTGCGACCCGCCCTTGCCGGCTGTTCTTGATGGTCTTGACCTGACCGCTCAGAATGGCGTTACATCCACGCTCAATCTGGTTGATGGTCTTCTCTAGCCGCTTGTCGGCCCATTGGCACCATTCTTCATCGGTCCGGTTATGCTTCAATTCGCGGTCAGCAGTCTTGACCTCCATGAGGATTGCAGTGTCATCCAGTAGAAGGAGCAGGTCGCACAGTTCCACAGGACCGTTCTTGCTACGATAGTTCTGCCCGCGAAACAGGAAGTCCTTCCCAAACGGGAGAGAGCAGAGCGACTGGACGAAATCTTCGCCAGCATCGCCGATCGACCGCGGTTCATTGGAATCTGCCATATGCCAATATTAGCGCGCCGGCCCACCGGTGATCCTCCCTTCCCACCGCAGATCCTCCCTTCCCATCGGAGGTTCTCCCTCGACGTCGGAGGTGCTCCCATCTCATCGGAGAACCTCCAGCGCGGGCGGAGATTCTCC
>CAZPFK010000005.1:0-68467 GCA_964585855.1 uncultured Vicinamibacteraceae bacterium
TCACTCATACCCCATCGCCGCCATGATCTCCCCGCACTGCCGCTCGAAAACCAGCCGTTCCACCTCGCTCCACTCCTCCGCCCGGGCCGAGAGATACACCTCCGCCGCATTCTCAGAGCGCCGGCTCACCGCCTCCCGCCACGCCGATTCCTCAATCTCAAGGCCCAGCGGCTCGACCAGCATCGTGCGGAAATAGTCCCACTCCCCGACCGCCGCCTCGTAGCGAATCACCGGTGCATCGGGAACCTGCGCCAGCAGCGTGCGGTAGACATCCGCCCACCACCAGCACATCCGCTCAAAGGGCGTCATCGTCGGCCAGCGTTCGAAGTCCGGATCACCGGGAACCGGGTGGCTGGCGCCGTAAGGGGTCGTGCCTTCAAGCGGCATCTCCGGGTGCAGCCGGGCGTGGCGATTCAGGGCCGAGGCGACCGTGTCGCGCCCGTTTCGAACTAATATGAAGATCCGCGACTGCGGCCACCTCGCCGCAAAGGCCGCCCCGAGCGTTCGCGGTCGGGAGGAAACTTCGCCGTATCGAATCACCCCGGGATGCTCGCGGATGCGGCGATACATCTCGAACTTTCGATAGTGATCGAGATAGCGCACGGCAAACTCGCGGTCCTGCTTGCACTGCCGGCGGACGTGGACATCGGAGTGGCCAAAGGGCTCGTGCAGAACGACGGACTCGGTATCGAGCCCGAGCAGTGTGCTGAGGATCATCGTGCCGCAGCGCCCGCTTCCCAGCAGGTAGAACATCCCGATGGAGTCGAGGGTGCGATCAACCTCCGCCTCGTTGTGGCGAAGGCGGCTGATGCTTCCGCGCAAACGCCACATCGTGCCGTAGGCATAACGGACGGAGTAGGGGGTCTTTGCATACGCAGCGCGGAGGAGGCCCTTGATCACGACGTTCGCCTCCACAGGGATAGATCGCGATCAAGGAGCGATTCCAGCGCGGCGATCTCCGGCTCCATCTCGCGGAGAAGTTCAGCCCGCAGCGAGGGGTCAAGCGGCGTGCGCTTCCGCGCCGTCATCTTCATGGCTGAGCCGGCAATCGACTTCCGGGCCGACTGCGGCAGCACGCTCCGCGCCAGCGACCGCACCCAGGGGTTGGCGGCAAGAAACCGTCGCATCCCGAGCCCGGCGGCGACGGGCGCTTCGTTCTGCCGGGAGAAGTCGACGGCGGCTTCGGGCGAGATGTCGAGGAATCGGCAGACTTCAGCGAAGCGGCCGGCGGGATCGGCCGCGTAGTCATCGAGAATCTCGACGTGCAGCCGCTCCCGGCCGAGGATGGTCATCCACGCCGCCAGCGGCGCGGCCGTGGAGGCGATGTGGCGATAGCGGAGGATGAAGGGCCGGCCCGCGGAGGCGGGAATGCGCCGCCCGGCCGCGCGGTCGGCCTCGGCATCAAGGGCCTCGCGGAAGTCCAGAAGATCGTCGTTGAGCGACTGCACGCAGACCCAGTGGAGGGAGTGCATCTGCTCAACGGGGTGGCGCAGCATCACCAGGGCCCGCACGTCATCGCCCAGGGAGGCGATCTCCCGGGCGGCCGATTCGCTGTAGAGGTAGGAGACGGATCGTTCGCCGATGCGGCGGGCATCGCCGGCGGAGGCGAACTGGCGGAGGTACTCCTCGCGGTCTCTTATGGTGAACTTCGTGGCAATGGGCTCGTTGCGGATGAAGTAGTTGGGCTCATAGGCCAGGGGGGGCAGAAAAACATCGGGGTGCTGGGCGAGGTGGGAATAGAGCGAGGTCGTCCCGCACTTGGGGGCGCCGATGATGAAGAAATTGGGCCTGTGGGCTTCCATCGGGGGTGCGGAAGGATACGGGGCCGGCACTCGCTCGGGGACGATCAAGGGTCCGTGCCTCGAAACTGCCCGGCTTGGGCGACGGATGCCTGGAGAGGGATTGCCGGATCGAGGGGTTTTGTGTATTGTCTTCGGGGTGAAATCCCCGCTCTGACGCGGGACGCACAGGGCCCCGATGCCCCGATTGTCGTTGAGAGAGAGTTTCGTAATCATGCGGTCGTGCGGTGGCTGGAAGCGGCGGTCTCGCCGTGCGCTGCGGTTGCCGTCACGTCTGCGAGTCCGGGTCATCAAGTCTGTTCAGCGAAAGGCAGTGCAGTGAAGGACGGAGAGAAGAGTGCGTCGATGCGTGAGGTCGTCATGCGCGCCGCCCGCGTCAACGCCTATCGAAGCGCCCAGGCCAGCGAACTGGAGAACGCCGACAACCCCTTTCGTCGCCCGGTTCGGCCTGAAGACTTCGACGAAATGGTCCATTTCGAGAAGCCGCTGACCGCGCAGACGATGCTCGACCTCGGCGGCCTGCTCTCCCACCGCCTGCTGTTGAACGTCTACGAGTCTGACTACACCTACCTCGCCGAATCCGGCTCTGCACCGGTCGTCGCCGACGACGGCCGCGCCTTCTACGGCGATGAGGCCCGCATTACCGGGGAAACCGCCCGGCCGCACCTGGAATCCTTTGTCTTCGGGTTCCTTGAGGACGAGATTCCTGCCGGGGCCGGCGTCGGGAACGGGGCGGCTCTTCGGGTTGAAATCCTCAAGCGGGCAGAGGCGATGCGTGCCCGGCCCTGCCGGATGTGCGCCGCCGTCGAGGGAGCCCACGATCGCGCCCGGGCAGCCCGGATGTTTGCGATTCAACTGGCCGGCGCCGGGGCCAGCCGTCCCGCCGCCCTCTGCCGAGGACTCTTCGGAGAATTCGGCCCGGCTCAGCAGGCGATGATGAAGTGGGCGATGTCGGACCGGAGTCTCGGAATCGTCGAGGCCGCCGGCGGCGAAGGACGCCGCGCCCTGCTGCGATCCTGCGGCCTCAATGAGCACCTGCACGCCCACTGGCAGTTCTATCTCACCAGCGCCATGGCCGTGACGACCTTCCTGCACAGTCTCGGCCGCCACCACAACCGCTTGCCGGAATTCATCGGCGCGTGGCTCTGCGAGCGGGTCCACTTCGCCGCCTTCGCCCCGCGCTGGGCCGGGTCGATCGCCAACGCGATCGGCACCGGCAGCGATGTTCGCTGGCTTACGCAGGCGGCCCGGGTCGATCTCGACTCCGGACCGGGAGGATTCGCCGACGTGGTTCAGCCGCTGCTCTCGCGGCTTGAGCCGGATGCCGCGGGTCGGGTGCTGGCCGGATGGGACCGGATGGCCCGCCTGTGGGACCTGGCCGAGGAGGACTTCCACGAGCAGATCAGGTTCGCCGATAACTTCGAGGAGTACCTGACGCTCGCCCGCCAACTCTCCGATCATCTGGAGAGCAACAGCATTGAGGTGGACCTCGAAACCTTCGTCGAACCGCGCGAAATGTGTTCGACGACGCACGTGCACACGGAGGATCGCCTCATCGTCATCGAATCGGGCACGATGGAGTTCTGGAACGCTTATGGGAACTCGTTTGTCTTCAACGAGGGCGACCGATTCCTCGTCCCGCGCTTCCGTCTGCACGGTTCGACGATTCTCACAGAATCCTGCACCTATCACCAGCCGATCATCACTCCTGAGATCATGAACCAGGTCGTCGGAGCGACCTGAGACGGCCCCTCGAAGACGTGGAAGAGACCCGCGGTGCTGCAGGCAGAGATCAACATTACTGACTGGATTCAGTCCCGCCTGCTTCTCGGCAGCCGGCTCGGCACCATCACGCCCCCTCCCTGGCTCGTCGATTCCATCAGTCGTTATCGCCGCGATGTGCTTGATCCGGCCTATCCCTGCTACCTGGGCTCCATCACCGAGGCCCGGGGCGACATGATGTACACATTCGTCGAAGATCGTCGGCTCGACGACCTCCCCGACGCCCTGCGGACCTTCCTGACAATCTCCGAAGACAATCGCGCCCGCCGGCACGCCTTGGCGGCCTTCTTCCAGCCCGAACCCGTGGAACGAACCCACGAGGAGTACGGCTCGCTCTTCTGGGAAACGCTCCAGTACCTGCACGAACATGACTCCTCCGACTGGCCCGGCTCCGTCGCGCCCGACCCGGAGGACCCGACCTGGGAGTTCTCCTACCACGGTGTTGCAATGTTTGTCTTCGCCGCCTCTCCCAGTTACAGGAACCGCCGAAGCCGCAACCTCGGGCCGAGTCTGGTCCTGCTCTTCCAGCCGCGCAGCGTCTTCGACGGCATGGAGGGGGGAACGCCCAACGGCCGGCGCATTCGTGACCGCATCCGCAACGCCCTGCGCCTCTGGAACGGCATGGAGCCGCACCCTGCCCTGGGCGCCTACGGCGACCCTGCCAACCGCGAGTGGCAGCAGTATTTCCTGCCCGACACCAACGAACCCGTCACCGGCGGCTGCCCCTTCCGTTTCCTCTTCAATCGCCGTTCACCTGGTTGATTGCATCTCCTGAATGTTGACCACGCAGAGATGAACGATCACCCCTCTACTACATCGGCGCGCAGCAAGGACGTCTGGGCACTGGCCGGCCGGGGCGCCTTCCTTGTCGAGTGCGGCCGCATCCTGCTGCAGCGGGAGCATCCGATCGCCGCCGTCATCTCCGAGGATGTGCGTCTGCACGAATTCGCCGACGCCTCCGGCCTGCCGCGATACGCCACGATGCAGGAGTGGATCGACACCGGCGGCACTGTTGACTTTCTCGCGGCCGTGATGGTCGAGGATGATCTCTCCGCCGCGCTGCCGCGCATTAATCACGCAGCGCTTCGATTCCAGGACGGCCCGGCCTGCGGCGGGCACATCGGCTGGCACGCTCCGGCCTGGGCGATCCTCACGCAGGTGCCGCAGCACGGCATCTGCTGGCTGAAGCAGGGCCCGACGGGCTTTGCGGGTGCGGTTGCCGAGAAGCGTTTCGATCTCGAAGCCGGTCTCGACGCCCGCGCCCTGGCGACGCGCTGCTTCGATGAGGGACTGGTTCTCTTCGCCTCGCTGCTGGATCGACTCGCCGCCGACGCGGCCGCCGCCGATGCCGTGACTCCCTACGACTCGCGTTTCCACGAGACCGATGAACCGCCCCCCGATGCCGGGCTGATCGATCTCCATCGGCCAGCCTCCTCCTGCCAGGCCGTCGTCTCCGCATTGGGCATTGACGGTGCGGAGAACACCTTTGCGTCGGCGCGGATCGCTCTCGGAACCGCCGGCTCCAAAGCGATGGTCTTCCTCCTTCCGATGCGGGCCGAAATTGAGACTGATTCATCCGACCACCCTCCCGGCACGATTCTCGGAGCCGACCATAACACGCTCACTCTGGCTGTGGCCGACAGCGCCGTCCGCTTCTCCGCGTTGCGCCACGAGGACGGTCGACGCGCCGACGTGCCGGCCCTGCTCTCCGCGCTGGGGATTCAAGTGGGCGATGTCCTGCCCCGACTCGGTCGCGAGGAGATCAATCGGCTCCTTGATGAGTCCCGACGCGCTGCGCCCGTTGAACGGCTCTGGCGGCAGCGGCTGGAGGAGTCGCAGCCGCTGGAGTGCCCGATGCCGCTGCGCTCGGCCGTCGTCGCCGGTGTGCAGCGCCAAACGCTCTCGGTGTCGCTCGCCCCGGTGCGGGACCTCATCACCGGTCACCCCTGCGGCCAGGCCGCGCTCATTGCCGCCTTCTTCGCCCGCATCGGCGACCGGCGTGAGTTCGACCTCGGGTTTTGCCGCGAGTGTCCGAAGGTTTCCTTGCTGGCTTCGGTGACTCCGCTTCGGCTCCTCATCGACCCCGAGACATCGCTGCACGAACTGCTGCCGGCATTGGCCGAATCCATCGACACGCAGCGTCACACTCCGCCCTTCCGAAGGGACCTCATCGCCCGGACGCCGGGCCTCTCGCAGCGCCTCGGGCGCGGCGAGGACCCCACCATCTTTCCGATCACACTCTCACTCGAGGGCCCGGTCGATCGCCCCCTGCCGCAAGGGGCCGTCTGCGAGTGGATTCTCGACAACTCCGAGACGCTCACCCTCGCCTTCGACGCTTCCCGACTCAGCCCCGCCGACGCCCAGGCGTTGCTTGCCTCCTTCCGGCTCTACTCGGCCGAGGCAGCGGCCGACCCCTCCGCTCCGCTCTGGTCGATTCCTTTGCTCGACGCGCAAGAGCGTCGGCGGATTCTCATCGACTTCAACGACAACGCCAAGCCCTATCCCTTCGACCGCTGTCTGCACCAGCACGTTGAGGATGTCGCCGTACGCCTCCCCGACCACATCGCCGTTGAGTTTGAGGGAATGACGCTTACTTACGGCGAGCTGGATCGCCGCGCCAATCGCCTCGCGCATCTCCTGCGTGAGCACGGCGTGAAGCCCGATGACGTCGTCGGCATCTGCATGGAGCGCTGCCTCGAGATGCCGCTGGCGGTCCTCGCCGTCTGGAAGGCCGGCGCTGCCTACGTGCCCCTCGACCCCGCCTATCCCCGCGCCCGCCTGGCGGACCTGCTGACCGACACGCAGACCCGCATCGTGCTCTGTGACGACCGCTTTCTCAATCTCTTCGACGCTGCCTTCACGCTGATTCCCCTCTCGCACTTCGACTCGCACACTCGCACCCTCCCCGAGACTCCGCCGCAGACCGGCGTGACCGCCGACAACCTCTCCTACGTCATCAACACCTCGGGCTCCACCGGCCGCCCCAAGGCCGTCGCCACCGACCACCGCGCCATCGCCAACAACCTCCTGTGGATGCAGGATCAGTGGCCGCTGACCCCAGAGGACCGCCTGCTCCAGAAGACCAGCTTCTCCTTTGACGTCAGCGTCAAGGAACTCATCTGGCCCCTCATCGCCGGCAGCCGACTCGTGCTGGCCCGGCCCGGCGGCGAGATGGACCCGGAGTACCTCTGCGCCCTGATGCGCGATGCCGGCATCACGATCACCCACTTCGTGCCGACCATGCTCGATCGTGTTCTCAGAGAGCCCGCAGCCCGGCAATGCAACTCGTTGCGCCTGCTGATGTGCGGCGCGGAAACGCTCCCGATCGCCCTCAAGCGGCGATTCTTTGACATCTTCAACGCCGACCTGCTGCACCTCTACGGCCCGACCGAAGCCGCAATCGCCGTCACCGCCTGGCTCTGCCGGGCCGATGACCGCGATGAACAGCAGGAGCGCGTGCCGCTGGGCTTCTCCATGCCCAACGTGCGAATCCACCTTCTCGACTCGCATCTGCAGCCCGTTCCCGTCGGCGTCCCGGGCGAACTCTTCATCGGCGGTGTCGCGCTGGCGCGGGGATACCTCAACCGCCCCGACGAAACCGCCCGCCGCTTCATCCCCGACCCCTTCTCCGGCAATCCCGCCGACCGGCTCTATGCCACCGGCGACCTCGCCCGCTATCTCCCCGACGGCAACATCGAGTTTCTCGGCCGCAAGGACCACCAGGTGAAGGTGCGCGGGTTCCGTATCGAACTCGGAGAAATCGAGTCGCGCCTGGTCAGTCATCCGGCGATCCGGCAGGCGGCCGTCCGCGTCTGGGAGACGCCCGGAGCCGAGAAGCGCCTCGCGGCCTACTACGTCACGGAGTCAGCGGCGCAGCCCCCGACGGATGCCGACCTGCGCGCTTTCCTGCGCGAGACGCTGCCGCACTTCATGATCCCCTCGCACTTCCATCGCCTTGAGCGCATGCCCCTGACCACCAGCGGAAAGATCGATCGCAACGCCCTCCCCGCCGTCGGCTCCCGGCGTCCCGAAACAGGCCGGCCGCTGGTTCTTCCCCGCAACGCCGCCGAGCGCGCGCTGGCCGAGATCTTCGCCGAGGTCCTCGGCTACGACCGTGTCGGCGTGCAGGATGCCTTCCTCGATCTGGGAGGCAGCTCACTTTCGGCCGTTCGCCTCTTCGGCCTCATTCGTGAACGCCTCGGCACGCACCTGCCCCTCTCCACCCTCTTTGCCGCCCCGACCGTCGAAACGCTGGCGAAGACGATCGAACAGGAGGCTGCCGGCGGCCTCGCCGGTCGCTGGAAGAGTCTCGTGCCACTCAAGCCCAGCGGATCGCGCCGACCGCTCTACTTCATCCACCCTGCCGGCGGCAACGTACTCTTCTATCACGAACTGGCCAAACACCTCCCCGACGACATGCCCCTCTACGGCATTCAGTCGCGCGGCCTCGACGGCGAGGAAGAGCCCCTCACCACCGTTGAAGCCATGGCCGAGGCCTATCTCGAGGAAATCCGCTCTCTCCAGCCCGAAGGGCCGTACTTCGTCTGCGGCGCTTCCTTCGGCGGGCTGATTGCCTATGAGATCGCCCAACGGTTGACGGCCATGGGCGAGACGCTCGGACTGCTCTGCATGGTGGACACCTACGGCCCCGACTTCCGTGAACCGACCAAGTGGCTGCGCGTGGGCTACAAGGTCGCCGACCAGATGCGTCCTCTGCTCACGCTTCCGCTCAAGGAAAAACTCGAGTTCGTCCGCAAGCGCGCCCGACGGATTAAGGGCAAGATCGCCTCGAAAGTCGGGCAGGGTGAAGAGATTCCCTATCACCTCCGCGCCATCTTCATCGCCAACGCGGCCGCCGACGACCAGTACGTCGCAAAGCCCTACCCCGGCACGCTCCACCTCTTCAAGGGCACCATCCAGCCCAGCGGCGGACCGAAGGAGCCCGGCTTCGGCTGGGAGAAGTACGTCGCCGAAGTCGTGCCCATAGAAATCCCCGGCGACCACCTCACTATGGGGCAGGAAGAGGGGTCGATCGTCATGGCCGGCCACCTTCAGCGCATCCTCTACGACGTTGAGTCCCGCGTGCTGGTCTGAACTGCGGGTTCGGCACATCGGGCGCGTAGTATTGCCGGTTCAACCGTTCCGGACGGCTTCCCATGACCGCTCCGACTGCGCCCGCTGACAATGATCTCGACCTCGCCGTCGCCGTAACGGCCTGTAACAACATGCGCACCATCGAGCGCGTCCTCGAGAGCGCCCGGCCGCTCGCCCGCCGCATCGTCGTCGTTGACAGCGGCTCCACCGACGGCACGGTCGAGGCCTGCCGGAATCTCGGCGCGGAAGTCATCTACCAGCAGTGGCTGGGCCACACTGCCCAGAAGCAGTTCGCCATCGACCTCTGCCGAATGCACGCCTGGGTGCTCCTGCTGGATTCCGATGAAATCCTCGAACCCGACCTGCGGGCCTCCATCCGCACCGCCATCGAGACCGACGACGGCTCCATCGACGGCTGGCACATCAACCGCAAGACCTGGTTCCTCGGCGGCTGGCTCCACTACACCTACCAGCCCGAATGGCGCCTCCGACTCGTTCGCGGCGGACGCGCCGTCGTTCGCGGCCCCGATCCGCATGACCGTCTTGAAGTCGAGGGCCGGACCGGCCGTCTGCGCGGCGACATCCGCCACGAATCCTCGGCCGGTGTCGAGGATCTCGCACGCAAACAGATCTTCCACGCCCGGGTGACCGCTGAAAGCGCCCGTCGCGGCGGGGGAGTCCTCGATCTGGTCGTCCGGCCGCCGGCCGCGCTCATCAAGCAACTCATCCTCCGCAGGGGATTCATGGACGGCAGGCGCGGTCTGATTCTCGCCGCGCTCAGCGCCAACTACACCATGCTCAAGCATGTCTTCATCGCCGCGCGGCGTCTGGAGGAACGGCGCGAGGCCGGGAGCCGCGCCTGATGGGGCTGTTTCGCCCGAAATCAGAATGTCTTCCGCCCAACGCCATCGAGTGCGCTGCTGACGCCCGTCTCTACGCCCGGCAGCGCGACCCCATCGGCGACCGCTTCCACTTCGCCTTCGCTCTCCTCTACCTCTTCTGTCTCTCCGTCTCGGCAAGCGCCGCCGCCGTCGCCTACGCCATCCTCGGCGTCTACGCCGCCCTCCGCCTCCACTGCACCTGGCGCGCCTGTCTCTTTGTCCTCGACCGCCCGCTCTGGAACCTCATGCTCCTCTGGACCGCCTGGCAGGCCCTCTCGATTCTCTGGAGCCCGGACCAGTCCCAGGGACTCGACGAACTCAGCCCCTTCCGCGCTGTCGCCGCCATCCTCTTCCTCTGGCCCCTCTTCGATCGTGCTGCCCTCCTCGTCGCCGCCTTCCTCGCCGGCGTCTTCTTTGAGAACCTCGTCCAGGCCCTGCAGGGCTTCGGCCTCCTCGAAGCGCGCTCCGGAGCCGGCGACCGCCTCACCGGCCTCATTCACCCCATTCAGACCGGCGCCCTCTGCGCCATGGCGATCTTCTGGCACGCCTCGGCTGCCCTCCGAGGCCGCAGCAGCATCCGTCTGCTTGCCCTCATCGGCGGGCTTTCGGCGCTGCTGGGTCTTGTCCTCACCGGCAGTCGCGGTCCCTGGATTTCTGCCGCCGCTGCCGGCAGTCTCGGTCTTCTCGCCCTCCTTTGGAAACTCCCCTGGAAGGGCCGGGTCCTTCTACTGACCGCAGTGACCGTCTCCGCTGTCCTGGTCGCGGTGATTCCCGCCTCACGAAACCTCGTAACGCAGCGCTGGGAGCGGGCCGTGCTCGACCTCTCCGAGGCTGCTGAGGGCCAGTTGAAGACCGATGTCGGCCTGCGTCTTGCCAACTGGCAGGCCGCTCTTGAGGTCTACCGGGCGCATCCGGTCATCGGCGTTGGAGCCGGGGGCTTCAACGAAGCCGTTGAGGAAACCTCCCGCCGCGAGGAAGTGCGCTGGTCGCAGCACGCCCACAGTCTGTATGCACAGGTCGCCGCCACCACCGGCACCATCGGCCTCGTGCTGATGGGGCTGGTCCTGATCGGCGGGCTGGTCGCCTCGGTGCGAGTCTCCCGGCGCGGAATCTTCTCCGGCGGCACGCCCTTTGTGCTCCTCTCCTGGTGGGCCGGCGCTGCCTTCGACGCCTACCACCACGTCGGCCTGCTCATGGGCGCGCTGACCTTCGCCTTCGCGCTGATCCTCGCGGAGGAGCGCTGATGCACATCGTCCACGTCTCCACTCAGCGGCTCTGGCACGGCGGCGAGGAACAGGCCCGCCTCCTCATCGAAGGCCTGCGCGCGCGCAACCACGAATGCACGGTCCTGGCCGCTGCCGGGGGAGAGTTTGCCCGACGCCTGGCCCGAGCCGGTGTGGCCGTGCATGAGATCGCCGGTCGCAGCCCGCGGGCGATCTGGCGGATGCGCCGGGCGCTGAATCGCCTCAGGCCCGACATCGTTCACTTCCACGATTCCCACGCCGTCACCGGCGCTGGCCCCGCAGCCCGCCTCAGCGGCGTTGGCGCCACGGTGGCGAGTCGGCGCGTCATCTTCCCCCTCCGCTCCCCCTGGCTCTACCGCCTGGTCTGCTCCCGCATCATCGCCGTCTCCTCAGCCGTCGCTGACCGCTGCGACTCCTGCGGCATCCCCGTCGAAATCCTGCGCATCGTCCACGACGGCGTCGATCCCGCCTTTGCCGCAAGCGGTGACCGCGCCCGGGGCCGCGCTGCAATCGGAGCCGAGGTGGAAGGCTTTGTGCTGCTCACCGTCGCATCCCTGACAAGCGCCAAGGGCCACGATGCCCTCCTGCAGGCGCTTCCTTCACTCCTGCAACGCCGGCCCGACGTCCTGGCCGTCCTGGCAGGCGACGGCCCCCTCCGCGAGCGGTTGACGCAACAGGTCCATCGACTCGGCCTTGCCGGTCGCGTTCGCTTCCTCGGCTATCGGCAGGACATTCCCGATCTCCTCGCCGCAGCCGACCTCTTCGTCTTCCCCTCCCGCGAGGAAGGGCTCGGCTCCTCGCTCATCGACGCCATGCTCGCCGGTCTCCCGATCGTGACCACGCTTGCCGGCGGGATCGGCGATCTGCTCTCGCCCGCCCCGGACGAACTGGCATGGACCGTTCCGCCGGGGAACGCTGATGCGCTGGCCGCTGCCCTCATCGACGCCGTCGAAGACCCGCAGACGCGACAGCGCAGAAGTCGTGCAGCCGCAGAGCATGCCGCCACTCGCTTCACCGCTGATCGAATGGTGGAGAACACGCTGGCTGTCTACGTCGACGCGCTGCGCTGAGCGCTCAGTGGATGTCCAGCCGCAGGTTGATGCGGCCCGCTCCGTCAACATCCCGCAGGCCGACGCGGATGAATCGTCCGCGAAGCGCCTCGATGCCGGCCCCGGAGTACCGGAAGACGCGAAAGGCCGTCTGGTTGGGCTCAAGTCCCGCCACATCCGCCTCCTGCACGGGGAAACCCGGCGCAATCGCATAGGTGCGGATCCACACCGCCTCGCTCGAGCGGTTCACAATCTCATGGGTGACCACCAGCACCGGATCGCCTCCCTCATCTTCCTCCCAGTGATGGCCGGCGTTGAGTGTGACATTGCGGAAGCCGATCTCCAGCCCCGCATCAATCCGGAACTCCAGCTCCCGGTCTGTCTGCAGACGAACAAGAAACTCCAGGTCCCGTCGGCCCGCCAGCTCATACCGCGGAAACGAAAACGAAAAGGGCAGCCGCGCCGTCTCCCCCGCCCGCAGCGAGAAACTCTGCACCCGCTGCTGGAAGGTCCACGACGCCGGCTCCAGCACACGGATCTCTCCCGTTATCGTCGATGGCCACGGATTGTGCAGGCTGATCTCGTGGTGATGCACCGCCGCATCGGCCTGGACGAACTCCGGCTCAAGCCGGAATCCCGCCCGGAACATCGCAAGGCGAAGGTCAGCCCCCTCTACGAAGATCGGACTCCGCCCGACCTGCAGGCGGTGTCGCCCATCGTCACCGCGTGCTGCCGCTCTGCGATTACCCTGCACGTCGATCACCGACACCATCTCCCGGCCCAGGTAGATCGGCGTCTCAACTGTCTCCTGAAGAACCGAGTCATTCCACATCGCCAGTACGCCGCGATCCTCCTCCATGAAGATGATCGCCGTCACTCCCTCGCCAAGCGCCAGCCGGTCGTAGGGCCGACAGCCCGACAGCAGCCGTGAGAGGTTCGCAATCGCGGCGTAGGTCTCCGTCGGCTCCAGGCCCCGGGCATCGGCCGTCAGTCTCCACGGCGCTTCAAGGTCAAACTCCGTCGCCCCGGCCTCAGCGGCCAGCACGATTCGTTTGACCAGGTCGATCACAACGCCGTCACCGCCGTAATGCTCTGTATTCAGCGCCTCGACCCCCGCTCGAAACGGCGCCGTCGAGTCGCTCCACTGCGCAAGGTAATCGCGGATTGATTCCGGCCGAATTCCTGCCGCGATCCACAGCACGCTGGTCAATCCCGCCGGAAGTTGCGACTGGCTCACAGCCGAACCGCCGTCGCCGACATCCACGGCCACAACGGCCGACTCGGCCGCCCGTTCGACCGGGAAGTCGTAATCCGCCGGCCAGGGAAGCGAAAGCGAGAGCACCGGCGCGGCTTCGCGCAGAAACGCGCTGGCCCCGTGCAGCAGCGGTCCCGGATCGCCAACCAGATGAAATCGCGAGGACGAGGCGGGGCCGATCTGCCAGTCAGCCACCAGTTGCCCGTATCGGAAGAGGAACTCATCCAGGTAGGGCATCACCGCCGTCTGTGCCGACGCAAGCGCCTCGGCCACCTGCTCCGGCCGCAGCCGTGCAGCCGCCGCCAGCGCCTCGGGCAGCTGATCGAGCGAAAAAGTCAGCGTCGGCGGATTGCCGGGCAGCGCGGCGATGACCGCCTTGATGTGCCCTCGCCATGTCTCCATCGACTCGGGCGTCAGACCCGCATGCCAGATCGGAAGCGTGAATCGCTTCGGCCCAAGCGCTGCCGCCAGCGTTCTGAGATCACCCAGCGGCGTCTCCGTGTCGTGTTTCAGAATCAGCCCGAAGTCGCTCGCACGGCCTCGCGCCTCCGCATCCTCCGGCGGAAGCCAGGCAAAGGTGAACGTCGTGTGCGCAAAGGGCGCTCCGTCCTGCAACAGCGTCAGCGAGCCGCTGTGAAACCCGTACCCGGCCAGCGCCGGCTCCCAGGTCCACTGATCGGGGTGCAAGCGCATCTCCACAACCTGCGATGCGATGACCTGACCGCTGAGGTCGCGCACCTCAAGGTGTGCTGAAAGATCAGACGTCGAAACATCCGAGATGTCCACGGCGATTCTCGGCGACGCCCCGCCCACTGATACCCGCCCCGGCTCAACGGCTACCTCCACACGAGGCATCCGCCAGATCACAAGTTCATCGAACTCCGCAGCCGCGTTGAGGTCCTCGACCAGGCGGTTGGGGTCGAGCGTCGGCTCGCCCCTCACCGGCTCGGGCTGCTCAATCAGCAGTTCCACCCCGATCCACGCCGCTTCCGGGGAGCGACCCGGAAGGTGCAGCGAGACCTCGCTCCATTGCCCGCCCGTGCGAACCGGCTCCGTCTCCACGAGACTTCCCGGCAGGATGCGCCCGTCCTCGGCCAGCAGATATGCACGAAGGCGGGCCCCTGCGCGAGTGACCCCCTCGGTCCGCACGTTCACGCCGAGGATGTAATCCGTCTCCGGCAGCACCGGAACGATGCCCGGCACCAGGCGGATGCCGACATCCCCGCCGATGCTTCGCATTCGGTAGGTTCGCGCATTCGTGTCTGGAGCCCTGCCGGCTCGCGGCGTGGGGTTGAACTCCACCGTGTTCCACAGCGGAAAGCCATCGTCGCTGATGCGGACCCAGTATTGCGGAATCGGCAGCGGGTTGTCCGGCTCGTCGAAGTCAAACCGCTCCACCTCCCGCCGAAGCAGGTCCAGCCCCTCGCCCGACAGCGCACGCTCAGCCGGCAGCGTCTGGGAAACGACGGCGACGGGCCAGCACAACAGAAGAAGTATGGCAGAAAGAGCGCGCATTTTGTGCGGATATCGGTCCGCAGGGCATTGCCGCTCAAATCAACTCGGTACACTATGGGACGATGAGATCGGCACGACGCCGGCTGTGGGCATGGATGACCTACTCAGCGCTTCTCGCCGCCACGGCGGGAATTGGTGGGGCGTACCTGCACTATCGACACGTCCGCGACAGCGCCGTCGCCCGCCTGCAAGAGGAAAACGAAGCCCTTCGGGCACGTCAGGCCGAGTTGGAGGCCATCGTCACCCGCCTCAAGGCCTCCCGCCGCCTCGCACAGGTCGTCGTGACAAGGCAGAAGCGCGATGACCGGGGCCGCGCCCTCGAGACCTCGCTGGCCCTCTTTGAACTCACCGCCGACGGCCAAAACGTACTGCGCCGGCAGGATTTCACGATTCCCGGCGAGGTCGCCTTCTTTGACGCCCTGGTCATCAAGTTCGACGCCGAAAGCGTCTCCGCCGGCGACCCGCTTCGCGGCCACACCATCGCCCTGCTCCGCCGAATCTACTCCGAAACCCAGCCGCCGCAGACCGGCCAGCCCATCGACGAGCCGGGCCGCATCCCCGACATCTACCGCACAGCCGAAGCAAGCCCCGACTTTCAGGAAAATCTCTGGCGTCGATTCTGGACGCTGGCCACCGATCCTGCCGCCGCTGCCGAGGCCGGCGTCAGGGTCGCCCAGGGTGAGGCCGTCTACAAGCCCCTGCGCCCCGGCGTGCTGTACCTGCTCACCCTTGACGCCATCGGCGGCCTGAACCTCGAAACCAGGCCCCTCGTCGAGGCCGCCCCGGAAGTTCTCTTGGCGGTGGGTCGTGCGGAGGGACAGGAGCCGTGACCTTCACCGAAGAAAATCGTGGCGCATGGTCGATGAACGAACGGAGTGCAAACGCATTCAGAGACAGTGATTTCGCAGGAAAGGGGCCGGAATCCGACGGTGCGACCGTCAGGAGTCAGTAGAATGGGTATGAAACGGGTGGGCTTGTGCCGTTTTTCGCGGCAGGCAAGGATGCAGCAGCGGTGCTGGTGAGGAAGATCTGATGGGCATTGGAACGATTCTGCTTGAACGCGGGGTCATCACTCGCGAACAGCTCGAAGAGGCCATCGCCGCGCAGAAGCAGACCGGGGCGCGCCTTGACCACACCCTCGTCTCCCTCGGCTTCTGCACACAGACCGAAGTGCTGGCCGCCATCGGTGAGCAGTTTTCCATGGAGATCGTCGACCTCGCCGACGTCTCCCCGAACCGCGATGTCCTCGACCTCCTCCCCGCCCAACTGGTCTACAAGCAGAACTGCGTCCCCGTCTCACGAACCAACGGCACCCTCCGTGTTGCCACCAGCGACCCCTTCGAACTCACCGCCTTCGATGAACTCCGGCTCCTCACCGGCTGCTCCATCGAACTCGTCCTCGCCGATGAGGAAGACCTGCACAAGTTCATCCGCCGCCACTACGGTGTGGCCGGCGACACCCTCGACGCGCTGAACTCCGAGGTCGATCTCGACCGTGACACGGCCGAGGCGACGGCGAAACTCACCGGCGAAAGCCAGGCCGAACTCGAGGAGGCCCAGCAGGCCTCGGTCATCCGGCTGGTCAACGAACTGCTCATCGAGGCGATCTCCACCCGCGCCACCGACGTTCACATCGAACCCTACGAAAACGCCCTCGAAGTGCGCTACCGCATCGACGGCGTGCTCTTTCGCCCTTCGGTCGCCTCAACCATCAACCGCTTCCGCCACGCCATCGTCAGCCGCATCAAGATCATGGCGAACATGAACATCGCCGAAAAGCGCCGTCCACAGGACGGCCGCATCAATCTGCGCCACAAGGGCCGCGAGTATGACCTTCGCGTCTCGATCATCCCCATGATCTTCGGCGAGGGTGTGGTGATGCGCATCCTCGACAAGTCCTCGGTCCTGCTCTCGCTCAATGACCTCGGCATGCCCGATGACATCCTCGAGACCTGGGATGCCCTGATCAGCAGGCCTCACGGCATCATGCTGGTCACAGGCCCGACCGGCTCCGGTAAGTCAACGACGCTGTACGCCTCCCTCAACCGCATCGTCTCCGAGGAGATCAAGGCCATCACCGTTGAGGATCCCGTCGAATACCACATTCACGGCGTCAACCAGATCCCCGTCAATCACAAGATCGGCCTCACCTTTGCCGCCGGGCTGCGCTCCATCCTCCGCCACGATCCGGACGTGATCATGATCGGGGAAATCCGCGACCTTGAGACGGCCGAGGCCGCCATCCAGGCCTCGCTGACCGGCCACCTGGTCTTCTCCACGCTTCACACCAACGACGCTCCCGGCGCCACGACGCGACTGCTGGATATGGGCGTCGAGCCCTTCCTGGTCGCCAGTTCCATCGAGGGCGTCCTGGCGCAGCGCCTGGTTCGGCGCATCTGCCGCCACTGCAGCGAAGAAATCGATGCGCCGGAGATGGAGATCGCGCCGGAATGGCGTGAATTCGCCGACGGCCCCTGGTTCCTCGGCAAGGGCTGCAAGCAGTGCCGCCAGACCGGCTACCACGGCCGTCTCGGCATCTTCGAGCTGCTCCGCGTCGGCGAGGAGACGCGCGACCGCATCATGGAGCGGAAGAACGCAACACAGATTGCGCGCGAGGCGCTGCAGCGCGGCGAGTTGCAGCCGCTGGCCCGGGACGGCTTCGGTAAGGTCCGCCAGGGGCTGACCTCGGTGACCGAAGTCCTCCGCGCCGTCGCCACCTGAGTCATTCGGCCAACATCATTGTCGTAACGGTCGCCGCCGCGATCACAATTGCGATCACCGCGATTCCAGTCAGCGCCATCCTGCCCAGCAGATGCTCATCCTGCAGCACCTTCACCCACGACTCCCGCTTGCCGTGCTGGATGAGCGCATACTGCGCACGAAAGAGGCCGATCAGGCCGATCAGACCGACCACACCCGAGCCGATGATCGGCTCGGTCCGGGTCAGCAGCAGGTAGGCGCAGGCGGCAAAGGCGCCCAGGGCGGAAATGACTCCCGAGATCGCCTCGATGAGCATGCCCCTGCGGTACATGAAGGTGCGGGGCTGCGACTCGTAAGTGCGGTTCAGGCCCGCCACGGCGAGCGTGACGACGACCAGCGAGACCGCGAGCACCACCATCAACTTGAACTCACCAGAGAGATCGGCCGCGGGCATGGCAGGCGTATCCTTGCGCAGAAATCGGCTGCGAGTGTAGCACGCCCGGTCTCCCGGAAAACCCGCTCACGAAAGACGCTCCATGCTCCTTCGGTCCAGTCTCGTTGTTCTCCTTGCCCTGATGCTTATCGGTTGCGCCACGACTCAAACGACAGATCCGGCCCGATCCGGAGCCCTCGCCGTTGACGCCATGACCTTCAACATCCGCTACGGAACCGCCGGCGATGGCCCGGATGCCTGGCCGCTGCGGCGGGAGGCCCTGCTGGCCTGGCTGGCCTCGAAACAGCCCGGTGTGCTCGGAGTTCAGGAGGCCCTGCACTTCCAGATCGAGGAGCTTGCCGCCGCGCTTCCGGGATACGGCTGGGCCGGCGCGGGTCGCGACGATGGGCGGGAGCAGGGGGAGTACGCCGCCGTCATCTTTGATCGCAACCGGTTCGAGATGCTCGAAAGCGATAACTTCTGGTTCTCTGATTCTCCGCAGACTCCGGGCTCAACCTCGTGGGGCAACCGTGTCACTCGCATCTGCTCCTGGGTGCGACTGCGCGATCGCCTTAACGGGGGACACTTCTACGTCTACAACCTTCACCTCGATCACGAAAGCCAGTCCTCCCGGGAGCGCAGCATCGAGTTGCTCCTCCGACGCATCGAATCGCGTTCCCACGCCGACGCTCCGGTCCTGGTCATGGGCGATTTCAACGCCGGTGAGTCCAACCCCGCCATCGTCGCCCTTCACGACGCTGGGTACATTGACACCTTCCGCGTGCTCCATCCCGGCGAGCGTACAGTCGGCACCTTCAACGGCTTCAGTGGGACCGCCGACGGCGAGAAGATCGACCACATCTTCATCAGGGCCGATGCCGGCTGGACCGTCCGGGACGCCCGCATCCACCGCGACACAACGCCGCAGGGGCGCAACCTCTCGGATCACTTCGCCGTCTCGGCCGATCTCTTTCGCCCCGCCGAGTGAGCCATCTCCCGGCAATCTCCGACCTCCCTCACCTACAGTTGCTGCGTGATGCTGGCGCCGATTCCTGACATCCTCGATGAACTCCGGGCCGGGCGAATGGTCGTCCTCGTGGACGATGAGGGCCGCGAAAACGAGGGAGACCTCGTGGCCGCTGCGGAACTGATCACGCCGGCCCAGATCAATTTCATGACCAAGCACACGCCGGGATACCTCTGCGTAGCCCTTTCGGGCACCGACTGCGACCGCCTCGAACTCCATCCGCAGACCGTCGCCAACACCGCCCTGCGCGGCACGGCCATGGCGGTCTCCGTTGACGGTCATCCCCGCCACGGCGTCGGCACCGGCATCTCCGCCTCTGACCGGGCAAAGACGGCCCGTTTGCTCGCCGACCCCGACGCTCAGCCCGAAGACCTCGTCCGTCCGGGCCACCTCGTGCCGCTGCGCGCCCGCGACGGCGGCGTGCTGGTCCGCACCGGGCAGACCGAGGGCTCCGTGGACCTGATGCGCCTCGCAGGCCTTCGCCCCGCAGCCGTGATCAGCGAAATCAGCCGGGACGATGGCGAAATGGCCCGCCGACCGGAACTGGAAGTCTTCTGCGCCACCCACGGCCTGAAGATGTGCTCCGTCGAGCAGATCATTCACTACCGCCTGGAGCGTGAACGACTGATCCGCCGTCTCGAACCGCTTGAAGGAACAGTCATCGAGACCGATCACGGCCCCTTCACCCTCATTGCCTACCAGAGTCTCGTTGATCCGCTGCCGCACATCGCGCTGACGACCGGCGGCATCGGGGCGCTTGGCCCCGCAGGGCACTCCGGGGATGTTGACGATGCAATTCTTGTGCGCATGCATCGCCGCAACGTCCTGGGCGATATCTTCGGCGACCGCTCCCAGCCGACCAACCGCCTGTTGGCCGAATCCATGCGCCGCATTCAGCACGAGGGGCGCGGAGCCCTGGTGTATCTGCGGCCCTCAAACGTCGGCGAGGGCTTGCTCGGCGAACTTCAGACGCTCCGCCACCACGCTCCGTTCAACGTCCACTCGCCGAACCTGACGATGTTGCCCAATCCCGGTGCCGGACCCTCTGAGGCCTACCAGCGCGACTTCGGCGTCGGCGTGCAGATTCTGCGCGACCTGGGCCTGCGACGTGTCCGCGTCCTTTCCAACAACCCCCGTCGCCTGCCCAACCTCGGAGCCTTCGGCATCGAGATCACCGAGATCCTGCCCCTGGGCGAGGGCGACCCGCCGGAATCTGCGGGCTGACCGGGGGGAAGTGGGGGGCGCAGGAGGGGAAGCGGGGGGAACAAGAGGGAATAATTGTCGGCGGCAGAGGATTCTCCGAAGCCGCTCCAGTGTCGCGACGTCGGCTGACGCTCCTTCACGGTTCCCGTGAGGCGGTTGTCCCCGTAGAATCGGCACCGGTCCGCGACCTGACCGCCCGACACGCAGGAGATCGAACTTGAGTACGCACAACACTTTGACGCTCAACACCGTTCAGCACGATGAAGGAACGGAGACCGGCGCCGGCGAAGCCCTCTTCAAGACCTTTCTGAAGGCCACGATCCATTTCGAGGCCTCCGACCTCATCATCAAGTCCGGCGCGTCGCCGAAGGTTCGGCTGCGCGGCTCGCTCAAGCCCCTGAAGGTTGACAAGGTCAGTCGCCAGCAGATGTTCCAGATTGCCAAAGACGTCCTCGACGAGGAGCAGTACGCGGGCTTCAAACGCCGGGGCTCGGCTGACTTCGCCTACTCCTACGACGAAGACAATCGCTTCCGCGTCAACCTCTTCATGGCCCGCGGCAACCCCGCCATTGCCGCCCGTCTGATCACCAGCAACATCAAACGATTCGAGGATCTCTACCTCCCCAACCCCGAGGTCATGGCAAAGATGGCCATGAGCGCTCAGGGCCTCGTACTGCTGGCCGGCGTGACCGGCTCCGGCAAGAGCACGACGATCGCCTCGATGCTCCAGTACATCAACGAGCGCAAGCCCGTCCACATCGTCACCATCGAGGACCCTATCGAATACATCTTCAAGGATGCGATGGCCTTTGTGAACCAGCGCGAAGTCGGCATCGACTGCACTGACTTCAACGACGCCCTCCGGGCGCTGGTCCGTGAGAATCCCGACGTCGTGCTCATCGGCGAAATGCGCGACAAGGAAACCTTCGAGGCCGCCATCCGGGCCGCCGAAACGGGCCACCTGGTCTTCGGAACCATCCACGCGTCATCTTCGTGGCAGGCCTTCGGCCGTATCTACGACCTCTTCACGCCTGACGAGCGCGACCAGATCCGAAAGCTGCTGGCCTACAACCTCCAGGGCATCGTCTACCAGAAGCTGCTCCCGACCCTTCATGCCGACATCGCCCGCGTCCCGGCCGTTGAGATTCTGATCAACAACGTCGCCGCCCGGAAGTACATCCTCGAGGCCCGTGAGGGCGAACTGCTCGACGTGATCCGCAACAACCGCGAGTCGGGCATGCTGGACTTCACCAGCGCTCTGGTGCAGCTGGTCGAGCAGGAATTCATCCACTACAAGGTCGCCATGGACGCCACGCCAAACCCCGAAGAACTCTCCATGCGCCTCAAGGGCATCAGTTAACCGCGCTCGCCGCAGTTTTCCCGCCGGGCGGCTATGATCGCTCCGGTGCCCGCCAGCCCCCGGCCCCGGACTCCAACAGCCCCGTTGCTCTCTCCAAGGACTGACGAAGCGAGATTCACCGTTCATGCTTCAAACCCCGCTGATTGCAGACAACTGGTACATCCTCGTCAGCCCCTGGAAGCCGTTTTTCGGCTTCGCAGCCGTGCTCGCCCTCGGCTGGCTGGCCTCGAGCAAGCTGGACAAGGACGCCCAGTACTTCCACCTCCCCCGCCGACAGTGGAATCTCGCGCATCTTCTTTCCATCATCGCGGGCCTCGCCGTCATGTGGATGCCCATCGAGCAGTGGTGGTGGTTCTATGCCGCCCTGCCGCTGGGGCTGATTGTCATGTCCTCCTCCACGCTGGCCTACTGGTGGTATCGCAACCGTAACGTTCCCGCCGACAAGCGCTTTTACCTCACGATGGATTCGGTCCGACACGCAATGGCCGCCCGCGAGGAGGCGCGCGCCCTTCGCTCCTCGACGCTCGCCCTTCGCGGTGCCGACGGCAAGACCTACACGCTGCCTCCCTCAAAGGATGATCCTCTGCACAACGTGCACATCGCCATGGAGGAGATCATCGGCAGCGCTCTGCTGGCCCGTTCCGAGGTCATCGAAATGGGACCGACCTCGCAGGGGCCCTACCAGGTCTTCCAGACCGTCGACGGCGTGCGCTACAAGCGCGATCCCATCGACCCCGCCCTCGCAAACGCCATCATCGACTACCTCAAGACCGTTGCCGGAATGGACGCCTCCGACAAACGCCGCAAGCAGGTCGCCGACCTCAACGCCACCTACGGCGCTGAAAACGTCGAGATGCGCCTCCGCACCGCCGGCTCCTCAGCGGGCCAGGCGCTTTCGATCGACGTTGAGCCGCGCCGCTCCATGAAGATGCGCTGCGAGCAGATCGGCATGTTCCCGCGCCAGCTGGAGACGCTGGAGGAGATGACCCGCGATCAGCACGGCGTCGTTCTCGTCGCCGCCGGCCCAAACCAGGGTCGCACAACGACGCTCTATGCCCTGATCCGCCGTCACGACGCCTTCACCAACAACGTCCGTACGCTGGAGCTGGAGCAGCTCGCGCAGATTGACGGCGTCGGCCACATGGAGTTCAAGCCCACCGGCGACAGTGAGTACGCGATTCAGATTCGCTCCATGCTCCGCCGCGATCCGCACATCCTGGTCTCGATGGAGATTCCCGATGAGCGCACCGCAAAGGAGATCGCCGCTCCCGGCCTCAAGGGGCCGCTGATTTACGCCAGTCTCGTCGCCGAGGGCGGCATGGAGGCGCTGGCGGCCTGGGCGCGGATGGTGGGCGACCTGGAGACGGCGGCGGCGCCGTTGCGGGGGGTGGTCGCTGAGAAGCTCCTGCGAACGCTCTGCCCCAACTGCCGTGTGCCCTATCGCCCCGCGCCGGAGCAGCTCAAGCGGCTCAATCTTCAGCCCGATCAGGTCAAGCAACTCTACAAGGCCTCCGGCAAGATCATGGAGCGCAACCGCGAGGAGACCTGTCCCAACTGCGGCGGTCTCGGCTATCTCGGGCAGACCGGCGCCTTTGAGATCTACTCCTTTGACGATGAGGCGCGCAAGCTGATTGCCAAGGGAGACCTGAATTCGCTCAAGACGCACCTGCGCCGCCAGAAGTACATGAGCATTCAGGAAGCGGCCCTTCGCAAGGCCCTGGAAGGTGTGACGAGCATCGAGGAAGTCATGCGCGTCACGCAGCAGAAGAAGTCATCCTCGTCCCGGCAGCCGTCGGGCACGGCCCCGGCAGCCTGAACCTGGAGCACCTGTCCCCATGATGAACATCGCGGTCATCGGAGTCGTCGGCATCATCGCCTGGGTCTGGGCGTCCTACGGCTTCTTTTCCTCACTCCTGCACTTCATCTCCGTCGTCGTCGCCGGCGCACTCGCCTTCGCCTCCTGGGAGGCCGCCGTCTATTTCGGCCTCAACCGCGTCGAGCAGCTGGCGGACATGCAGTGGGGCATCACCCTGATGCTGCTCTTTACCGTCTACCTTGTGATTCTCAAGACGGTGACCAACAAGGCCTGCCCCGGCAACATCGACTTCTCCGTCCTGGTCAATCTCATCGGCGGCGGCGTCCTCGGGGCGCTTTCGGGCGTCATCTCCGCCGGCATCATTCTCATCGGCGTCAACTTCATCCAGGGCCCCAGCGAGCTGCTTGGCTACCGGGGATGGATCGTCGACAGCACCGGAAACATCACCCGCGACCAGAAACTCTGGCTCCCCGCCGATGAATGGACCTACTGGTTTTATTCAACTGCCAGTCTCGGGCCCTTCTCGGTTCCTAATCCCGTAGCCGAATGGCATCCGCAGCTGGCCCAGCAGGCCGATCTCTATCGTGAGAGCTACGACAACGGCGCCAGCCGCATGGGCATGACACTGGGCGACTACTCCGTCAGCCGCGTCATCCGACTCGATGAGCAGCTCGACCCCGAACAGATCGCCGACTTCAGGGGCATTGCCGATCCCGAAACCGGCCGGCCCCCGACCGTCGGCGAGCGCTACGTCATCCGCACAATCCTCAACAACTCCACCTGGGATGACGGCGGCAAACTCCGCCTCACCAAGGCCCAGGTCCGGCTGGTGGTGCGCACTCCCGGCGGCGAGATGAAGCCCGTTCACCCGC
Organism: uncultured Vicinamibacteraceae bacterium; assembly: GCA_964585855.1. Taxonomy (GTDB): domain Bacteria; phylum Planctomycetota; class Phycisphaerae; order Phycisphaerales; family UBA5793; genus CAZPFK01. Next base: position 24,031 of record CAZPFK010000005.1, read on the forward strand.
ACGCCTTCTACCAGCAGTTCCTCACCGAATCCAATGCCGAGTATCGCTTCGTCTATGACGCCGGCGACGTCGCCGCCTCCTCAGTCGGCAGCCCCTCGGAGACGAAACTGGCCTTTGAGTTTCTCGTGCCGCCCGGAGCCGTGCCGCACCACCTCATCATCCGCCAGGCCCGTCCCTCCAATGATCTGCCGACCGGGAACGACGTCGAACTGCTCTCAGCCGAGGAAGTGCTGGCCCAGGCCCTGACCGGCACGCTCTGATCCAGCGGCTGCGTTGCGATGCGACCCTCCATCTCGATCCTCGCGCCGGCGAAGCTGAACCTCAGCCTCGCCGTGGGTCCGCCGCACTCCGGCATGCATCCGATCTGTTCCTGGATGGCGCCGGTTTCGCTCTACGATGAATTGACCCTCACCGCCCTTGAGCCCGGCTACTTCTCCCGCTACGCCATCCTCTGGGCGCCCGGCGCCCGCCGCACCCGTGACATCGACTGGTCGATCACGAAGGATCTCGCCGTCCGCGCCCATCTCCTGCTGGAGCGCACCCTCGGCCGAGCCCTTCCGGTGCAGATGAAACTTGAGAAGCGCATCCCCGTCGGCGGGGGCATGGGCGGCGGCTCTAGCGATGCCGCGGCAATGCTGCGCGGCTGCAATGAACTCTTCCAACTGGGCCTCTCCGCCGATGAACTGCGCACCCTTGCCGCGCGGATCGGCAGCGACGTTCCTTTCTTCATCGACCCCTCGCCGGCAATCGTCAGCGGAATCGGCGATCGGATCGAACCCCTCGCCTCACCGCGTGACCTCAGCGCCGTTGTCATCCTTCCCGAACTCGAAAGCGCGACACCGGCGGCCTACCGGCACTTCGATGAACTCAACACCGATGTCGAGGCAGTTGCCGCCCGATTTGCCGCAGCCGCCGACGCCCTCAGAGAGACTTCCGCCTCATCCGAGGTATCGGCGACGTCCTTGATCAACCATCTTGAGGAGGCGGTCTTTGCGCTGCATCCCCCGTTGGGTGCGCTGCGACGGCAACTTCAGGAACTCCTTGATCTCCCGGTTCACCTCACCGGCAGCGGATCGACGCTCTTTGTGCTTGCTCCCAATGCCGCCTATGCCGAACTTCTGGCCGAAAGGATTGAGCAGGTGCTGGAGATTCCCGCCCTGCCCGTCTCGCTGCATACCCCTCTGTGACGGAGGCGACCCCGCAGGCGCATCCTGCAGAATGGGAAGGCCGCACGAAGCGCCGCCCGGCCGCGTACAGTCTCCAACAGACACCCCAACCGGAGGATCGTCCATGACCTATCGGACCGGCAGACTGGCAGCCCTGATCGCCCTGCTTTCACTGGCCCCGGCTGCCGCATTGGTGGCGCAGGAAAACGACGTCCAGCCCGCCGCGCACGGCATTCCCCTGGGTGATACTCGGCTCTCGCTCAGTCGCTCCTTCCAGGATGTCGCCGAGATCGCCACTCCCTCGGTCGTCCGCGTCATCGGCCATGTGCGCCGCGGCGAGGTCACGGGCTCGGGATTCGTCATCCGGTCCGGGGCCTACATCGTGACCAACCACCACGTCGTCAGCCGCGCCAACAGTCTGCTCGTCGAGTTCGTCAACGGCGAGCGTTACCCCGCTGAGGTCGTCGGCTCCGACGCTCTCACCGACCTGGCCGTGATCAGCATCGATCATCCCGACGTGCCCGCCCTCTCCTTCGGCGACGATACGAATCTGAAAGTCGGCGAGTGGGTCGTCGCCGTGGGACACCCGCAGGGACTGCCGCAGACGGTCACCTCGGGGATCGTCTCGGCCCGCAATCGCCGCCTCGACATTCTCAACGATGGGCAGGTGGCCGGCTACGAGGCGTACATCCAGACCGATGCCGCGATCAACCAGGGCAATTCCGGGGGCCCGCTGCTCAACCTGAATGCGGAGGTCGTCGGCGTCAACGCTGCGATCGTCACCTCCAGCGGCGGCTCGCAGGGACTCGGCTTTGCCATCCCGACGTCGCTTGCCAGCCACGTTGTCGATCAGCTGATCCGCCACGGCGAAGTGCGACGCGGGCAGCTGGGCGTCTACATCCAGGACATCTCCGGCGCGCTGGCCCGCAGTTACGGTGTTCGTGACGGCGAGGGCGGTGTGCTTGTGACGCGCGTGCTCTCGGGCGGCCCGGCCGAGGGAGCGGGGCTTGAGGCCAATGATGTCGTCATTTCCGTCAACGGCGAGGCCGTGCGCAGCGACGGCGAATTGCGCAACCGTGTCGCCTTTATGGAGCCCGGCTCCTGGGTTACCCTCGCCGTGCTGCGCGACGGTCGGCAGCGCGAGTTTCGTGTCCGCCTGGCGGAGCTGCCGACCTCGTCGCCGCGGGTGACGACGATGGTCTTCAATCCGGAGCGCGACGGGAGACTCGGTGTCGAGTTCGACGACCTCACCGCCCCGGAGCGCGGTGTTGCGGTGCGCTCCGTCGTCTACGGCGGCCCCGCCTTCCTGGCCGGCATCGAGCCCGGAGACATCGTCGGCCGTATGGAAGTTGTAGACGTTTCGCAGGTCGAGCCGCGCGTGGTTCGTGAAATCAGGCCCGACTCAGCGGATGAACTCTCGAAGATGATCGCCGAGGCGCCGGCCGGGCGTGTGCTTCGCCTGCACCTGATCCGCCGCATCGGACGGATGACGACGGAGGTCGTCCAAGGCGTTGAGTTACCCTGACAGCGCGGGTCAATACTGCGGCTCTGACGCCCCGTCGAGCAGGTTGTGCAGGATGTCGGGGACGGTCATGCCCTCGGCCATCGCCCGGTAGTTGAGCACGATTCGGTGCCGAAGGGCCGGCACCGTCATCGCGCGCACATCGTCGCAACTCGGCGTCGATCGTCCCTGCACCAGGGCGCGACACCGGGAGGCCAGCAGCAGGTCCTGCCCGGCGCGGGGACCGGCCCCCCAGGCGATCCACTCCGTGAGGTCCGAGGGCGTCTGCTGCGGACGGCTGCCGCGCACAACCGTCAGCACATAGTCCAGCACGTGTTCGCTGACAGGCACCTGCCCGAGCAGGCGGCGGAAGGCAAGGAGCTGCGAGCTGCTGATGACCGGGCGGACGCGGTGGGCGAGAATCTCCTCGGAGCGACGGAGGATTTCCTTTTCCTGTTCGCGCGAGGGATAGTCCATCCACAATCCCAGCATGAACCGGTCAAGCTGCGCCTCGGGCAGCGGATAGGTGCCCTCCTGCTCGATCGGATTCTGTGTCGCCACGACCCAGAAGGGGGGCTCCAGCCGGTGCGTCTCGCCGGCGGCGGTCACCTGGCCCTCTTCCATCGCCTCCAGCAGCGCGGCCTGCGTCTTGGGCGGCGTGCGGTTGATCTCATCGGCCAGCAGGATGTTGCAGAAAATGGGCCCCCGGACGAAGCGCAGCCCGCGCCGCCCCGTGGCCGGGTCCTCCTCGACAAGTTCGGTACCGATGATGTCGGCGGGCATGAGATCGGGGGTGAACTGAATGCGGCTGAAGTCCAGCCCCACGGCTGAAGCGACGGTACGGAGCAGCAGGGTCTTGGCCAGTCCCGGCACGCCGACAACCAGCACGTGTCCCTGGCAGAAGAGGGCGATCAGGAGGTGCTCGACGATCGTTTCCTGGCCGACGATGACCCCGGAAATTTCCTGTCGGACCGCCTCAAAGGCAGAAACCAGGGCCTCCTGCGGGTTTTTGCGGTCTTCTGATTCTGGCAGGGCTTCACATTGGCTCATCGGGCAAGGATAATCACCCGGAAGTGCCGATCACAGTCGCAGGCGCTTGGAGATTCGAGGATTGGCCATGAGCACTCAGGACACGAACACCGTGCAGACTCCGCCCGCTAAGGCCCCGACGACGCCGCGCCCGGAGCGGAAGGAGCGGCCGAAGCTCGACCAGCTGCCGCCCTACCGGGTGCTGCTGCACAATGATGCGCACAATCTGATCGAGTACGTCGTCCTCACGGTACACAACCTGACGCCGCTCTCACGCCTGGCATCGGTCCGTGTGACGCTGGAGGCCCACCGCCGCGGCATCGCCCTGCTCTGCGTGACCCACCGCGAACGGGCGGAACTCTACTGCGAGCAGTTCAAGTCTTGCGGACTTACGGTGACGGCCGAACCGGCCGAGTAAGTTTCGGCAGTTCAGGACCGAGTTTTTCCGGACCTTGCTCCGGGAATGTTCTCAAGTCGTCTCTGGCCCGCAGTGGGGGCGTCGTGAATAATTGATGCAGTGGAATCGAAGCCGGGGATGGCCCACGTCCGATGTTCTCCAGAGATGAGGCTCAGCATGAACATGGTCGAAACCGGTCTGGACCTGGCGCTCGATGAGTTGTACGCCACCGGCTGGAGTGCGCTTGATACCCTCGGGTGCGAGCATCACTCCGATGGACGCCCCTTCCCCGCCGTCGTCCGCGTGCAGCGGGAGTTCGCCCAGGCAGGATACGAACTGCATGTCCGCTTCGTTGAGCTCTTCGGCTGCTACCGCGCCGAGTGGTGCGACCACGCGGGAACGGTCCTCGGCTCCGTCATCGGCGCCAGCGAGTCTGAAGCTGCCATCTATGCCCTCGCCCAGGTCCGCCGAAACCAGCGGTCCCATGTCCGGCCGTAAGCCGGGTGTGGATCCGCCGATTCACCTGGTCATCCCCACGCACACGCCGCACCGGCTCGATCTGGTGCTTTTCAGCATCGCACAGCAGGTGGCGCCGCCGACGACGCTGACTGTCTCCTGTGACGTCGATGATCCGGCCATCGAGGCCGTGATCCGAAGGTCGGCGAATCGCTTCAATTTGTGCGCGCGCTATGTGCATCGGCCGCACCAGGGGACGGCCCGCATCAGCCAGGTTCGCAATAACGCCGTGCGGGCGCTTCTTGAGTCGGGAGTCGAGCCGACCGGGCGGATTCTGATCATCGACGGGGACACCTGCCTGCTTCCCGAGACCGTCGCTCTGCACGCCCGCCTCGGCGGAGTGCAGGGAATGGTCTGCGCCAGCCGGGTGATGCTCAGCCCGGAGCGATCTGATGCCTTTGACCTCGAATTGCTCGCGGCCGGGCGGCAGCGGCTGGCCCTGGAGCCGGGCGACGATCAGCCCTTGCAGGAGGCGCACCGGCGGGCGCGGATTCAGCAGTTGTTGCGGCACTTCCGGCTGGCCAAGGCGCACAAGCCCAAGATTCTCGGGGGACACTTCTCGATCCGCTTTGACCTGTATTGCGAGGTCAACGGCTGTGATGAGGAGTTTGAGGGCTACGGCATGGAGGATGATGACCTGGCCCGGAGGGCCTATCGGGCCGGGGCGGACTCGGTCGTGGCGATCCGGGACATTCCCGTGCTGCACCTGCACCACCCGACGCGGGCAGCGCGGGACTGGGCGGACAATCCGGGTTTTGCGCGCATGAAACGCCGCGATCTGCCGGTTGCCTGCCTCCGCGGCCTGCGGAACCCGATGGATCAGGACGACGTATCAATGGATGTGATAGGGCCACGGTCGGCGCTATCATGATTGCGTGCGTCGGGGTGTTACACAGACGGTATTTGAGACTGGAAGGGACGGACAGGAATCATGGGAATCACGCTGACGGAAACGGCGGCTCGCGAGATTCAGGCGATCATTGCCCAGCAGGAGCTCAAGGCCGAGTCGGTGCGCCTGCGGGTGGGCGTCAAGGGCGGAGGTTGCTCCGGCTTCAGTTACGTGCTGGACCTGACTGAGACGCAGCGGCCCAACGATGAGGAGCAGGAGCAGCACGGCATTCGCATCATCTGCGACCCCAAGTCGCTTCTCTATCTCGACGGGGTGACGATCGACTTCCGGGATGAGATCATGGGCCGGGGCTTTGTCTTCAACAACCCCAACGCCTCCAGCACCTGCGGGTGCGGGTCCTCGTTCTCGGCCTGACCGACGTCACAGCCGCGACTTTTTCGCCACTTTCCGGGCAGGATGTGCATAAGTCCTTGCCGTTACTGGTATTGTGTACAGAATTGATGAAGACTGCCGTCGGGCTCGGTTGAGCGTGCCGACCGGGCGGTCACCTGTGTTCAGCGGTTTCATCGGGAATCACTCGATTCCGTGCCGCGATTCGACGTAGGCTTGTGGCCTGCGAGATCGGTTGAGAAGTGGAAGTTGAGATTCAGATGTCCGAGGCGCGCAATCCGAAGGCATCGCCCGGAGCCCCTGCGCCGGCGGCGCCGGTGTACCACACCCCTGCGGACATGACCGATGAGGATTCCATCCGACGGATGGTCCGCTGGGGTGAACGGGCGCTGGAACGGGGATACCGCGCGCTGGTCGTCGATATGTCCGCCATGCGCGACGTTAACTCCGCACTCCTGGCCGGCCTGATTCTCCTGAGCCGGCGAACCCGCCCGCTGGGAGCGCAGGTGCGGCTGGTCGGAGCGCCGGCCCGCTTTGAATCGCTGATGAAGGTCTACCGGGTCGACGATCCGCTCAGCCAGGCTGGGGTCTACCTCGACCGCGACGGTGAGAAAGACCCCCCACAGACCGAGCACTCCTGAAGACCTCAGGCAATGGCCGGCTCCGCCGCTGATCTCTCCGGCTCCATGACTGCCTTTTCAGGCGTCTCGCGACGTTGAACGGTGACGACGAGGATGTCATCCAGCGATGAGCCGTTGCGGTAGCGTCGCACCGCTTCAGGAACGAACTCCACCAACGGACCGCCCTCCTGCAGATCCCAGGCCGCGACGATCCGCTCCAGCCCGTCGATTCCCAGCTGGCGGCCGCGTGCGTCGGCGGCCTCACAGGCCCCATCGGTGTAGAGCAGCAGCGTGTCGCCGGCTTCGAGGGTGAGCGATTGTGAGTCGGCCTCGAACTCCCCATCGTCGCAGACGCCAAGCAGGAAGGTCGTCGAGTTGAGCCGTTCCACGCGGCCGTCGCGGCGGCGCAGCAATGCGGGCGGGTGACCGCAGTTGCACCACTCGAGCCGACCCTCGCGGTCGAGGGTGAGCCAGAAGCCGGTTGCGAAGATGCCGTGGCGCGCCAGTGTGAGGGTGAGGTAGCGGTTGAGCCGGCAGATGAGGTCAACCGCAGCGCGGCCGGGGTTCTCGGCCAGGAGCCGGTCGAGTTCACCGATAATGCGATTGACGGTCAGCGCGGCGCTGATGCCGTGCCCGGTGACGTCGATGAGGGCGATGTGGTGCCGGCCCTCCGGATCGCGATGGTAGTGGACGAAGTCGCCGCCGATCTGCCGCATGGGCTCATATGAGTAGACGAATTCGAGGTCGCGGAGGCGCATGGGCGGGGGGAAGCGCGTCTCGTGAATCTTGCGCGCATCCAGCAGGGTGCGTCGGGCGGTATCGACACGCCGGCGCAGGACAACGAGGTTGAGCAGGGCGCTCAGTCGCCGGAATCGCCAGGCGCACAGCAGCAGCCCCGCGGTGCTGAGCAGTGCCGCCGATCCAGCAGAACTGATGACGGTGGTGGAGCCGGGCGTGTAGGTGATGGCGACGGCGACAAACCAGAGGGGGTAGATGATCAGCAGGGGGGCGAAGGCCTGCCGGGTGCGCCAGGGAAGCACGGCGCAGGACATCACATGGATGATCGAGAGGATGACAATCGAACGCGAGAGCGCGCCTTCCACGAAGGTGTCATCGGTCGCCCAGGCGCCGATCGAGCCGGCCAGCAGCAGAATCGCAATGCCGGCCAGGTCGAGGTAGGCGGCGGTCAGGATGCGATCGTTGCCGGAGCGACGCAGCCCCAGCGCGGTGAAGGCCACCAGGAGCATGGCTGCGAGGTGGGAGGCCAGGAGGATGACGGGGCCGAGAGAGATCGGCGCCCCTTCGGGCAGACTGAAGATGCGAAAGAGAAAGACCGAAGCGCCCAGGGCAAGAAAGAGAATCCACCCCGCCGAGAGCCAGAGGAAGCGGCGGCGCAGCAACACTCCGAACTCCCGGTCAACGTCGGCTCCCGGAAGGCGGGTCATGGCGTCGCTCCTGCGGGAACTGGCGTCCGGGGGCGGGCGTCCGATGCGACACTGACCGGGGCGATCTCGGCAGCGACAATGAGCAGGTCCTGACCGGGCGGGCGATCCGTATCGCGGAAGGCGTCAAGACGGCGAAGCAGTTCCTGCGGCCAGCGGCGGGCCGGATGCGCCGGCATCGATTCGATGATCCGCCGCAAGCCCCTGAATCCCAGAACGCGGTTGTCAGCGTTGACCTCCGAGACGGCACCGTCGGAGACGGCCAGCAGCACATCGCCGGGCCCGAGGCGAGTGTGGCGCGTGGCGTGGTCGGCGGTGCAGCCCGGCTCCGCGCCGAGGGTCCATGAAGTTGATTCGAGCTGTTCGACGCCGCCGCCGCAACGGACGACAAACGCCGGGAGGTGGCCCGCGCCGGCCCACTCCAGTGTGCCGCCGGGAGTCATTCGGAAGCACATGGCGACGGCAAAGACGCCGTGCGGGGCCAGGGTGAGGTCGGCGTAATGGTTGAGGGCCTCGATGGCTTCGCCAGGGCGGTCGGCAAGCCCTTCGGCCGAGAGCCGTTCGAGTTCGCCGTGAATGCGGTTGACGGTGAGCGCTGCGGCGATGCCGTCGCCGGTGACGTCGAGGACGACGAGATTCAGTGAGCCGTCGGGCAACGTGGCCGCGTGCAGGTAATCACCGCCGATTCCGCTGCGCGGCCGATCGAGGAAGTTGAATCGGATGGGGCCGTCGAGGACTGGTGCGGGAAAGATGGCGGCGTGGATGGCCTGGGCATCGAAGAGTTCGCGTTGAAAGCCCTCGTCAAGGCGGCTGAGGACGCCGGTCTCGAATCGCTGACCGAAGGAGCGGTGGCGCCAGCGGCAGAAGAGCAGGCCCATGCCGAGGAAGAAGGCGCCGATGAGGCCGTTGCCGATGAGGGTTCCGATGGTGACCTGCTCGGCAAAGAGGAGTGTGGCGACAGCCCAGATGAGCCACAGGGCAATCGCGGGCTGAGCGGCCTGAAGCGGTGACCAGGGCAGCACGAGGCAGGCGAGGAAGTGGGAGAAGACGCTCAGGAGGAATCCCGGCGCCTGATCGACGCCGGAGGCAATACCGAAAGCGCGCGGCAGGAAGCGCGTCATCACGGTGACCGTCGCCACGGCGATGATGATCCAGAAGACCAGGCGGATCAACTCGGCGCGCCCGGTCAGGCGAGTGGCTCCCAGCCACAGGCCAAGCGCCAGGATCGCCGTCACGACGGTGCGCTCGATGAGCGTGACAGCGTCGGTCTGAATGGTGAGGCCGGCCGGCAGCCCGACAATCACCTCCCAGGCGAGCCCGATTCCGATGGCGGTCAGGAGGAGGATGTTGAATCCGAGCCAGAGCCCGACCCAGAGGGTGAAGCGTTGCCGGAAGAAGTCGGACAGCGCCGCTTCAAATTCAGCCGACATCCCCGGATCGCGCTGGTCCATGGGTCACGCTCACTCTTGCCACAGGCCGCCGCGCCCTCCCGCGAAGCGGCCTGCATCGCCGAGGTCTTCGGCGATCCTGATGAGTTGATTATACTTCGCGGTGCGGTCACTCCGGCAGGGCGCTCCGGTCTTGATCTGGCCGCAATTGGTGGCCACGGCGAGGTCGGCGATGAAGGCGTCCTCGGTTTCGCCGGAACGGTGGCTCATAACGGCCCCGAAGCCGTTGCTGACGGCGAGACTGACGGCGTCGAGGGTTTCACTGAGGGTTCCGATCTGATTGACCTTGATGAGGATGGCGTTGCCGCAGCGCTCGGTGATTCCCCGGGCCAGGAACTTCGGATTGGTGACAAAGAGGTCGTCGCCGACCAGCTGGATGCGGTCGCCGAGCTTCTCCGTCAGCCGCTGCCAGCCCGACCAGTCTTCCTGGGCCAGCCCATCCTCGATGGAGCGGATGGGGTATTTCTCGTACCACTCGGCCCACAGCGCGATCATGTCGTCAGAGGAGAGCACTTCTTCGGGGTTGCTCTTGAAGAAGCAGTAGCCCTTCCGGCCGCGCTTCTCCGCCTCGTCCCACAACTCGCTGGTGGCGGGGTCGAGGGCGACGAAAATCTGCTCGCCGAAGCGGTAGCCCGCGCGATCGACCGCCTCCTCGATGATCTTCAGCGGCTCTTCGTTGGTCGTCATGTCCGGCGCAAAACCGCCCTCGTCGCCGACGGCCGTTGAAAGCCCGCGCTTCTTCAGCACAGCGCGAAGGTGGTGGTAGATTTCCACGCCGGCCCGCATCGCCTCGTCGAAGGTCTCGAACCCCCAGGGCTGAATCATGAACTCCTGGAAGTCGAGGTTGTTGTCGGCGTGCTTTCCGCCGTTGAGGATATTGAACATGGGAACCGGCAGTACGCGGGCGGCCGTGCCGCCGAGGTAGCGGTACAGCGGCAGTTGCGAGGCCTCGGCCGCAGCGCGGGCGACGGCCATGGAGACGCCGAGTATGGCGTTGGCGCCGAGTTCGCTCTTGTTCTCCGTGCCGTCGATCTCGCAGAGCACGGTGTCGACGATCTCCTGCTGGCGTGCGTCGAGTCCGAGCAGTTCCGGGCCGATGGTCTCGTTGACGTTGGCGACAGCGCGTGTTACACCCTTGCCGAGGTAGTGATCCTCATCGCCGTCGCGCAGTTCGCACGCCTCGTTCTTGCCCGTTGACGCGCCCGACGGAACGGCGGCGCGGCCGGCAGCGCCCCCCAGCAGGGCGACTTCGACCTCGACGGTCGGGTTGCCCCGGGAATCGAGAATCTGTCGCGCCAGCACGTGATCGATCTGAAACTCCATGGTCTGCTCTCCTTATCGCGTCTTCGGTCGCGGCGCTTCTCAGGCGCTGCAGGGGTGTTTCGGAGGTTCGCCGCTGAGCACGGCCCAGAGGTCGTAGACCACCTCGCTCATCCGCCGGCCCGCGGTCTCGGTCTTGCCGGCCATGTGCGGCAGCAGGCGGCAGTTGCGCAGCCCGAGCAGGGGCGAGTCGGCGGGAAAGGGCTCGGGGTCGTGCACATCCAGCCAGGCGGAGGCGTCGGGATGAGTCCTTAGAAAATCGGCGAGGGCTATAGCGTCGATAATGTGGCCGCGCGCTGTGTTGATCACAATCAGATCGGCTTTGGCCCTGGTCAGAGCCGAACGCGAGACCTGGCCGCGATTCTCCGCCCGCCCGTCCACATGGATCGAGAGAATGTCCGACTCCTCAAACAGGGTCTCCTTCGTCACGGGCTCAGCGCCGAAGCGGAGGTTGGGGGGGACCTCGATGATGTCGTGGTAGATCGTGCGCATGCCCAGCGACCGCGCGACCTCGGCGACCCTTCGGCCGATGCGTCCCAGGCCGAGCACCCCGAGGATCATCTCATCGAGCTGGCGCGGGGCGCGGCCCTGATCGCGAAGGGCCTCCCATTCAGCCAGCGGCAGCGCGGTCTCCAGAGCCGTCACGGGTCGAAGCGCGTGCAGCATGATGCTGAAGACGTACTCGACGACGGCCTGCCGGTTGGCGTCGGGCGTGTTGACGACGGTGATGCCGCGCGCGGCACAGGCGGCGACGTCGATGTTCTCGATGCCGACTCCGGCCCGACCCACGACCTTCAGCCGCGGCGCGCTTCGCAGGAGCGTTTCGGTCACACGGGTGTAGGTGCGGACGACAAGCCCCTCGGCCAATGAGAGGTAGGCCGGCAGGGAAGGATCGTCGGGGGCGGAGCGAATGACCTCGGCCCGTTCGGCCAGCCAGCGAAGGCAGGAGTCGTGCAGCGGCTCAGTCTGGACCACGATGGGGCGGGGCGGGGTCATGGGCAGTGATGGTAGACGGGCGTCCGGCGCAGTCAGGATCGACTACCATCCCGCCGATGCGGATTCTCCACATCTCAACGCGACTGATCCTGGGCGGCTCGCAGGAGAACACCGTGCTCTCCTGTGAAGGGCAGGCCCTGGCCGGACACGAGGTGCATCTGGCGTACGGCCCGATTTACGGCCCGGAGGGGTCGCTGCGGGACCGCGTGGAGGCGTTTCGCACCGACGACGGGCGAGGAGTCACGTTGCACCTGCTGCCGCACATGGTGCGGGAGATCGCCCCGTGGTCGGACTGGCGCGCCCGGCGGGAGTGCCGACGGCTGATCCGCACCCTCAAGCCCGATGTGGTGCATACGCATTCCAGCAAGGCGGGCGTGCTTGGTCGCGCTGCGGGCTGGAAGGAGGGGGGGCGAGGGGGCCGGCCGGCGGTGGTGCACACGATCCACGGTCTGCCCTTTCATCCATACCAGTCGAGGGCGGTCAACGCGCTCTATGTGGCCTCGGAGCGATTTGCAGCCCGGCGGTGTCATCGCCTGGTGACTGTCTGCGATGCCATGCGCGAGCAGGCGCTGGCGGCAGGCGTGGGGCGGCGGGAGCAGTACCAGACCATCTATTCGGGGATGGAAGTTGAGGCGTTTCTTGAGGCCTCCCTGCGCCGGACGGAGGCGAGACGGGCTCTTGAGATTGCCGAGAGCGATTTCGTCATCGGAACGGTGGCGCGACTGGCGGAACTCAAAGGCCACGATGACCTGCTTGATGCGCTCGGGGAGACGCTGGCGCGGCATCCTGACTGGAAACTCCTCTGGGTCGGCGACGGGTGGTGGCGGGAGCGGCTTGAGGGGCGAATCGCCGAACTGGGAATCTCCGATCAGGTGATGCTCACCGGGCTTGTGCCGCCCGAGCGGGTGCCGATGCTGATGGCCGCGATGGATGTGCTGGTGCATCCATCCTACCGGGAGGGTCTTCCGCGCACGGTTCCGCAGGCGCTGCTGGCGGGGACGCCGGTCGTCGCCTACGACCTCGACGGGACGCCGGAAGTCTGCATCGACGGGGAGACGGGCCGGCTGGTGCGGGCCGGCGACCTTGCGGGCCTGCGGGAGGCGGTGGTGTGGATGGCCGACAACCCCGGACTTCGGCGGCAGATGGCGGCGCGGGGGCAGGAGCAGTGCCGCGAGCGTTTCAGCGCGGAGCGGATGGTGGACGATCTGCTGGCGCTGTATCAGTCGCTGCTGGAGGAGAAGTCTCCCAGCACGCGCGGCAGCGCAGCGCGGTAGCGCTCGTACATCGACTCCAGCGAGGCGCTGGCGACGCGGATCTCGCCGACTGCGGTCATGAAGTTGGTGTCGCCGCCCCAGCGCGGCACGGCGTGGGCGTGCAGGTGCTCGGGAACGCCGGCCCCCGCCGCCCGCCCCTGGTTGATGCCGATGTTGACGCCCTGGGGGTTGAGCGTCTCCTCGACAAGGGCGACGGCAAGGTCTACGAGGCGCCAGAGCGCAGCACGCTGATCGGGCGCGTAATCCAGGAGTCGCGGCCGGGCGTCGCCGAGTGCGATCAGGAGATGGCCGTTGCTGTAGGGGTAGCGATTGAGCAGGATGAAGCCGACCTCATCGCGATGCACGACGAAATTGACAGGATCGTTGTGCGGATGTGTCCAGTATTCGGCCAGGAAGTTCTGCGGCGGCTGACCTGTGTCCTTGAGGCCCCGCGCCGCGGCGGCGTGGTCGTCCTTGAGGCCTTCGAGATAGGCCAGTCTCCACGGGGCCCAGAGGTTCTGGATCTTCATCGTTCTGACTGACACCTTTCTGTCCCGCCGCTACACTTCGCGTTCCCCGGCCGAGCGGTATTCGGCTCGGGAACAATGATAGTTCCGCCGCAGCATGGACCTGCGGCAGCCACAGACTGATGGAGGACATCGCTTGTATCGCAGCATCAGGACCACGACGTCAACGGCACGCCCCGACGCGATTGTGCATTTCATCTTCTCCGACGGCAAGCCGAGTGCCGACCTGACCTCCATCGATGACCGTGACTACGGCGGGGCGATCGCCCGGGCGCTGGCCTCGGGCAGCCGGCGCGGCGACTCCGGGCGCGTGACGGTCGTGCCGCCGCTGAAGAAGGGGGGCGCCTCGGCGGTTGTCGTCGGTCTGGGTGAGGCGAAGTCGCTTAACGGAAACACGCTCCGATCCGCCGGCGCTGCGCTGGGTCGCTCACTGGACTCTCTTGCCGCCGGAAGTGCGACGCTGGAGACGCCGGCGCACAAGGCGATGACGATGAAGGCGGCCGAGATCGGTTCAGCGCTTGGAGAGGGCATCGGCCTGGGGTGTTTCAGCTTCACGGCATTCAAGAAGTCAACGCTCAAGGATGAGAAGGCGCGCACGCTGGCGCTTCGCGGCTCGCACAAGGTCCTCACCGACGGGCTGAAGCGGGGGCTGGCCTTTGCCGAATCCGCCAATTTCTGCCGTACGCTGGCCGCGACGCCTCCCAACATCGCGACGACGACAGGGATCGCCCAGGAGGCGATGAAACTGGCTCGAAAGAGTTCGGCCGTGAAGTGCCGCGTGCTCAAGGGTGAGGTGATCCGCAAGCACCGCTTCGTCGGGCTGGAGAATGTCGGCAAGGCCTCAGAGAACGCGCCGTGCATGATCGAGCTGACCTACACCCCGCCGCGTGCCGGCAAGTCCGCCGCGACCGTCCTGCTGGTCGGCAAGACGATCTGTTACGACACGGGCGGCCTCTCGCTGAAGATCAGCAACGGTATGAAGGGCATGAAGTACGACAAGAACGGCGGCATGGCGGTGCTCGGCGCGATGCACGCCATCGCAACCGGCGCGGTCAAGCCCCGGTGCAAGGTCGTGGCACTGCTGCCGGCTGCCGAGAACTCCATCTCCGATGAGGCGTATCGCCCCGACGACATCATCGAGTATCCAAACGGCGTCTTCGTGGAAGTGACCAACACCGACGCCGAGGGCCGCCTCGTGCTGGCTGATGCGCTGGTTTTCGGCGAGAAGACGCACAAGCCCGATGCAATCATCGATCTGGCAACGCTCACCGGCGGCGTCGTTGTGGCGCTTGGCGATATCTGCGCCGGCCTCTTCTGCAATGACGACAAACTCCGAGGAAAGGTTGAGGCGGCGGCCGAGGCCTCCGGTGAAGCCGTCTGGCGGCTGCCGCTCAACGAGGAGTATCGGGAGATGATGAAGAGCAAGCACGCCGACATCTGGAACAGCGCGCCAGTGCGCCACGCCCACCCGATTCAGGGCGCGGCCTTCCTGAGCTACTTCGTCGGAAAGACGCCCTGGGCCCACCTCGATATCGCCGGCGTCTCCGCCCTCGATCGCGACAAAGGGCCGTTCCCGGCCGGGCCGACGGGCTTTGGCGTCCGCCTGCTGGCAAACCTGCTGGAAAACTGGTGATCTGAGGTCAGCGGAGAATCGGCAGCGAGGTGCGTCGCTCGAGTTCCTCGGTCGGCTGGGCGATGAGGTCGTAGCCGTCGCTGTCCACGATCGTGCAGCGTACTACTTCGCCGGGGCTCAGCTTGACGCGGCTGCGTACATACGTTGCCGAATCAATGTCCGGCGCCTGAAAGTAGCACCGCCCGCGATAGAGCCGGCCCTCGGAGTCGGCGACTCCCGCCGTCGAGCGGCCCTGCGTTTTCGTCTCGGCGTCAATGAGCACGTCGAACTGAACGGGCTCTCCAGCCGACTCCTCGGAATCCTGCTTGAACCCCGAGGCGAGGTAGGCCGCCTGCTCGAAGGCGATGCGCTGCTGCAGGGCCATGATCTCGTCGCTTCGGCGCTTCTTGGTCTCCTCGGGCACCAGCAGCGAGGCATCCTCTTCAAGGCGGTAGGCCGTCGTGCCCGGCTCCGGTGAATAGGTGAAGACGCCCAGCATGTCGAAGCCGAACTCCTCGATGAACTCGAGCAGTTCCTCGTGCTCGGCCTCAGTCTCGCCCGGATAGCCGGTGATGAAGGTCGTGCGGATGGCGATGCCGGGGATCCGCTCGCGCAGTTTCCACAACAGCGTCTCGATCTGTTCGCGGCTGGTGTTTCGCCGCATCGAGTTCAGCACGCGATCGTTGATGTGCTGCAGCGGCATGTCGATGTACTTCACGACGTTGGGCAGCGAGGAAATCGTCTCGATCATCTCGTCAGTGAAACAGCTCGGATAGGCGTACATCAGCCGCAACCACGCCGATCCGTGCTCGGACGCCGCATCATTGAGGGCGGTGAGCATTCCGGAGAGCCCGGCGTCAAAACCGACGTCGTCGCCGTAGGAGGTCGTATCCTGGCCGATGAGGTTCAGTTCGAAGGCGCCGTCGGCGAAGAGCTCCCGCGCTTCGGTGATGATCGCAGGCAGGGGCTTGCTGCGCATCTTGCCGCGAATCGAGGGAATCGTGCAGAACGAGCAGTTCTGGTTGCATCCCTCGGAGACCCGGAGGTAGGCGTAGTGACGCGGCGTCAGTCGCAGGCGGGCCGCGTCCGACTCGAAATACCCTACGCCGCGCCCGTCCTTGCCGTTGACGGTCAGCCCCACTGTCTGCCGGCCGCGCTCTCGCGCTGCCGTCAGCGCGTTGGCGGCAATCCAGTACGAGGGCCGGACAGACGCTTCCGGCAGTCCCTCCCGCCGGGCCGCCTCGCCTCGGACCGCTTCGACGATGTGGTCGCGATCGAAGACGCCGACGAGCGCATCGATGTCCGGACACCACTCCAGCATCTTCGCCCGATGCCGCTGCACGAGGCAGCCGGCGACGACCAGCCGCTTGACCTGCCCCGTTCGCTTGCGCTCCGCCGCTTCGGAGATGACCTCCATCGACTCGATCTTGCTTGCTTCGAGGAAGCCACAGGTGTTCACAACGATCGCGTCGGCGTCATCGTGATCGGAAACGGGAGTCAGCCCGTCTTCGGCGAGCAGGCCGAGCATCTTCTCGGAATCGACGAGGTTCTTCGGACAGCCGAGGCTGACGAAGGCGACGGTGCGCACCTCGGAGGATGTTGTGGCTGTGGGCGGAGTCATGCGATCACACGTCGAGATTCTTCACATCCAGCGCGTGATCCTCAATGAAGGCCCGCCGTTGCTCGACGTTCTCGCCCATCAGGATGGAAAAGAGCGCATCGGCCTCCGACGCCGTGTCCCACGTGACCCGCAGGAGCACCCGGCGCGAGGGGTCCATCGTCGTCTCCCACAACTGCTCGGCCTCCATCTCGCCCAGGCCCTTGAAGCGCTTGATCTCAAGGCCCTTGCGGCCGACGGCGTGCAGCGTCGTGATAATCGAGGGAATGTTCGGCGCCTCGTGGATCGTCGCTTCAGAGCGGCCGCTGGGCGGCGTGACCTCCCAGGCGTAGTTGGTCGGGAGCATCTTCCCCGTGACATCCTCCTCGCGACGGAGACTCCAGTGGTCGACGGAGATGTCCGATTCGGCCAGGCGGCGGAAGATCGCCTCCAGCTCCCGGTTCTCATGCAGGTCTCGAAGCGTTGCAGCCCGCAGTCGCCGCTGCATCTCGGTCATGCCGTTGTCGCGGGCGTCGCCGTTGGCCGACTCTTCGGTCACTTCCTCCTCGGCGAGGTTGTCCAGGAAGATGTCCTGCTCATCAAGGGTCTGCTGCACCTGCTCGGGCGACCAGCAGAAGGCCTCGCCGCCCTGCCAGGTGAGGCGGTGGCTGGGAAGCCGGTTTCGCCCTTCGGGGTCGGCAGCACGAATCTCCAGCAGTCGCGGGAAGGTGATGCCGCGCATCTCCACGATGTGCGCCAGTTCACGCAGACGCGTGAGATCGGCGACGACACGGCGGAGGTCATCGCCCTCGATCCTCTGGACCACCTCACCCTCGTCGTTGCGCACCAGCAGGGCGGCGTGGCCGATCGCCATCTCCGTCAGCGCCTCCTCGAGCCTCTTTTCGTTGAGGACATACTGCACGTTCTTCCCGCGTGCTACCTGGTAGAGCGGCGGCTGGGCGATGAAGATGTGGCCCCGGCGGATCAGCTCGGGCATCTGCCGGAAAAAGAAGGTCAGCAGCAGCGTGCGGATGTGCGAGCCGTCGACATCGGCGTCGGTCATGATGATGACCTTGCCGTAACGCAGCTGCGAGGGGTCGCACTCAGCGCCGATGCCGCAGCGCAGCGCCTGAATGATCGTGCGGATTTCCTCGAAGGCGAGCATCTTGTCGATCCGCGCCCGCTCCACGTTGAGAATCTTCCCGCGCAACGGCAGGATCGCCTGCGTCTCGGTGTCGCGGCCTCCCTTGGCCGATCCGCCTGCGGAGTTGCCCTCGACGAGGAAGATCTCAGCCCGGTCGACGTCGTCGCTGGTGCAGTCGGCGAGCTTGGCCGGCAGCCCGGAATTCTCCAGGGCCGACTTCCGCCTCGTCAGTTCCCGCGCCTTGCGTGCGGCCTCCCGCGCCTGTGCGGCGAGCACGCCCTTGCTGCAGATCTTCTTCGCATCGGCCGGGTGCTCCTCCAGCCACGCGCCAAGGGCCTCGCTGACGAGGTTGCCGACGAAGGTCTCCGCCTCAACGGTCAGCAGCCGCTCCTTGGGCTGGTTGTTGAACTGCGGGTCAGGGTGCTTGAAGGAAATGACCGCGACGATGCCCTCGCGCAGGTCCTCGCCGGAGGGCGTGATGTCCTTGATGAGGCCTGTGTTTCGCGCATAGGTGTTCAGTGTGCGCGTCAGAGCGTTCTTGAATCCGGTCAGGTGCGTACCGCCGCCGGGATTGAAAATGTTGTTGGTAAACGAGAGTGTTACCTCCGTGTAGGAGTCGGTGTACTGCAGCGCGACATCGCACTGCATCCGCGTCTCCTCATCCTCCCGGCGAAAGACGATCGGCTCGGAGACCGGCGTCTTCCCCTCGGCGAGATGCTTTACGTACGCAGCCAGCCCGTCGGTGTAGTGGTAAAACTCGTCGCGCGGCTTGCCGTCGGCTCCGACGCGCTCATCGGTGAGGCGGATACGCACCCCGGAGTTGAGGTATGCCAGTTCGCGCAGACGGCGGCGCATCATGTCATAGTCGAAGGTCGTGACGGGGAAAATCTGCGAGTCGGGCATGAAGGTCACCTTCGTGCCCGTGCGCTTGTCGTTGTCCGGAATGCGCGCAATCTTCGTCAGCGGACGAACCACCTGCCCACGTTCAAACTCGATGACGTGAACATGCCCGTCTCGCTTGACTTCGACTTCCATCCACTCCGACAGCGCGTTGACGCAGGAAATCCCCACCCCGTGCAGTCCGCCGGAGAGCTTGTACGCCGAGTTGTCGAACTTGCCTCCCGCGTGCAGCACCGTCATCACCACCTCAACGGCCGGCTTGCCGCTGAGCGCCGGATTCTCATGCTTCATCGGGCCCACAGGTATGCCGCGACCGTCATCGACCACCGAGACGGCCCCGTCGGCCAGGATGGTCACGTGGCACATCGTCGCCCGGCCCGCCATCACTTCGTCGATGGCGTTGTCCACCGCCTCCCACACCAGGTGGTGCAGGCCGTGCAGGTCCGTGCCGCCGACGTACATCCCCGGCCGCTTTCGAACGGCGGCAAGGCCTTCGAGCACCTGAATGCTGCCTTCGTCATAATCTTGCGGAAGCGGCGGCGCGGGAACCTCCACAAGGTCCTCTCGCTGCGATAGGGATTCTGTCATGGCAAGAGCGTCCGTGCCCAGCGGCGGGCGTACCTGGCAATTGAGCCGGAAGCGGGCCTCATCGGCAACCCGGCGATCACGGCCTGTGGCCCCGCGATGCCCTGGGCGGCTGGTTTTTCTCACGATCCCGGCCACGTCGGACCGACCGTGCAGAGAGCCATTGAGCGACCAACGTAAAGTCCCGAAATGATAGGTTCACATGAGGCGCAAAGCGAATCCTGCGGCCCGCATCAGTGTGCGGAAATTCGGGGTCTGAACGGGAGTTGTTTCCGCCGGAATCCGCCCTCCGTTCCGGAAACCGCTTCCTACCATCGCTCGCGCCCTTGCGTGTCCAGGGCCGCTTTCCTCCCTCAGGTCGGGGTGCCATGACCGGACTCATCTCCCTCCTCCTGCTGGGCTTGGCACTGCTTCTGCTGCTGATGTGGGTCATGCTCGCCTGGGGGCTCACCCATCCGCCACGCCTCACCGCCGGCGTCGCCGCCGCACGCGACCTCCCGCTGGACCCGGATGAACTCGGGCTGATGTACGAGGACTGGGTGCTCGCCCGGCCCGGTGCGGACCTTCCGGTCTGGGACCTCCGCAACCCCGAGAATCCCAGGGGCAGCATCATCATCATCACCCACCCCTGGGGAGGCAGCCGCCATACCTCCCTCGAACGTGTCACACTCATCTGGGATGAGGCCTCCCGCGTCATCCTCTGGGACATGCGCGGCCACGGTGACGCCTCTCCCGGCGGAAGCAAACTGGGCGCCGAGGAGATCGACGATCTGCGCGAACTGATCGAGGCCGTCGCCGATCCCCCGGGTCCGAACGCCCGGCCGCTGATTCTCTACGGAATGTCGATGGGGGCAGGGGTCTCCATCGGCGCAGCAGCCGAGAACCCGCGCGTTCACGGTGTGATTGCCGACGGCCCCTATCGCTGGACGGGCGAGCCGATCCGCGCCATCTTGCGCCTCAGCGGGCTCCCCGTCACTCCGATCACCATGGTCTGCTCGCGGTGGCTGGCTTACCGCCTGCCGCGCCTGCGGGAGTACGACCGTGCCCGCGCTGCGGCGCGACTCACCTGCCCGCTCCTGGTCCTCCACGGAGCTGACGACCCGATCTGCTCCATCGACTCCGCCCTGGAGATCTCAGAGGCGGCTCCCGATGCCGAACTGATCGTCGTCCCCCGGGCGACACATCTCGACCTGCACAGCACCGATGAGGCGCGGTACCGCATGACCATGCGCGCCTTCATCCGCCGTTGTCGCCACCAGCACCGGATCGGCCTCGATGCTCCCGCCGAATCCGCCTGACGCGTCGAGACGATCAGAGCGGCCACGAGCCGGTGAAGACGCGCTGGGCAGGCCCGGTGATGCGGACGCCTCCCTGCCCATCCCACTGGCCCTGGAGCGTACCACCGGGCAATGCGAGTCTGATGTCGCCGTCTGTCCGATGCTCCGCGATGCACGCAACAGTGACGGCCGCCGCGCCGCTGGCACACGCCTGCGTCTCCCCGGCCCCGCGCTCCCATGAGCGCATCCGCACCTCCTGTCGTGACTCGATGCTGACGAGGTGCGCATTGATCCGCTCCGGAAATCGCGGATGATGCTCAATGGCCGGCCCGAGCGTGCGCAGATTCACGCACTCCACATCCTCGACGAAGATCACCGCGTGTGGATTGCCCACGCCGACGATCGTCGCCTCGACAGGTCCGCCGCTGCCCGGATCAAGCCGCAGACGCGGAGCCCTGCCGGGCTCCATCGCTCCGACCACCGGGAGGTGTTCCGGGTCGAGCGTCGGGGGGCCGAAGTCGCTCTCAATCAGCCACACCTCAGCGGCCTCCCCGCCCTGCTCAAGGATGCGCACCCGCACTGCGCGTCCGCCGCAGCCGATCGCAAAGGAGCGCCCGGGCGAGATCAGTTGCTCCTCAAGAAGGAATCGCGCCACACACCGGAGGCCATTGCCGCACATCTGCGCCTCGGAGCCATCGGAGTTCAGAATCCGCATCGTCGCAGCCGGGCCATCCGGACGAGACTCCGGGGAGACCAGAATAATGCCGTCGGCCCCGACGCCTCGATGGCGGTCGCTCAGGGCGATCGCGAGCGGACCGAGCGCAACACCTTGCAGGCAATCGGCTTGAGAGACGGCATCGATGAGGAGGTAGTCGTTGCCCAAGCCGTGCATTTTCGTGAACGTCAGCATTCCAGCCATCGGATTTCCGCCGGAGGGGGGTGTCGGGAGGCGTCGGGACGGGAGACGGGCCGACGGCCGCGTCCCCGGGGATGATAGTTCTGCCCCCGATTCCGACTGCCCCCTCTGAGAATCGAAAGGAACCTGATCATGCGTGAACGCTCGCTTCTCTCACCTCGTTGCCGACGAATTGCCGGCCTCTGCCTGGGCGCCGCCCTGGCTCCTGGCGCACTGGCGCAGTCCGATGCCGAAGTCGGAGCCGAACTGCAGGAGGTCGTCAATCAGGCGGTGCAGGGCGCCCTGGCCGAGAGCGTCCGCATGCCGCCCCCGAGATCGATGCGGGTGGGTGGGAGCGATCCCTTCGAGCCGACCATCACCTCGTCCGAACTGGAACGCATGCAGGCGCGGCTTGCCTTCGACGCCGAGCAGCAGGCCATCCTCGACCTTCTCTACAGCGGCTATACCGAGGCGATCGATGCCGAGGGCCGGACCATGCGCGACTCGGTTCCGCCGGCCCGGTTTGATCTGAACTCCGAGGAGGGAATGGCGAAGTTTCACGAGTTGATGCAGCAGCGCGATGAGATGATGAAGCAGTGGCGGCAGCGCCGTCAGGAACTCACCTCCGATTTCCTCTCCAACGTCGAGTCACTCCTGGCTCCCAGTCAGGAGGGTTCCTGGAGTGCCTATGAACGCGACCTCCGTCGCCGGCAGCAGTTGTCACGGCCCGGACAGGTCTCCGGTGAGAATGTCGATCTCGTGGCGGTCGTGGAGCGGCTTGAGATGTCAGCCGACATTCGTGTCGAGATCGATCCGATTCTGGAGCAGTACGCGGCCGAGATGGATGCCGCGCTTACCGAACGGCAGACCGCTCTCGACGCCCGGCGGGAGATCATCGGCGACCCCGGCCAGCCGCGACAGGAGGGCATTGACCGGGAGTCGATGCAGGACCGGCAGGTCGATGTGCTCAAGGCCGGCCACGCCGTGACGCAGATCAATCGGCGGTACCTGGAGACCATCGCCGGCCTGCTGGACGGATCGACGGCGTCGGCACTTCGGGCCGAGTTCAACCGCAGCGCGTTTCCGTACGTCTTTTCGCCGACACCGGCGGAGGGGTATCTTGAAGATGTGCTGGCGATGGAGTCGCTGAGCGACTCGCAGCGGGAGCAGGTGCGGATGATCGGCGCTGAGCATGAGGAGCAGCTGGCCATCGCCAACGACGAGATCGTCGGCGTCGAGATTCGCGCTGAACGCGAGCAGTATGAGATCCTCGCCGGCATCAGGGAGCTGCCGCAGGAGGAGGGCGATCAGGTGCGCATGATGACCTTTGTCTCCTCCGGCGACGATCAGCCCATGATGCACATGAGTCTCGGGGAGTCGCAGGAGATTCGTGAGGCGAGATTCGCCGCGCTGCAACGCAAGGACACTCTCGTCCGGGAGACGATCGATCGCATCTTCGGCATCCTCAACCCGGAGCAGCAGACATTGGCGGCTAAGCCCGAGTTCAATCGAAACCAGCCCATCTTCTCGCCGACCGGCGCCCAGGTGCAGGAGTTCCGTCTGCCCGGAGGCGGCCAGGGCCGTGTCATGTTCATAGGCCCCGAAGGCGGGTTGCCGGAGGGAGCGGAGGTCAGCGTGATGGTCGCGCCGGGAGGCGAGGCGACTGTCGAGATTCAGGCCGAGGAGGGGGCCGGCGGCGACGATGCTGAGGACGATGAGAACTGATTCGTCACACGGCTGCATGCAGAAAAGCCAACAACGGGCAATCCGACCGGGTCGCCCGTTGTTGCTGCAAATGGGGGAGTGAGTGCCCTGCAGTCAAACTCAGCCGATGATGATCACGTTCGACGTGCCGCACGTCGCGCCGTCAATGGCCTGAACGTGAATCCGATTGCAGGCGGCCTGGGGAACGTTTCCGGAGATAGATGCGTTGCCGGAGCCGTTCGCATTCACAATCTGGATCAGAGTGACCGGAGCGGCCAGACCAGTCGTCGTGCCGGCGCAGGCGCCGCCCGGGATCACGAACGAGCCGGCGTTGTTGGACCGCAGGAACGCAACCGGGCCGCCCGGCGTTGCCCCTGTGGCCGATACGGTCTTGCTTCCCGGGCAGCCGGGTGACTGGCTGATGACAAAACCGCCGCCGCAATTGGGCTTGATGGCACCGTCGCTGGTCTCATACTCGGGGAGACCGGTGCCGAAGTTGAACGGGCCGATGACGTCAACGCGGGCCTTCGGGCCGGTTCCGGTCCAGAGCTCAGTCAGGAAGGCACCGGCGTTGAAGGCACAGTGGTAGAAGGTTCCTGAGCCGGTGCGGTCCGTCGTCGTGCCTTGGGCGAAGTTCGCATCGAACCCCTGGAAGGGCAGGAGCACCGCCGCTCCGACCGGGCCGGCCCAGCTGAACTCTGCATCATTGACGAGATCCTGCGCATAGAAAGTGCCGCCTGCATCAATGGCCAGACCGGTACACAGTGCGGAGAACCCACCCGTCGTCGTCGAGCCGAGATTCGTCGCCAGGCCCGTCGTCAGGTTGATCGAGTAGATGTTGAAGTTCGGCACCGACGAGGACGCTCCGATTCCGTACATTGTGCCGGAGCCATGGTCAAAGGCCATATCCGTAATGATCTGCCCGGACAGTACGCCGCCTGAGCCGATGAATGTCGCCGCCCCGGTGGACTGGCTGATGCTGTAGAGGCCGACAGCGCCGGTCTGAACGTAGCCGTACAGGTTGCCGTTGCAGTCAAAGTCCATACCGGAGAAGAGCGAACCCGTGAAGCCGGTACGGCCGATGACCACATCGCTGAAGGCGGGAGCCGCGGCGTCAAAGGTGATGATGCGGTCCCCTCCTGGGCCGACGTTGAAATCGGCGAGGTTATCGGGCGCCCAGATGGTGGGGGCCGCAAAGGATGTGGCTCCAGCGAAGCACAACGACACGATAAAACCAGTTGCAGCAGACTTCATGACTGCTCTCCTTCGTTGGTCCTTCAATCGTCCCGAAAGGAACACCCTTTCCGGCGACATATCCGGACCATCAGTTAATCTGCATCCGAAAACCAAAACGTCAAGATGCCGCAAGTCACACGCCATCTGATTGCTGCAAGTCGGCCTGCGGAATGGAGTTGCAGACGAAGAAAAAAGCATCGAGCGGCCCGGAAGGACCGCTCGATGGCTTGCCCGTGTGCAGGATTCATCCTGTTCCGTCAGAGAACGATATGGACATTCGACGTCGCACAGGTCGTCTGGTCAACGGCCTGAAGCATCAGCCGGCCGCAGGCGGCATCCGGCAACGTTCCGCCGATGATGACGGTTCCATCGCCGTCGGCCTGAAAGGTGCCGACGAGAACGACCCGGGGGCCGAGGTCAAGCACGGTTCCGGCGCAGGGTCCGGTCGGCAGGGTGAAGTTGCCTCGGTTGAATGATCGGAAGAGGCAGACGTCTCCATTGGGGGTTGCACAGGTGATGCGCAGGCGGTAGTCGCCGGGGCAGTCGCCTTTGCCGGTCAGTTCAAGTTCGCAGGCGCCGCAATTGGGGCGAATCGCGCCGTCGCTGGTTTCATACTCAGGAAGGCCGGTGCCGAAGTTGAACGGACCGATGACATCTACGCGGGTCTTAGCGCCCCCGTAGGCCCCGCCCTCGTACTTCCACAACTCGCAGAGAAACGCCCCGCTGTTGAAAGCGCAGTGGTAGAAGTCGTCGTCTCCGGTGCGATCCGTCGTCGTGCCCTGGGCGAAGTTGGCGTCGAAGCCCTGGAAGCCGATGCTCACGCCCGCACCGACTGGGCCGGCCCAGACGAACTCAGAGTCTGAGATCAGATCCTGACCGTAGAAGTCTCCGGCCGCATCGATGGCCAGACCGGTGCAGAGAACGCCGGTGGTGCTGACGGTGCCGAGGTTGGTGGCCACGCCGCTGCTCAGGTCGATCTCGTAGATGTTCGGATTGCTGAACGAGCCGATGCCGTACATCGTGTTTGCGTCGTGATCGAAGGCGATGTCGGTGATGATGTCGCCCGAGAGCACGCCGCCGGAGCCGATGAAGGTGGCCGCGCCTGTGGACTGATCGATGCTGTAGAGGCCGACTGCTCCGGTCTGCACATAGCCGTACAGGTTGCCGTCGCAGTCAAAGTCCATGCCCGAGAAGAGCGAGCCCGTAAAACCGGTGCGCCCCACGACGGCGGGCACTGCCGGTGCGGCAGCGTCATAGGTGATGACGCGGTCACCACCCGGGCCGACGTTGAAGTCAGCGAGGTTGTCGGGGGACCAGATGGTGGGACCTGCGGCCAGCATCGAGCCGGTCGTCATCGCTGCAACAACAAAACCAGTGACACGCAATCTCATGGCTTCTCTCCTTTTGATTGGCTGTTTCCGGAAACTCCCGCGGATCACGCCTCGGGATTAAGTTTCCGGACCATCGTTCAGAATGCAATGAGAACCAGCCTCTGTCAAGGGAACAGAGTGCGAACGATGATCCGATCGTTCAGAAGATGCTGTAGATACTCGGGTTGAAGTTGCAGAAAAATACATCGAGCGGCCCGGAAGGGCCGCTCGATGAGTCAAATCAGAGTGCGAACCGAATCCAGAGTCAGCAGACCTCAGTTGAGGGTGATGACGTTGGACGTGCTGCAGGTCGCGCCGTCAACGGCCTGAACTTCGATCACGCCGCAGGCGGCCGCAGGGACGTTACCGGAGAGGACCGCAGTGCCGGAACCGTTGGCATTGACGATCTGCACCAGGGTCACGGGAGCGGCCAGACCGGTCTGCGTGCCGGCGCAAGCGCCGCCGGGGATCACGAAGTTACCGGGGTTGTTGGAGCGGATGAAAGCAACCGGACCGCCGGCGGTGGCGCCGGTGGCGGTGATGCTCTTGTTGCCGGGGCAGCCCGAAGACTGATCGATGGAGAAGCCGCCGCCGCAGTTGGGGACGATGGCGCCGTCGCTGGTCTCATACTCGGGGAGACCGGTTCCGAAGTTGAACGGGCCGATGACGTCAACGAGGGTCTTGGGGCCGGTGCCGGTCCAGAGCTCGGTCAGGAACGCGCCGGAGTTGAAGGCACAGTGGTAGAAGGTGTCATCGCCGGTGCGATCGGTCGTCGTGCCCTGAGCGAAGTTGGCGTCGAAGCCCTGGAAGCCCAGGCCGGTGCCGGCGCCGACCGGGCCGGTCCACACGAACTCCTGGTCCGTGATGAGATCCTGACCGTAGAAGTTGCCGGCCGCGTCGATGGCCAGACCGGTGCAGAGGACGCCGGTGGTGCTGACGGTGCCGAGGTTGGTGGCCAGACCGGTGCTCAGGTTGATCGAATAGATGTTCGGATTGCTGAACTGGCCAATGCCGTACATCGTGCCTGAGTCGTGATCGAAGGCGATGTCGGTGATGATGTCGCCGGAGACCAGACCGCCGGACCCGATGAGGGTCGCAGCGCCGGTGGACTGATTGATGCTGTAGAGGCCGACGGCGCCGGTCTGAACGTAGCCGTAGAGGTTGCCGTCACAGTCGAAGTCCATACCGGAGAAGAGCGAACCGGTGAACCCGGTGCGGCCGATGACCACGTCACTCGTGGCGGGGTTGGCGGCGTCGAAGGTGATCACTCGGTCACCGCCGGGGCCGACGTTGAAGTCAGCCAGGTTGTCCGGAGCCCAAATGGTCGGGGCTGCAAAAGCGGCCGACGACACTGTAGCAAAACCGATAGCAACAAGAAGGTTCTTCACTTTACTCACTCCTTTGTGTGGCGCTCAGGAAAACCTGCGGCAGGACGTTCCGCCGAGATTGACAGGCCTTCCCAAGTGCTACAAACGTACCAGATGATAGCGGAGGCGTCAATGCATCGGAACCGCGATTCCATCGAGAATTGCAGATTTATTCCTGACTTCGTACTTTCACACGCACTCTCAGGACGAGTCGCAAGATTCAGCGGACATCTCCGCAATCCTAACGTCAGATAACGTTGATCGTGTGACGCCGCGAGACGTCCAATAAGCGAGATGTGTCAGATCCCGCCCGCCGTCCCCGTCTCGCCGCGGCTCCGGCATCGCGCCACCACGATCGTGATGTCATCGGGCTGCTCGTTGAAGCCGAGGAATCGCCGCGCCTCCCAGTACACATGGTCCACGATCCCCTGAGCCGTCGCATCCGCGTGCTCGGCCAGGTACGTCCGCACCGCCTGCTGCGCTGCATCCTTTCCGAAGCGCCGGCCTTCGAAGTTCATCACGTCGGTCAGCCCATCCGAGTACACGACCAGCACATCGTCGGGACGCAGATGGAAGATGCCCTTCTCATACCGTTCCGTCGGATCGATCCCCAGCGCCATCCCGCCCACATCAAGCGTCGAGGTCTCGATCGTGCCGCCGGGTGAACGACGGAAAATCCACGGCCGCTCATGTCCGGCATTGGCGTAGGTGAGCCGCGCGTGCATGGGATCGAAGACGCCGTACCACAGGGTTGCGAACTCCTCCTCAAGCGTGTCCTGAACGAGGGCGCGGTTGGTGCGCGCCATGACACCATCGAGGTCGTAGAGATCCAGCGCGTGTGCCCGCAGACTGGCCCGGACCGAGGCCATCAGCAGCGCTGCCGGGATGCCCTTGCCCACGACGTCGCCCAGCGCCAGGCCGACACTTTGGCCCAGTGCGATGAAGTCGAAGAAGTCGCCGCCCAGTTCACGTGAGGGCAGGTAGCGCGCTGCAAACTCGATCGTCGGTAAACTCGGCAATTTCTGCGGGAGCATGCGCTTCTGCACATCAGTCGCCAGCCGCAACTGCCGCTTCATTTCCCGCTCCGCCCGACGCTCCTGTATCAGCCGGGCATTCACCACGGCGACCGCAATCTGCTGGGCCGCGAGGCGCAGCAGATCCCGCTCATGCGGGTCGAAGCGACGGACGCTGCGCGTAAAGAGCCGCATCACACCGACGGCCTTGCCTCGGAACATGATGCCCGTACAGAGGAAACTCCGCAGCCGCTCGCTCTCGACAAGGTCGGGAAAGCGCACGCGATCGTCGGTGCGAAGATCCTCCACGTACACGACCTCGCCTGCGAGCGCTGCCTGGTCCAGTTCGCTGTCGGCGGCGAAGACGGGCCCGCGTTCCCGATAATCCTCCGAGAGGTTCATCCAGGCCGTCGGTACCAGGACGCCCGTATTCTCATCCAGCAGACGGATTGATCCGGCGTCCACCTGCATGACCTGGATCACGACCCGCAGGGCGCACTCCAGGATCTCCTGCACCGATGCCAGTCCGGCCAGTGCCGCGGAGACGCGGTAGACGGCCGCGAGCTCCGAGACCCGGTGGATCAGCTCATCCTCTTCGGTAAGTATCGTGCCCAGGACGTCGGCGGCGAAATCCAGCCATCGCTGGAGGTCGGCTGTCGGTGTGGCGGCGGATTCCGGTCCCCGAAGCCAGCCGACGGTCCGCCCGCCGAGGCGAAAGGGAGAGCAGGGGGTCGATTCGGGGGAGGTGGGGCCCCAGTGGATACTCAACGGGGCATCGAGAAGGCCCGAAAGTGCGCGGACAAAGTCAAGGGCCCGTTCCTGCCCCGCAGGAGGCTGAGCGGGGTCGGCAGTCGTTGGTGGGATGGTCATCGGGTGGCTGGAAGTCAGGGTATCCGGCGGCCTCGGAGCGTCAACGTGTGCGCAATTCTCAAGAGCGCACGGGGCCCGGTCCGGACGACATCGGCCTAGAATGGCGGCCCGTCTTGCCGCGGGGGTCGTGTTCCCGGCCGGGATCGCCGATGGAGGGTCATGGCGGCCCCCGAATCTGGCCGATTCGACAGAACAGATTCGTTCGTCTCTGCGGACATCGGAGCCCCCGCACAATTCGACATCTCAGTCTCACTCCCGTCTCCGCATAAAACCGGAGGCGACTTCAGGAAATCGCACGATGCGCCTTACGATGGTTGGAACCGGATACGTCGGGCTGGTGACCGGAACGTGCTTTGCCAACACCGGCAACAAGGTCACCTGCCTCGACATCGACCAGAAGAAAGTCGACATGCTTCGCCGGGGCGAAGTGCCCATCTACGAGCCGGGACTGGATGAACTGATCAAGCGCAACGTGGCAGCCGGCCGGCTGAAGTTCACGACCGACAAGCGCGAGGCGTACACGGATGCGGAAATGATTTTCGTCTGCGTCGGCACGCCCTCTGATGAGGCGGGTCATGCTGATCTCCGCTACATCAAGGCGGCGGCGGAGGACATCGCAGAGGTCATTGATTCGCTGGGGCCGGACCAGAAGCCGAAGGTGGTGGTTGTGAAGTCGACGGTTCCGGTTGGGACGACGTGCATGGTGCGCGACATCATCCGCTCGAAGACCGACTGCCCGTTCCACATCGCCAACAATCCGGAGTTTCTCAAGGAGGGTGCGGCGCTCAACGACTTCAACAAGCCCGATCGCGTGGTCTGCGGCGTGGAGGATCCGGGAGTCGGCGAGTTGATGCGCGACCTGTACGACCCCTTTGTCCGCC
The DNA here is from genome assembly GCA_964585855.1 of uncultured Vicinamibacteraceae bacterium. Taxonomy (GTDB): domain Bacteria; phylum Planctomycetota; class Phycisphaerae; order Phycisphaerales; family UBA5793; genus CAZPFK01. The sequence goes on from CAZPFK010000005.1 coordinate 53,937, forward strand.
AGGGCAATCCGGTCTACATCTTCGACATTCCCAGCAGCGAAATGGTCAAGTACGCCAGCAATGCGATGCTGGCGACGAAGATCTCCTTCATCAACGAGATCGCCAATCTTTGCGAGCACTACGGCGCCAACGTCAGCCGCGTCCGCGAGGGTATGTGCGCTGACAGTCGCATCGGCAACCAGTTCCTCTACCCGGGGCTGGGCTATGGCGGCTCCTGCTTCCCCAAGGACACGCTGGCCTGCATCGCCATGGGTGAGACGGTCGGCTTCCCCACGCCGCTTCTTCAGGCCGTGCACGATGTGAATCAGAATCAGCGCGAACTCTTCCTCCAGAAGATTCTCGCCGAGATGGGCGAGAACCTCACGGGCACGACGATCGCCGTCTGGGGTCTTGCCTTCAAGCCCCGCACCGATGACATCCGCGAAGCGCCGGCGATTGATCTTGTCAAGGGGCTGGCGGCCCGCGGCGCCGCCATCCGCGCCTACGACCGCGTCGCCCTCGGAAACGCCAAGGCCCTGCTCAAGGGGATGTTCACGCCTGCCGAGGACATGTACGACGCCCTGCGCGGCGCCGATGCGCTGGTCATCTGCACCGACTGGGATGAGTTCAAGAATCCCGATTTCGAGCAGATGAAGTCGCTGATGAAGCAGCCGATCATCTTCGACGGCCGCAACCTCTACCGTCGCCCCCACCTCGCCGAAATGGGTTTCACCTACATCTCAATCGGTCGCAAGACGGTGCGCCCGGGCGTGCCCGTGGCGTGAAGCGGGGGGCTTGGCCTGCAGAACCGGCCTCGACTATACTCGGCCCCTATGAAAGCCGCCCCACTTCTGCTCGCCGCGCTCATCCTTGCGTTCACGATCACCCGTTCTGTTGCGGCCGGGCCGATGCCTGCTGCGGTGTCAGCGCTCGGTGTCGTCGCCGTGGCCGCGCCGGAGCCGCATGGGGATGAGGAGCACGGCGATCATCACGGCGACAACTCCCGGGCTGAGGCGCTGGCCGTCAGCGAGCCGCCTCCGTGGTACGGCAAGGTCGTCACCGGCTTTCTCGTGCTTTTCCTGCTGGCTGTCTTCGTCGGCTCCGCGGCCATCATCGTCCGAGGCCCTGAGCCGCCCGATCCTGCCGACGATCACGGACACGGGCATGGCGACGGCCACGGCCATGGGCACGGGCACGGGCACGACCATCATCACTGATTTCCAGGCTGCGGGGATTCGCCGTGAGCGTGAGCCCGACGCCGCCTCTCTCAGTCGTACACGAGGGTGACAACCTCGAGTTTCTGCGGTCGCTCCCCGACGACTCGGTTGACCTCTTCTACGCCGATCCGCCCTTCAACACCGGGCGGACGCGCCGCGATGCGGCCGGCGCCTATCGCGACGGCTGGCCGGAGATGGCCGACTACATCGCCTTTCTGCGACCTCGGCTTGCGGAGATGCACCGGGCGCTGCGGGAGACCGGGTCGATCCTGCTGCACTGCGACTGGCGCAGCAGTCACCACCTGCGTCTGCTGCTTGATGAAATCTTCGGGCCGGAGCGCTTCATCAATCACCTGATCTGGGCCTACGGCCTCGGCGGCTCCAGCCCGCGACGCTTTGCGCGCAAGCACGATGACATCTTCTTCTACGGCAAGTCGTCGAAATACTGGTTCCAGGCGCCGCAGGTGCCGGCCCGGAGCGTGCGACTGCGCGGGCAGTCGAAGAAGGCGACCGATGTGCTGGAGGTCCCGAGTCTGAACAACATGGCGCTGGAGCGGACCGGCTACCCGACGCAGAAGCCGCTGGCCCTGCTGACGCTGTTGGTCGAGGCGTGTTCGCCTCCCGGAGGCGTAGTTGCAGATGTCTTCTGCGGCAGCGGAACAACGCTCGTTGCCGCCGCTCGGCTCGGCCGCTCCTGGATCGGCTGCGATTGTTCGCCGCAGGCCGTGGAGATTACGCGTCGGCGGCTCAGCGCCAGCGAAGATCAACGACGACCGGAAGGTGATCCGACGCCTGGGCGCAATCGTCGCCGTTGAGGCCCAGCGCTTCGCAGGTCTCGGCGGCAAGCCCTTCCGTATCGAAGATGAAGGTGTCGATGACCTCCAGCGAGGAGTCCGAGACCAGCGCGACATCCAGCCGGCCCGGCAGGAATGCAGCGCCGGGGCTTCGCCAGGTTGTGGCGTCGCCGGCATCGGTAAGGCGCAGGGGCAGGAGTTCCTGCAGGTCGGAGGAGTCGAGGTCGTTGTCGTCCATGAGGAAGTCAACGGGCGTGCGCGTGCCGACGATGTTGAAGTCGCCGACGATGACAAGGCCGCGCGGCATGGCGTCGTAGCGGGCCTCGCGCATGGCGCGGTAAATGGCTTTGGCCTCGTCGAGTCGACGCTGATCCTCAGGGCCACCGATGCGTCCGCAGCATTTGAGGTGCAGACTCCAGACCAGCAGACGGCGATCCTGCACGGCGGTGATCAGCGAGGTGGCGCGCACGGGGCGCTCATCACCTTCGATGACGACGTGTTCCTCTCCAGGCATGACGCCCGCCGTCCGCGTGGCGACGCCTGTACCGGTTCCCGAGGCGACTTCGACGGTCCAGCCGTGCGGAATCGGCACGTGCGTGTCCAGCCAGTCGGCCAGACCCGCCGAGGTTGTCTCGAAGCCCAGTTCCTGGAAGGCGATCACATCGGGCCGCAGGGCGTTGAGGATGCGGACGAAGGGCTCCGGCCTCTCGAAGAGGGAGCCGCGCTCGGCGTTCCAGGAGACAAGGCGGATGGTCCCGCGCGCCCGGTTGGCGATGCGGGAGCGGGCGTCCTGCGGTTTGTCGTCGCGGGCCGAGTGTTCAATGACGGTGACGACGGGAATGTCGGGCGTCTGATCGGCGACGAGGCCGTCGGCGTCGGTGACAACGGCTCGAAGCGTGTACGTGGGACCCTGGAAGGCGTGGACAGTGGAATCGGTGAGGAGTTCGCCGCGCGGCAGACGGAGTTCGAAGTTCAGCCCCGCCGATGTCGGAGCGCAGAGTACCGAGGCGTCGTAGGCGTCGATGGGATGGGCGATGATCCGGGACTCATGGATGGCGGCGTCAACGCCCTGGAAGCGTCCCTCGCCGCGCCGGGGGGAGAAGCGCACTTCCAGATCGGCTCCCGGGAGGATGGTGGGGGCAATGTCGCCGGCGCCGGTCATGGAGTTGCCGTCGACGTTGAACTGCAGGGTCAGCGTGCCGTCAAGCGCCTGAAGGTTCACCGGCCGGTCTACGCCGATCATCAGGTAAATCCAGTCGGCATCGTGCGCTGCGGAGAGACTGATGATGCGCGGCGTGTATGGAACGGCCGACTCCAGCGGGCCGGGATCGGTGAAGTACCACGGGATGAGCGCGAGGTCGGCCGGACGGAGGATCATCGCGCCGTCCCAGTCCTCGAAGCGCCCGTCGATGGTGATTGAGCGCGGCTCGCTGTTGAGCACGGCGCGGCGGGCGACCGCGGTCTGCGGCGTCTCGGCGGTGGCCGTCTGTGCCGACGCCGTCGGCAGGGCCGTCAGCAGCAGTGCGGCCAGGGTCAGCAGGGGACGGGTCCACAGCGCTGCGCTGCAGCGGGGCGAAGTTCGAAACATCTCGGCTCTCCACGGATGTCAGGAACGGGTCATCCACTCCGGACGCCCCCGGATCGGGCGTCGGGCTCAGGCAGTCAGCGAATGCAGAGCGCCTGAGCGACCGCATTCTAGTCGCGCTTCGAAGTCGGACCGGGGGTCTTACGAGTTCAGGCCGGGAGAAAGGATTTCGTTCTGCCAGATCTGGCCGCGACGGATCTTGTTGGAGACGCCGCGCGGAATGGGCAGGTGAAGGATGGCGGGGTCCTTGAGCTCCAGTTCGCCGGAGAGTTCGTGGGAGCCGGTTCGAAAATTTGTTCCCCAGTCCACATGGAAGGTACCGCAGGGGATGCCCCGGTGAGAGCGGAGCTTGTCGCCGCGATTGTGCGGGTAGTTGACGGCGGCGCAAAGCCGGACGTCGATGACCTGGCCGGCGAGCTTGGGATGGACGGCGATGGGTTGCTTGAGGACACCGACGGCTCCGCCCGGACAGGTGAAGGCGAAGTGGATGTCGCGTGCGCCGGGCTGGTGCATGATGGCGTTTTCGGGCGGGCGCAGGTGGACGATGGCGTTGCACTCGCCCTCGTAGCGGTTTTCGTAGTAGAGGTGGACGAAGGCCTGCTCACCGTCCTTGCGGATCACCGGCATGATGCAAAGCCCGTCGCGCTCGTAGTAGATGCCGCTGGTGTACTTGGCGAGTGTGTCGGGCAGTTTGTCTTCGTAGAGGAGGGCCCAGAAGAGAAATGCGCCGCAAACAATCATGCCCGGTAGGGCCACCCAGCGCTGGGCGTTGAGATAGCCCGTATCCGGCGATGCCATCAGCCAGGCCCAGAAGGTCCACGCAAAGAGGAGGAAGAGGGCGAGAACGAGCAGGGCGTTTCGCGTTTCACGCATGTGGGTCGTCTCCTGCGCCGGCGGGCTGCGGCGTATCGGTGGGGTTCCCCTCTTCGGTTGCCAGTCACTTGACAGCTTTAACATACCGGATGGATGTCGATTTGGGAAGTGTGCAGGTTCCCTATTCTCACAGATCACTTTCGCGAGATTGCGGAAGCCGCGGCGGCCAACCAAAGGAGCGGCAGGGGTTTGACCTGCCGCAACCCGCTTGGGGATCGGTGGTTATGGTGAATCGCGCCTGCACAGGCTGGAAGGGCAGTGACGGTGTCCGGGAAGTCTGGGCGGACTTTTGCACGATTTTCCCGACTCCCTGAAACCGTTAATCCGGATGGGGCGTATGTCCTCCCCTGCGACGTATTCCCGGCATGCCGGGGGGCGGCGCGGGTCAACGGCCTGAAGGGCCGCTGACTGACAATGCAGCGCAAGGCCGGATGCCCGCCGCGATTGGTCCCTGGTATCCCCACGAGTACCAGGAAGTGCCGATTCGGCATCTCTCATGAACCCTGGCATCCGGTATTGATTGGCTCGGTTAGCCACGGACCGAGCCAATCGTTTTTTTCTCCCTCACCGTTTTCAGCCGACGACCGGCCGGTCGATGACCATGACCTCATCGAGCGGCTTGCGTGTGATGGCCGGAACCATGCAGCCCTCCGCCGGGTAGCCGACAGGGATGAGCAGGTAGGGACGTTCATGCGCCGGTCGGCGCAGGATTTGTGCAAGGAACTTCATCGGACTTGGCGTGTGCGTCAGAGTTGCGAGGCCGGCATGGTGTGCGGCGGCCAGCAGCAGGCCGACGGCGATGCCGACGGACTCATCGACGTAGTAGACCTGCCCGCCCTGATCAGTTCGGACGAGCTTGAAGACGACGATGAGCCAGGGAGCAATTTCCAGGAAGGGCTTGTGCTCATCCGTACCGAGCGGGTGCAGATCGGCCAGCCAACGCTCTGACGCTCGGCGTGTGTAGAACTCGCGCTCCTCGGCTTCGGCCGCCTCACGGATCTCCCGCTTGATCGCCGCATCCCGGACGGCGACAAAGCGCCAGGGCTGGATGTTGGCGCCGGAGGGGGCGGTGGCGGCGGCGGCGATGATGGTGCGGATCAGTTCCTCGGGTACATCACGGTCAGAGAAGTCGCGGACGGAGCGGCGTTGCGCCATGATCGTGCGGAAGCCCTCCACGGCGGCCAGCGGATCGCCGGGCGGGAGATAGGGCCGCAGCGGAGCCATGACCGGCGGCTTGGGGTGATCGGGGGCGGCCATGGGGTTCTCCTGGGGGCCGGGGCGGGCTCGTGATTTTTTTCACAGATTCCGGCGGATCGGTGCGGAATGGTCTTTTTCGCATCAATATACTTCCGCCACAACGCTCTACCGACCACAGGCCCGCTCTGCATTTCGGGCCGCGGATGGCTTGCGCAGGAGAGGCTCCATGCCGGTTACGACAGAAACTTTCCGCAATCAGAACGTGCTTCACCGGGTCTTCGCAGTCGCGTCGATGCTGCTGGTGCTCTCGGTGATCATCGCCGTGATTCAGGACTGGAACCGGGAGTTCCGCCGGCCGCAGACGCAGGCCCGAATCTGGAACGGGGCGATGGCGCAGTTCGAGACGGAGATCGCCGAGTACAAGGCCGAGCAGGCGGACCTTGAGGCGAAGGAGTCGCAGCTGGCTGAGATGATCGCCTCGGTGGAGATGAGCGAAGAGTATCGCGAGCTGGAGTCGCGCATCGAGGAACTGACCGTCGCGCGGAACATGCTGGCCAAGAACCTCTCGCTGCACGTCACGGGCAACATTGCGCCGGTGCAGCAGCAGATTCAGAACCTCGAAGCGCTTCTTGACATCAATGAAGGCACCGACGAAGAGCGGCAGCAACTCCAGACGCTGCGCGATGAACTGAAGGGCTACCTCAGCCAGAAAATCGAAGGCGAAAACCAGATCGCCGCATGGGATGCCGAGATCAGCGAGCTCAAGGGCAGGCAGCGGGAACTGCGAGCGGCCTTTGCCGATCTCGAAGCCCAGGTCACGCAGATGAAGACGGATCTGGCCAAGAAGGTCGAGACCTTCAAGAGTTTCGAGCCCGACCTGGCCGGCCGCATCGGCAACTTTGTGCGCAATCAGCCGCTGCTTGACTGGATGAACCCTTCGATCCGGGTCAAGCAGCAGCAGGTCACAGGCGTGCTGACGGACCTGAACGTGATGACGACCTTCACGCTGGACCGGTGCATGTCCTGCCACACCAACATCGACGATCCGAAGTTCACCGAAGAGGCGGTCATCGACTTCCTCGAGTCGCAGGTCGCCTCCGACGAAGGCGAGGCGGTGCTCGCCCTGGGCGACATCAGCCCTGTCACGGCGCTGGACTATTGGGAGAACTCCATCCTCGCCATCCCTGACAGCAGCGAGGGCGCCTCGCGCCGGCTTCGGATCGCCCGCCGGCAGGCGATGGAGTCCTTCAACCGCCTGCTCCGGCGCGCCGAGCCCGAACATGCCTTCGCCTCGGCCTGGAAGTCGCAGGAGGCGCCCGATGCTGAGAGCGTTCCGGTGCTTGAGGACGATGCCGATCTCCAGTCCTTCTTTGTACTCGTGCGCACCTCGTCGCAGCGTCCGCTGGACTGGCAGGAGTGGTACCGCCCGCTGACGGTCTACCGCACAATGCTGCACGAGATCGTGCGCGACACGCTCGATGAATCTGACTACCGCGCCTTCATGGACGGCTATCGCCGGGAGCTGATCGCCCGATACAACGGCAACGCCGATGAGACCGGTCGTCGGAAGCTGGCGGCCGGCCGTGAGTTGCTGGCGCATCCGCGTCTTGATCTCTACGCCCACCCGGACTCGCGGCACCCAATCGCGACGATGGGGTGTACGAGCTGCCACTCGGGCTCGGGTGAGGAGACGCAGTTTGTGCACACGGCGCACACGCCGTCGGCCATCTGGGTCGATGAGGAGACGGGCGCTCTCGTGGCCGACTTCCAGGTCGCGATGACCGGCTCGAAATCCGACGTTTCGCGGGCATTGCTCAACGGCTCGGGCGAGGCCTCGGCGGCTGCGCCGGGCGAGGCGACTGTGCTGCAGGCGTCCTACGACGAAACCGCGTCAGAGCAGGACCCAGCCCACGACGAGGCGCATGGCGACGAGACAGCGCACGATCACGACCATGGGCACGGCCCGACAGTGATGGATGGCCGCTACTACTCCGACGCCTCAGAACTGGAGAATCCATTCGGCCCCATCGGCGCGTATGACCATGCCGAAGCGGCGATTTACGTCGATCCGGTGAGCGGGGAGCGCCGCCGCGCGGTGCATCAGAAGGATTACTGGAAGAAGCGCTACGGGTGGAAGCAGATCGAGTTCCACTACTGGGAGCGGCCGATGCACGAGCTCCGGTACGTGGAGTCATCCTGCATCCGCTGCCACACGGAAGTCGCGGAGATCGACCAGGAGGCGACGACGCTGGCCAAGGGCCGGGAACTCTTCACCGAGGTCGGCTGCATCACCTGCCACCCGGTGGAGGGTCTGGGCAGCCCGATTCGCGGACAGCAGACAATCCCGGACGTCCGGCAGGTCGGGCCGAGTCTGGAGAACGTGCGGCACAAGCTCAGCGAGGAGATGATGGCCTCGTGGATCTGGGCGCCCAAGGCGCTGCGGCCCAACACGCGCATGCCGCACTACTTCATGCTGGAGAACAACTCCACGCCGCTGGACATCCGCCGCACCCGCGCGGAGGTGGCGGCAATGGCCCACTTCCTCGCCTCTGAGCCGCAAGACGCCGGCTGGACGCCGTCGGGCGACGCCTACGAACCTGCGCCGATTCCGCAAGAGGTGAACGGTTCGGCCTCACGCGGTCGAGAGCTCTTTGCATCGCTTGGGTGCCTTGCGTGCCACGCCAATGTGAACGAGCATGGGCAGGAGATGGTGGCGCTGGACCTGCAGGAGCGGTTCGGCCTTGATCGCGACGGCGCCCTGGCCCGCATGGCCGAGGATGCACGTGCGGTGGCGGAACTCCCCGACGCCTCGGAGGCCGATGAGGAGAACGTCGGCTTCTTCGAGCTTGATGAGTCCGGCCGGCCGACGACGCGCATCCGCCCTGATCAGTTCAATCGCCTGCAGTGGTACCTCATGGCGCACCAGTCGGAGGAGTACACGCGGGTCGGCCCCGATCTGTCCACGGTCGGCACCAAGCTGCTGACCGGCCAGAGCGAGGAGAAGGCGCGGCAGTGGCTCTTCAACTGGCTGCTGGCTCCGGAGCACTACTCCAGCTACACGGTCATGCCCTCCTTCCGTCTGACCGAGCAGGAGTCGGCCGACCTGACCGAATACCTGCTGACGCAGAAGCATCCGCAGTATGAGATCGCGCCTTTCGAGGTCGATCCGCTGATGGTCGATGCGATCCTGATTTCGCTTGACCGCAATGCGATCTCGGAAGCCGCGGCGACGGCCCGTGTCGAGGCGATGAGTCTCGAGGAACGCCGGCTCGAACTCGGCAAGCGCATGATCCAGCACTACGGCTGCTACGGCTGCCACCAGATCGGCGGCTTCGACTCCTCGCTGACCGTCTCGGCCGACCTCACGACATGGGGCCGCAAGGACCCGCACAAGCTCGACTTCGGCTACTTCGATCACGCCTACGACGATCGCCGGCCGCCGGATGCGGATGTCTGGACGACGCACCGCAGCGGCCTGGATGTGACGGCGCCGATGGTCACCGAGAAGAGCGTCGGCGAGGGCGGCATCGAGAAGAAGACCGTTCCGTGGGAGCACCTGCACATCGATCGGCGCGGATACCTCGAGTCGAAGCTGCACAACACGCGCATCTTCGACCGCAACCGCGCCTCGCTCGAAGGCGAGATGGCGGACGACGGCCGCACGATTCTGACCGACAAGGGCGGCCAGGGGCTGCGCCTTGTCGAAGAGAATGGGCGATTTATCGATCTGGCGACCGGCGAGGACAGCGGACTTTCGGCAGATGAGGTGCGAATCGCGGGCCTCGGCGATCCGTATCTGAAGCTGCGTATGCCGACCTTCTTCCTGCAGGATGAAGAGGTGCATGCGCTGGTGACGTATGTGACGGGGCTTCAGCCCCCGCTGGTGCGTGCCGAGTTGCAGGACACGACCGATGAGTTCGGGCAGATGCGTGCCATGGGCAAGTACATGGCCAAGGCCTTCAACTGCTACGGCTGCCACAACATCGAGCGCAACACCCCGCTGATCCAGCAGTATTTCACGATCCGAAACGACGACGGCTCGATGGATTACTCGGCAACGCAGGAGAACCTGACCAATGCGCCGCCGCGCATTGTCGGCAACGGCGCCAAGACGCAGCATGACTGGTTCTACACCTTCCTCTCCAACGTGGAGATGCTGCGGCCGTGGCTGGAAATCCGCATGCCCAGTTACAATCTGGAACCGGCCCACAATCAGTTCCTTGTGGAGTACATCGCCGGGCAGACGCGGACCGACAGCCGCCACCTCGAAGAGGCGCTGGCGCCGGTGAACAGCCGCGTGCGTCAGGCCTTCGAGACGACGTACTCAAAGACCTACGCCGACGCGGTCGCCTCCGGACAGGCCGGTATGGCCGCGGATACGCTGGCCAAGTCCGCCGCCTCGCTTGAGGCCGGACGGATTATGCTTGAGCCGGCCAACCGCACGGCGCGGCGGCATCTTGCCGAGCTGGCGTCGAAGTATCAGTTGTATTCGCCCAACCAGTTGCCCTCGATCGACATGCCCGAGGAGGAACTGGCACGGAAATACGGCCAGATCTGGTACGACTTCGCCTTCCTGCGCGATGCCTACGAGCAGGTCCACTATCCCTTCCAGGACAGCAAGCGCCCGGAACTCACGCCTGAACTGCACGCCCGGGGACTTGGCCTCGTCGAGACGCTGGGGTGCTTCAAGTGTCACGCCTTCGGCGACGAGGAGAAGCTGCAGCGCATCTTCGATCTCAAGCAGGAGGAGATGGCAGCGCTGATGGGCGACATGGGCGGCGATGATGAGGAGGGCTACGAGGGCTACGGCGACGAGGAGGGCTACGGAGACGAGGGCGGGTACGGCGAGGAGGATGGGTACGGAGAAGACGACGGGTACGGAGACGAGGGTGGCTACGGTGACGATGACGGTTACGGCGAAGAGCCGACCGAGGCCCCCGAGCCGACGATGTACGACGCCATCACCGCGCCCAACCTCGCCATCGCGCACGAACGCCTGCACGCCTCCTTCTTCAAGAACTGGCTCCACAAGCCGCCGACGCTCATGCCCGGCACGAAGATGCCCAACCTCTTCGGGCCCGACGGCAACCAGAGCGCCTTTGCCGCCTTCCCCGAGCCGCAGAAGTCGGAGTACGAAGCGCTCTACGGCAAGACGGCCGATGAGCAGATCGAGCTGATCATCCGCTGGATGGAGGCGGCCGGCGCTGCGGGGTACACCTACGAGGAGGAGAAGTACCTCGCCGGTGAGTCTGCAGCTGCCGTCGATCGTCAGGCGATCCTCGACCAACTCGCCGCCGAAGCGGAGGCACAGGCAGCCGAGGAATCCGCCGAGTCCGGCGACGCAGGCGGCGTTATCGAGGAGGTCCCATCCGATGAGCCCGTCGAACAGCCGGCCGAGCAGCCGGCAGAGACGCCGGCCCCGGTCGAGGAGGCCCCGATGGAGATGAGCCAGGAGGAGAAGGCCTCCGCACGCGATGATGCCGTCAGCAGCGTGATGGATGGTGTTGCGGCCGGTGTGGGCCGGATCGTGGGGGTGGTGGTGGCGGAGAATCCGCCGAGGCCACGACGCCTGCGGAACAACAATGCCGACTGCATCGCTGCCCGTTCAAGGATCGGGACGCCGCTCTTCGAGTCTGCTGTCACCGTCAACCGTAACGGCACGCTTTCGGATGTCGTTATTGGCGTCGGCAATCCTCCCGAAGGGGACTGGTCGCCGCCTTCAACGCCGGTTGTCATTGATCAGCTGGGCTGCGAGTACATCCCGCATGTCTCGGCTTCGATGACGGGGCAGAACATCGAGATCAAGAACAGCGAGCCGATTTCCCACAACGTCAACTCGACGCCGCAGTTCAACCCTGCGTTCAACGTCAGCCAGCCCATGCAGGGGATGGTTCACAACGTCGTGATGGAGAAGCCCGAGGACGCCATTCGGCTCAAGTGCGACGTTCACACCTTCATGAACGCCTTCCTCTTCGTCTTCGAGCATCCCTTCTTCGACGTCACACGCACCGACGGCGTCTACGTGATCGACAACCTGCCTCCCGGCGAGTACACCCTCGAAGTCTGGCACGAGCGTGGCGGGACGCAGACGGTGACAGTCACCGTCGAGGCCGGCAAGGCGGTGCGGCAGGATCTCACCGTCGCCTTCTGAGGCGGCTCAGCGGCGGGCCTGCTCCCGGGCGTCGGTGACTTCGATGGAAGCAGGGGGTTCCTCGTCGGCGCCCCGCTCATCGTCGGTCTCGACGTGCTCATCGGCCGGTACGGAAGCCTCCCGGGCCGTTTCGGCCTCATCGCCGGTCTGGGCGTCGGCGGACTCGGAGTCGGCATCGTCGTCGGCGCTGAAGAGGGTTCCCTCGGCGTCTTCCTTCTCCATCATCTCCCGCATCTGCTCCCACTCCTGCGGGGAGACAAGCACCTCGCGGGAGACGGTTCCCTTGTGTTCGCCGATGATGCCGGCCAGCCCCATCTGGTCGATGAGGCGACTGGAGCGGGTGTAACCGATGCCCATTCGACGCTGCAGCAGGGAGACGCTTCCGCGCTGCGAGGAGACGACGATGTCGACGGCCTCGATGAAGCGCGGGTCGCGCTTGGTGGCGTCGAGGCCTTCCTCATCGTCGGCCGCATCGGCCTCTGCGGAGGACGTGCTGCGGAGGGCGAGCAGCTGCCGCTCGTAGTTGGGGGCGGCGATTTCCTTGAGGAACTTGACGGTCTTTCGGATTTCGTTGTCCTCGACGAGCGTGCCCTGGGCGCGGACCAGTTCGCTGGAGCGCGGCGTGAGCACGAGCATGTCGCCCTGGCCCAGCAGGAGTTCCGCGCCTTTGGCGTCGAGCACGATGCGCGAGTCCATGCCGGAGGCGACCTTGAAGGAGACGCGGCAGGGCATGTTCGACTTGATCAGGCCCGTGACGACGTTGGCCTGCGGCCGCTGCGTGGCGAGGATGAGGTGGATGCCGACGGCGCGGGCCTTCTGCGCGACGCGGACGATGAACTCCTCCACCTCGCGGTTGGTCATGATCAGGTCGGCCAGCTCATCGATGACGAAGACGATGTAGGGCAGACGCTTGGGGACCTTGGCCGCCTCTTCCTCGGTCATTGGTCCAAGGCGCTCTTCGAGTCCCTCCCAGCCCAGCTCGTTGTAGGCGGCGATGTCGCGCACGCCGACCTCGCTGAGCAGTTCGTAGCGTTCGCCCATCTTCGTCACGGCCCACTGCAGAATGGCAGCGGCCTTACCCATCTCGGTGACCACCGGACACATGAGGTGCGGGATGTCGCGGAACTGCGTCATCTCGACCATCTTCGGATCGACGAGGATCAGCTTCAGTTCGTTGGGCCGCTTCGTATACAGGAACGACATCAGGATGGTGTTGATGCAGACGCTCTTGCCCGAGCCGGTCGTGCCGGCAATGAGCATGTGGGGCATGGCGGTGAGGTCCTGAATGACCGGCGCGCCGGAGGCGTCCTTGCCGAGGTACATCGGCAGCTGCATCTTCGAGGCCTTGCCGCTGGTCATCAGTTCCTTGAGACGCACCCGCTCCTTCTTGAGGTTCGGCACCTCGATGCCGACGGTCGTCTTGCCGGCCATGTTGGCGACGATGCGGATGTTCGGGGCGCGCAGGGCGCGGGCGATGTCGGAGTTGACCGACTGGATCGAAGCCACCTTCGTCCCGGGAGCCAGCTGCACCTCGTAGAGCGTGATCACCGGGCCGGAGTCGATCCGTACGACCTCGCCGTCGATGCGGTAGGTCCGAAGGGCGTGCTCCAGCACCTCGGCCTGCTCACGCACGAACTCCTCGATCTGCTCGGTGTACGAACTCTCCGGGTCCAGCAGAAGGTCCAGCGGCGGGAACTGGTAGCCCTCGTAGGAAACCGGGCCGGGAGAGTCATCTTCTGCGGAGCGTTCCGGCTCTTCGGCGGTCTTCCTGGGCCGGGAGGCGAAGTTGATGGGCAGCTTGCGGATCTTCTCGCGGAGGGCCTCCATGTCGATTTCGCCGTTGGTGGAGACCTCCACCGACGGTGCGGACTCAACGATCGGCTCGGGCTGCGGCTGTGTCTGGTCGGGGTCGAAGGAGTGGACCGCGCCAAGCCCGCCGGCCTCGGGATCGATCGGGCTTTCGATCTCCTTCCTGCGGCCGCGCGTCGAGGATTTGCGCACGGGTTCAACGGCGACCGGTTCGGCGGCGGCCTCAGAGGCGGGCCGAAGCGAGCCGGCGACGGAGGTGCCGAAGCGACCGGCGGCGGAGACGACGGGGCGGACGGGGACGCGGCGGATCAATCCCAGCGTGCGAAGGAGTGCGGCCGGGGCGGCAAGCACCCACTCGTCGACGGCGACCAGCGCGCCGATGCCGAGCGTGACCATGAGGACCAGGGCGGTTCCGGGGCCGTTGAAGCGTGCCTTGAGCGTCTCTGAAAGTGCGATACCCAGGACGCCGCCGCCGCCCTCGGGAGCCGAGCCGGAGGCGGGCATCCACAGCGCCTGCAGCGAAGCGGCCGCGACGACCATGACGGCCGCGCCCATGATGCGCACCCAGGGGTGGCTGACGGCGGCGCCGCGCGCGCGCGCGATGACCATCGCTGCGGGAATCGCAAGAGCCAGCCAGCCGGCCGCGCCCAGGGAGTGGAAGGTGTAGTAGGCGATGACCGCGCCGATGCGGCCGCACCAGTTGGCGGGCGGATCGTTGGGGGGAAAGACGGCGTGGCCCGGCGGGTCGGCGGGGCTGAAACTCAGGAGTGAGGCGGCCCAGAAGAGCGTCAGCCCGGCCAGGATCAGCCAGGCGAGCGTGACTGCTTTTGCCGATTGTTGCGCCTTGTCCACCACGAACGCTCATCCTTGACTGGGGCTCGCGATTCGGCAGACGCCATCCTGGCGCCCGTTTCCGTGCAGACCCC
>CAZPFK010000006.1:0-28110 GCA_964585855.1 uncultured Vicinamibacteraceae bacterium
CATGCCCTTCAATCCCGATGATCCGCTGCAGGACTGGCTTCGAGAAACGGGGAGAGGGTACTGGTCTCGCGGCGGAGGGATGTTTGAGCCGATCGGGCCGTTGGGGGCTGAAGATGGGGAGTCTGCAGACTGAGGGCCGGGGTCTGGGGAGGTGGCGACGCGGGTGGAGAGGCGATGGCGCAAGCGTGGGATGGGGCGCGCGAGGTGAGGAAGCATCCGCACGCGGGCGATCCTGGGGCGATGGATCGCGCGGCGGACCAGCGTGTATGTCATGACGCAGGGGATCTCCGTTGCTGACATCGGCCCTGCGGCCGCTGCATGGGACATCTGCGGGTCCTGTTGCGGGTTCTGCAGCGGCTTGTCGCCAATAGAGGTATGGGTCGCCCGCAATGGTGGGCTGTGGATCCCGGATGTCGCGTGAACTCCGGGAGAGGTCTTTCTGCAGCGATTCGGGTGACAGAAGAAACCCCTGTTGTAAGAGGAGAGCAATCATGAGGATTCAGAAGATTGTTGGAGGCGGGCTTGCAGCGCTCGTCTGGGCATCGACAGCGCTTGGTGTCGGTTCAGACTGGACGGTTCCCGGAGACTTCGCGACCATTCAGGAGGCCATCGACAGCAATCTCGTGGTCAGCGGGGATGTCATTCGCGTCGGCTCGGGGGACCACTACGGGGCGCTGGTGACCAAGGCAGTGGAGATCAAGGGAGCGGGCGATGCTCGCATCGTCGACGGTCCGCCCCATAGCAGCGGCATGAGCCACGGCTTTCGTCTGTTGCACGGCAGCGACGGTGCGACGATCAGTCACCTGACCTTTACGACCGATCTGGCCATCATGAACGGCGACGGCGTTGACGATGTCACGATCACGCAGTGCACCTTCCTGAATGCTGTGCAGGCCGTGTCAAACTGGCGAGGCAGCCGGTGGCAGATCAATCACAATGAGATCATTGATCTTCGGACGCGCTGCGGCGGCGGCATCGGGATTCTCGTTGCGGACTATGACGGCGGAAGCGTCAACGACAACGTGGTCTCGCACAACAAGATCAGCGGCACGCTTCATGTCTCCGACGGCGACTGCGGCGGCTACTCCGGGACGGGGATCGTGCTCTACGCGGACTTCCGGTGGGGTCGAGCGGGCACGGCTGATCTCTCGTGGAATCGCGTCGTCAAGAACAAGGTGGACCTTGTCAGCGATACTCCCAGTCTGGTCGATGTCTGGGCCTTTGAACTGTCCGATACTCGCAACATATCACTGGCCGATCCTGTGATTCACGACAATGCAATCGGCTTCAACGAGTGGCGCGGAATGAACAACCAGATTGCGTTGACGCCCTCCGATCTTGACGCGAGCAATCCGATCTCCCGAAACCTGGGAGAGAATCGGGGCCAGGGACTGCATCCGGGCCTGTTCGGGCCGAACTGACCGCCGTGAGCCGACGGCGATTGTCCTGAGAGGGAACCTTCGACACCCGGCCGCACATCGCGGTCGGGTGTTGTCATACACGTGCACAGGGCTCGCTGACGTGTCGGCGTGGTAGGGTGATTGAAGGATCGAGGGCCGCGTGGCCTTCACTCGCGTTGCTCGTACAGACCACGGCACCGATCCGCACAGGCAGGATGCCCGTGCCACACGGTCTGGATGCCCGCCTGCGCGGGCATGACGGAGTTGCAGGGCGGACGCTACTCCGCCTTGCCGCCGGAGAGGTCGTAGACCCAGGGCTGCATCCGCCGCTCCCACTCCAGCACTTCGCCCGTGCCGAAGAAGAGCGAAAGTTCGCGCTGCGCCGCTTCGGGCGAGTCGGAGCCGTGGATGAGGTTGAAGGAGTTGGAGACGCCGAAGTCGCCCCGGATGGTGCCGGGCTCGGCGTTGCTGCCGAAGGTGGCGCCCATCATTTTGCGGCTGATGGCGATGGCGTTGACGCCGCGCAGGGCGAGGACGAGGACGGGCGACGAGGTCATGAAGGCGACGAGGCCATCGTAGAACTTCTTGCCCTTATGCGATTCGTAGTGGCGCTCGGCCAGTTCGCGGGGAATCTGCATGAAGCGGCAGCCGACAACCTGCAGGCCCTTGTCTTCGAAGCGGCTGATGATGCGGCCCATGAGGCCGCGCTGCACGGCATCGGGCTTGAGGATGATGAGGGTGGTTTCCATGGCGGGCTCCGTTTCGATCGGTGGTTTCGTTTGTGGGATTTTGGGCCAACGATAGCCCCGCGCCGCAGGATTTCCGCTCCGCAGGGATGACGCCGAAGCCGGGAATCCCTACGGTAAGGCAGCGGCCCGGACGGCCGCGTATCGCCATGGAAGGCCCATCCCCATGTCGCAGGCAGGACGCTCAGAGGCGGGTCTCTTCGAATCCGCCGTTGTGGACCGGGAGTCTGAGCCGGTTGCCCCGGTTGCAGCCCCGGAAGTGAAGGTTTCAACACTCGAAATGACACCGCCCCCTCCCCGGAAGCGTGGAAGCGCCCCCGAGTCCGCCGATGTCGATGCCGCGTCAGGTTCCGCGTCGAAGCCGCGCCGCAAGCGTGAAACAGCCGAGTCGATGGCCTCGCGGCAGCGGGAGATTTCGGTCTCGGAGTTTTTCGCCAAGAACCGGCACCTGCTGGGCTTTGACAATCCGCGCCGGGCACTGCTGACGACGGTGAAGGAGGCGGTAGACAACGCGCTGGACGCCTGCGAGGAGGCGGGCGTGCTGCCCGACATCGCCGTTGAGGTCCTGCAGATCGATGAGACCCGCTTCAAGGTGACGGTGCGCGACAACGGGCCGGGCATCGTCCGCAAGCAGATCGACAACATCTTCGGCAAGCTGCTCTACGGCTCGAAGTTTCACCGCCTGAAGATGAGCCGGGGGCAGCAGGGCATCGGCATTTCCGCGGCGGGGATGTACGGGCTGATGACGACGGGCAAGCCGGTGCTGATCATCTCGAAGACGAAGAAGGGCAAGCCGGCGCACGAAGTGCTGCTGAAGATGGATACGAGCAAGAACCGGGCCGACGTCGTCAGCGAGACGGAGCACCCGGAGGATGATTCGCTCTTTCCGGAGGGGCACGGAACGCAGGTGACGATCGAACTTGAGGGCAAGTACCTCAAGGGCCGGCAGTCGATCGATGAGTACCTGGAGCAGACGGCGATCGCCAATCCGCACGCGCGGCTGACGTATGTTTCGCCGGGCAATGAACGGTTCGTCTATGAGCGGACGGTGGATGAGTTGCCGCCGGAGACGCGGGAGATCAAGCCGCACCCCAACGGGATTGAGCTGGGCACGCTGATCCAGATGCTGGAGCGGACGGAGTCCACGCAACTGGGCGCGTTTCTGCAGAATGACTTCTGCCGCATCGGCCCGGGCAAAGCCAAGGAGATCTGCGACGCGGCCAACAAGCTTCTCGGAGGGGAAGCGACGCTGACGAACCGGACGTATGTGAGCCGGGTCGGTCATACGGACGCCGAGGCGCTCTACAAGGCGATCCAGAAGGCGAGGATCATGGCTCCGCCGACGGACTGCGTGGAGCCGATCGGCACGAAGACGCTGCTGGCGGGGTTGCTCAAGGAAGTGAAGGCGGAGTTTTACTCGGCGAGCACGAGGCCGGCTTCGGTGTATCGTGGCCGGCCCTTTGTGATCGAGGCGGCGCTGGCCTTCGGGGGCGACCTGCCGGCCGAGGAGTCGGCGCGGGTGATTCGTTTTGCCAACCGGGTTCCGCTGCTGTACCAGCAGTCGGCGTGCTCCTCGTTCAAGGCGGTGCTGGAGACGAACTGGCGGAATTACGGGTTGACGCAGCCGAAGGGCTCGCTGCCGGTAGGGCCGCTTGTGGTGATGATTCACATTGCGTCGGTGTGGGTTCCGTTTACGAGCGAGAGCAAGGAGGCGGTGGCCGATTACGATGAGATCCGCAAGGAGATGCGTCTGGCACTGCAGGAGTGCGGGCGGAAGCTGCAGACGTACCTTCGGCGTCGGACGAAGATGCGTCGGCAGGGGGAGCGGCGCGACGTCTTCCTGCGCTACATCGGTGAGATCAGCCAGGCCTGCGAGCACATCACGGGGACGAGTGCGAAGAAGGTTTACGACGCCCTGATGAAGCAGGCGCAGAGCAAGACCCTCGAGGCCGATCAGGTGCTCGATGATGAGGGCCGGGTCGTCGGCTCGAAGAAGCAGCAGGCGGTTCGGGAAGAAGACGGGGTGGTGATCCGTGAGGAGATGATCCGCGACCCGGGCGAGGCGGCCGGTGAGGAACTCTTTGAGGAACCGGCTGCGCCGAAGCGAGGGAAGAAGGCGGGCCGGCGGGGACGAAAGTCACGTCGGGGGTGAGGTGCCGGAGGGGTCTGGAATGCGGCTGCCGGGGTGAATGCGCTCGGCAGCGTCCGGGATATACTCAGGCCCGGCGTGAGGCGGAGAGGGATGGGGGGCCGGGGCGGGGAAATCGGAGGACCAAAGATCATGTTGTTGCGAGATGCGATGCTGTCGCAGGGAAACTGGCTGTTCCGCTGGAGGAGTTATCTCCCGCTGATTCTGCTGCCGGCGGTTTTTCCCGTCGCGGTTGAGTCGGGGTATGTTCACCAGTTTCTTGGGGCGGGGCTGGAGGATTCGTGGGAGTTGCTCGCACAGGTGATCGCCTTTGTCGGGCTGGGGGTGCGCGCCACGGCGATCGGCTTTGCCGCACCAAACACCTCGGGCCGAAACACGCACGGACAGCTGGCCGACTCGCTGAACACGACGGGCATCTACTCGATTGTCCGCAATCCGCTCTATCTCGGAAACTTCCTGATCCTCATGGGCGTGACGATGACGGTGATGGTCTGGTGGTTCATCCTGCTTGTCGCGCTGGCGTTCTTCATCTACTACGAGCGGATCATCTACGCCGAGGAGGCGTATCTGGAGGCAAAGTTCGGCGAGGAGTACCGGCAGTGGGCGGCTCGCACGCCGGTGTTCATTCCGAGGTTGTCGCTGTGGCGGTCGCCTGCACGGGCGTTTTCGATGCGGAAGGTGCTTCGCCAGGAATATTCAGGTCTGTATGTGATCGTCGCGTTCTCGACGCTGGTGCATTTCCTGTGCGATGTGCTTGGAGAGGGAGAGACGTTGAGGCACTGGCTGAACAATGACTGGACCTGGTTTGCGTACTTTGTCGCCGGCACGGTCGTCTACCTGTCGCTGCGTGCCATCAAGCGGCACACGACGCTGCTGGATGTGCCGGCGTATGCGGTTCGGGCGTGAGCGCCGGGGGCGGAACGACGGCCGGCGCGTTACGGCGGCAGCCTTTGCTGGAGTCCCCGGGGAGTTTTCAGGAGTGTTGCGCGATGATGCTGCGTGATGCGATGCTTTCGCAGGGAAACTGGCTGTTCCGGTGGCGGAGTTACCTGCCGCTGATTCTGCTGCCGACGGTGATTCCGGTGGTCGTTGAATCGGGGTATGTTGATCGCTTCATCTGGCCGCAGTTAAGGGACTCGTGGGAGATCTTCGCGTTGCTGGTTTCGTACGTGGGGCTGTGCGTGCGAGCCACGGCGATCGGCTTTGCCGCGCCGGGCACGTCGGGTCGAAACACGCACAATCAACTCGCCGACTCGTTGAACACAACGGGCATCTACTCGATTGTCCGCAACCCGCTGTATCTCGGGAACTTCCTGATCATCATCGGCCTGGCCATGTTGCCGATGGTCTGGTGGTTCATGTTGCTGGTCACCCTGGCCTTCTTCATCTATTACGAGCGGATCATTTACGCTGAGGAAGCGTTTCTTGAGGAGAAGTTCGGCGAGGAGTACCGGCTGTGGGCGGCACGGACACCCGTCTTCATTCCAAATCCGCGCCTCTGGCGTCCGCCGGCTCTTGGATTCTCCGTCCGCAAGGTGCTGCGGCACGAGTACACAGGGCTGTATGTCATTGTCGTCTTTTCGACGCTGCTGGACTTTCTCTGCGATGTCGTCGGCGAGCGGGAATCGCTGGCGCAGTGGCTCAGTGAGGACCGCGGCTGGATCGCCTACTTTGTGCTGGGCACCGGTCTCTATCTCCTGCTTCGCTTCCTTAAGCGGCACACCTCGCTTCTGAACGTCCCTGCTCGCGCAGCCAGCGCTTGAGCGCCGGGGGGCGGGGATCCTCCAACCCGGACACCTGAGCAGGCCGACGGATGTCGGGGGGGCGGAAACCGCGTCGGGGGTGGGTGGTAAGATAGGGTAAGTGGCAGCACGTCGAATCCGCCACCTACATGAGATGCGACGACCTCCTGAGACGACTCTGCAGAGGAGGATGTGATGCTTGACTGGCTGACCTCGCTGCTCGATTCGGATGGGTTTCCTCCACGGTGGCAATGCGGAACGGGGTGGACGCCCGCCCTGGGGTGGACGCACATCGCCTCCGACATCCTCATCTGGGGCGCGTACATGGCCATCCCCGTCGTGCTGGCCTATTTCGTCATTCGCCGCAAGCACGATGTGCCTTTCCCGAAGGTCTTCTGGCTCTTTGCGCTCTTCATCTTCTCCTGCGGCACGACCCACCTGGTGGAGGCGGCCATCTTCTGGGAGCCGGTCTACCGGCTTTCGGCGGCCACCAAGGTGTGGACGGTGATCGCCTCGTGGGGGACGGTGGCGGTGCTGATTCCGATTGCGCCGCAGGCGCTGGCGCTTCCGGGTCTGCGCAAGGTCAACGAACAGCTGGAGGAGGAGATTGAACAACGGCGTCGATCCGAGGCGCGCCTGCAGATGCTCATGCACGAGCTCGACCACCGTGTGAAGAACAACCTCGCGACCGTGCTGACCATCGCCGACCAGACCGCATCCTCATCGGAATCAATTGAGCAGTTTGCGCAATCCTTCACCGGCCGGGTCGGTTCGCTGGCGCGCGTGCATACCGCGCTGGCGACGGCGCGCTGGCATGGCCTCACCCTGCAGCGCGTACTCGAACTTGTCCTCGAGCCCTACCGCGATGCCGACCCGCCGCGTTGGAACCTCGATGGCCCTGATGTGCATCTTGAGGCACGACAGGCCGGCTCGCTCTGCATGGTTTTCCACGAACTGGCGACTAATGCTGCGAAGTACGGGTGCCTCGCCGGGCCTGAGGAGGTGTTGCACGTGCGCTGGGAGCGGCGCGGCGAAGAGGTGTCGATCATCTGGCGGGAGCACGGCGGTCGGGATGTCGTCCAGCCGAAGGAGGAGGGCTATGGGCTTCGGATGATTCGCGGAATGCTCGCTTACGACCTCGGGGGTGAGGCGGAGATGAAGTTTCACAGCGACGGACTGGAGTGCCGGCTGACGTTTGCCGTCGATCCGTCGCCGTCAGGGAGATCAGCGTCAACCGGCGCTGAGACGAAAGGAGGCGACGATGGTCGCACCTGAGTGTGACGTGTCGACGCTGGCCGGGAAGCGCATCCTTCTGGTCGAGGATGACTACCTGGTGGCGATGGGCATGGTGCAGATGCTGGAGTCGCTGGGGTGCGAGGTGGTCGGCCCCTTCCCCTCCGTGCAGGAGGCGTCGGAGCGGGCGGAGAAGAACCACTACGAGGGGGCCGTGCTGGATGTCAACATCCGAGGCGGGCACAGCGGGTCGGTGGCGGAGATCGTCCGCAGCAGGTCGCGGGCGCTGATTTTCATCACCGGGTACGGGAGTCCGAGCGTGCTGCCGCCGGACCTGCGACGGCTGCCGCGGCTGGACAAGCCCGTGTCGCGGGACCGGTTGCTGGCAGCGCTTGAGCGGGAGTTTCGGGGGATGGACAAGGAGTAGGGAGGAGGTGCAGGAGAAGAGTTTGTCGCACAGGCAAGATGCCCGTGCCACTCAGACTGGATGCCCGCCTTCGCGGGCATGACGGAGAGAGTGCGGGCATGACGGAGAGGGGCCGAGCCGCTTTCGCCGTGCGCGGCTCATTGCTGCGCGGCCTCAGCGCAGGGCCGGATTCAGTGTGTATGTGCCGATGATCTCCGCCTCGGCGAGTATGTGGCCCTTCATCGCAGCGATCAGATCGGGGCCGGTGAAGGAATCATCCAGCTCGAGGCGGGGGATGTCGAGAGCGAGAATGCGGAAGATGTAGTGGTGGATGAGTTCATCGTTCCAGGGCGGAGCGGGACCGTCGTAGCCGTGGTAGGCGCCCTTCATCTGCGGATCGCCGGCAAACCAGTCGGTGTAGTTGTTGACGCCCTGGATGGAACCGGTGGGGCCGGGCGGGTTCTGCTTGCCGCGCGGGGTGACGGCGCTGCTGCACTGCCCCTCGGCCAGTTCGCGGCAGTCGGCGGGGATGTTCGCCATCAGCCAGTGATAGAAGTCCGTCCGGGGGAGAGACTTTGAGACGGTGCGGCCTTCCTTGTTGACGTTGTCGCCGACGGTGGGAACGTCAGGATCGACGCAGAGGAGGGCAAAGGAGCGGGTGGAGGCGGGAGGGTCGGTCCAGGCGAGGTGGGGGTTGCGGTTGTCGGAGAGCTGGAAGTGGTTCTCGGGATGAATCTTTCCGAATGCGCAGCGATCGGGAATGGGGCCGTCGGCGGTGAATGAATCGCTCCGGATTTTCACGTCCGCTCCTCTCCGAGGCGTTGTGGAATGTTGGTGAAGACGTCCGCGGCAGGACTCGAACCTGCAACCTTCTGCTCCGGAGGCAGACGCTCTATCCAATTGAGCTACGCGGACCTGCGTGTATTGTCCCGGATTGCCGGGACAGAGCAGTATACGATCCGGGCCTTTCTGCGACAAGGCGACCGGCCATCGGCGGCCCCTGATGAACGCTCCGCAACGCGACCACCTCGCCTCGACGATCGTGTACGCCGCCCTTGCCAGCGTCGGCACGGGGGTGGTGCTTAACGGCGTGTACTTCATCACGGCGGAGCTTTTCGCCTTCAGCGATACGCAGAATCTGCTTCTGGGCATCTGCATCCAGATCCCGTATATCCCCGCGGCGGTCCTCTCGGGGAGACTGTCGCGGGCGCTGGGCGCACGCCGGCTCCTGCTGCTCTCGATTGTCGGGATGTCGGCGGCGTGCGCGATCCTGGCGATGCTTCCGCCGCAGTGGGCCTGGTGGCTGCTGGCGCCCCTGTACAACGCCTTTGCGGGTGTGCAATGGCCGGTAGTGGAGAGCTACGTCGCTTCGGGCCGGCACGGGCGCGACATGCGCCGGGCGATCGGGAAGTTCAACATCGCCTGGGCGGGGGCGATTGCGCCGGGCCTCTGGCTGATCTCGCTTTTTCACGGCCGGCCGGCGACGACCTTTGCGGTGCTGGGCGTACTGCATCTGTTGACGCTGCCGCTGGTGGTGCGCTGGAACGCCGATCCCGCCCCGCACGATGCTGAGGGGGGCAGGGCGCACCAGACGGATGCGTATCCGCATCTGCTGCGCAGCGCGCGAATTGTGCTTCCCGTCTCGTACGTGCTGATGAACATGATGTATCCGCTGCTGCCGGAGCTCTTCCGCGACCTCGGCGTGGATGAGCGGATCTCACCGACTCTTGGAAGTACGCCGCAGGTGGTGCGTGTGGCGCTCTTTGTTGCGTTCTTTGCATGGACGGGGTGGCACGGTCGATGGCTGATTCTCAGCAGCGCGGGGGTGCTGCTCTTTGGCGGAGCACTGACGGTCTTTCTGGCGCCGACGACGACGGTGGCGGTTGCGGGGATGGTGGGCTTTGGAATCGGGCAGGCGATGACCTATTACGCCGCCCTCTACTACGGCATGGCCGTCGGCGCGGCCAACATCGACTCAGGCGGGACGCACGAGGCGGTCATCGGGCTGGGCTATGTCGCCGGTCCCGGCTTCGGCCTGCTGGGCAAGACGATTGCGGCCGGTGCGCTCGGCGCGGCCTTTGTCACGGGCGGGCTGGCGATTGCGACGGGAGTGGCGGCGTCGCTTCCGTGGCTGGCCTGGAGACGGCGGCGGCGGATCACATCCCCATCGTGACGTACCCGCTGTCCACGTAAATGGTCTGGCCGGTCACGCCCGAGGAGAGATCGGAGAGAAGCCACACGGCCGTGTCGCCGACTTCGCCGCCCTCAATGTTGCGGCCCAGAGGCGCGTTCTTCTCGACGAGGTCGAGCATCTCCGAGAAGCCGCCGACGCCCATCGCCGAGAGCGTGCGCAGGGGGCCGCCGGAAATGGTGTTGACGCGGATGGACTTGCGGCCATCCTGTTCGCGGCCGAGGTCGGCGGCGAGGTATCGAGCGGTGGCTTCGAGGGCGGCCTTTGCGACGCCCATGACGTTGTATCCGGGGACGACGCGTTCGGCGCCGAGGTAGGTCATGGCGAGGATTGAGCCGCCGCGGGTCATGAAGGGTCGGGCATGGCGCGTCATGGAGAGGAGCGTGTAGGCGGAGATGTCCACGGCCTGAAGGAAGACATCGCGCGGCGTGTGGGTGAACTTGCCGATCTCAAGGTAGTTCTTGTCGGCAAAGGCGATGGAGTGGACGAGGAAGTCGAGCCCCTCGTCGCCTGCGGCTTCGCTCATCACCTGGCCGATGTTGGCTTCGTCGGCTGCGTCGAGGGGTTTGATCCACGGGTCGGTGAGGCCCAGTTCTTCGATGGCGCCTCGGACGCGGCGCTCCATCTTCTCTCCGGGCAGGTGCGTGAAAAGACATTCAGCCCCGTGCTGGATCAGACGCTGCGCGATGTGCCACGCATAGGAACGGTTGTTGGCGATTCCGACGACCAGGCCGCGTTTTCCGCTCATCAGCCCCATGATGCACCTGCTCCAAGGACACAATTGACGTGTGATTCGTGACCGCCATGGTAGGCGCGGGGGTCACTCCGCAGTCTCGCCCAGGGCGGTTTTCAGCACATCCAGGTGTCGTTCAAAGGCCTTCCAGCGACCGACCGAGGAGCGGTAGATGGGGCGGTTAACCTGGTCCTTGCTGGCAGTGCGGACCTGTCGGCGGGCCTCGAAGAAGCGCAGGCAGGCCTCGTCGAAGGGCAGGCCGAGCCACTCGAGCAGGCGGCGGGTGTTGCCCTCCAGGTCATCGACGAAGGCCTCGTAGGAAGCGTCGAAGATCGGGACCGGGAGGGTGCGCTTCCAGAAGTCCATCAGCGATTCGGTCTCGCGGTAGACCACGGCGATGTCTTCAAGGCGATGGGCGTAGACGTGTTGCGGGGCGAGGCGCGTCGTGTAGATGGAAAAGCAGGTGTCCATCGCATCGCGGCGGCAGTGGATGATGCGCGCCTTGGGAAGCAGCAGCGAGATCAGCCCCACGTGCATGGCGTTGTTGGGCAGTTTGTCGGTAACCAGCGCTGCCTCACCCGGCGCGATAGCGGCAAGGTGATCGAGATAGTCCCGTCCCAGCGCTGTGGCCTGCGACTCTGACATCGAACTGATGCACCACGGATAGGGCCGGTCGCTTGCAAGGGTCTGCGGCAGCCGCTGCGCGATCTCCATCATAAAGGTCAGTTCACCCGCGCCGAAGACGGCCGGGTGCGCCGAGAGAATCTGCTCGATCAGCGAGGTGCCGCTGCGCGGCATGCCGACGATGAAGATGGGCCGATCGCCTCCCGGTGAGTCGGTGGCATGGGGAAGGGAGACGAGGCGCTGCGGGTCGAAGACCTCGCGCATGGCCTGCATGACCTCGACGTAGCCCTCGCGGTCGAAGCGCCCCTTCCAGAGGCCGTTCCCCTTCCGGTAGGCGTCGAAGGCGGCGTCGATCTCGCCGCGCTTCTCAAGCATCTGCCCAAGGTCGATCAGGGCCGATCCCCGGTAGGAGTCCGAGACGCCGGGGGCAGCGATCACTCGGCGCAGGGCGGCGATGCCCGCATCGGCCTGACCGGCGCGGCCGGCCGCGCGGGCATAGGCGATGGCGACCTCTGGATCGTCAGCGCCGCCGTCGTAGGCGGTGCGGAGAAGTTCCCAGGCCTGCTGATGCTCCTGCCGCGCTTCGAGCGTCTCGGCCAGACCGGAGAGGGCGCGGGGGGAGTCGGGTCTGGTCGCAAGGGCGGAGCGAAAGGCGGCCTCGGCATCCTCGAGTCGGCCGACGGTGCGCAGCACGGTGGCGTGGTTGATGCGCAGTTCCGAGTTGTTCGGGTCATGCCGCAGCGCGGTTTCGAAGTGGGGGATGGCGGCTGCGGCTTCGCCATACATCGTCAGCGCTGAGCCGAGCGTAGCGTGCAGGCGATGGTCGTCGGGATGCTCGTTGAGGGCGCGGCGGAGAACGACCATGCCGCGTTCGACGTCGAAGGCCTCAAGCAGGGCTACGGCGAGGCGCAGGGCGGCATCGGCGTCGGTCGGCTGGAGTCGCCAGGCGGCCTCGATGGCGTGTCGGGCGGGCTCAACCTGGCCGAACTGTCGAAGGATCTGCGCGGCATCCAGCGGCAGGGCGGCATCGTTGGGATTGCGCGAGGCGGCACGGGAGAGCAGCGCGACGGCTTCCTGCGGGGCGCCCTTGCGGGTGAGGATGGAGGCGAGCTGGCGGCTGGCGTCGGCGTGGCCGGGCTGGCTGCGGAGCAGTTTGCGCAGGTGCTTTTCCGCTTCGGCGAGGTTGCCGGCGGTCTGGTGCCGCAGCGCGGCTTCGATGAGGGGATGTCGTCGCGAACCTTCGGCGGTTCTTCTCGATGTCGAGGCCATGAGCAAGCGTAGCCGATCGGGCCGGGAGAGGAATCAGACCTCGCCGTCATTGACGACGCGCGGCTTCGGCATCGGGGCGCGTCCGTCGGTTCCCTCGCCGTCGCGGACCCGTCCCAGGACCGTCGGGAGGTCGATGCCCGCCTGCTGGGCGAGTTCGTGCATGGCCGGCAGCGAGCCGATGAGCCCGGAGAGGAAATCGGCGGTGGAGCCGTTGCCGCCGTGGCCGTTTCGTCCGGAGTCCCAGACGGTGATCTTGTCGATCTTGAGGTTCTGAATGGCCTTGACCTGCTCGGCGACGAGGATGGGCAGTTGCTCGATGAGCAGGAGCGTCGGGGCGATCTGCGGGTTGGCCTGGCAGGCCTCGATGAGGCGCTGGTAGCCGAGGGCCTTGGCCTCGAGCACCTTCTGCGTGCCCTCGGCCTCGGCGAGGTAGCGGGCGAGAATGGCGTCGGCCTCGCCCCGCGCCTCGCGGCGCTTCTTCTCGGCTTCGGCTTCGGCGGCGATCTCGATGCGCTTCTTCTCGATCTCCTGCGGCGCGAGTTCCTCTTTCGAGAGACGGGCCAGTTCCTGCTCGCGCTCGGCGACGAGAATCGCCTGTCGGGCGACGGCGGCGGCGACCTCGGAGCGGCGGCGCGCCTCGGCCTGGATCTCGGCGAGTTTCGCGGTGGACTCGGCGATGTGGGCCGCTGAGGTGTTCTCACCCTCCACGGCCGTTGCTTCAGCCACAGCGACCTCGACGCGCTGGGTCTGCTCAGCGCGTTTGCGGGCGGCGACGGTTTCGGCCTGTCGCTCGGCGGTGGCGATCTCAAGGTCGCGCCGGGACTGCACTTCGCCGGTCACGGCCTTGGCTTCGAGTTCGGCGATCGCGACGCGCTTCTTGCGCTCGGCTTCCTTCTCACCCTCGACGGCCATCGCCTGCTCGCGCGCGACGTTGATGGTGCGCTCGCGAACGGCGACGGCCTCGCCGGTCGCGCCGTCGCGGACCTGCTCGGCCACTTCGACCTTGGCGCGTTCGATCGCCTCGGCGGCGGCGCGCTGGCCGATGGCGCGGATGTAACCGCTCTCGTCGGTGATGTCGCGGACGTTGACGTTGATGAGTTCAAGGCCGATCTTGTTGATCTCCTGAGTCACGTTCTCGTGAATCAGGTGCATGAACTTCTCGCGGTCGCGGTTGATCTCCTCGATCGAGAGCGTCGCAATCACGAGGCGCAATTGCCCGAGGATGATGTCCTGCGCCTGGTCGCGGATCTTCCGGTCGTCGAGGTTGAGCAGACGCTCTGCGGCGTTCTGCATCAGCACCGGCTCAGTCGCGATGCCGACAGTGAAGGTCGCCGGAACGTTGACGCGGATGTTGTTGTAGGAGAGTGCGCCTTCCAGCGGAATCTCGATGACCATCGGCTCCAGATTCAGGTAGGCGTAATCCTGAATCAGGGGGATGACGAACGCGCCGCCGCCGTGGAGGCACTTGGCGGCCTTGTTGGAGCCGACGTTGCCGTAGATGACGAGAATGCGGTTGGAGGGGCAGCGCTTGTACTGCCTCGCCACGAAGGCCATGAAGAAGAGCAGCAGGAAGAGAAACGCGCCGATGACCGGCAGCGTCCACATCCCCGAGGAGAGCCATCCATTGCCAAGCAGGCCCACAACTGCATTGCTCATCGTCTTATGCTCCGCTGCGCGTTACCGCGCTCACTCCGCTTCCACAACCAGCGAACGATCAGGATTCACTCTCACCACGCGCACCCGCACCTGCGAGGCGAACGGCTCGCCGTCGGAGATCGCCGTAAAGGTCCGCAGCCGCCCCTGCACCACCATCTGCACCTGGCCGCGACCCTCGCCCCGGGCCGGAATCGCCGCGTACACGGTTCCGACGGAGCCGATGGCTGATTCGGCCGAGACGTTGCCGCTCGACTGCATCTGAAACATCGCGCTCAGCAGCATCGTCAGCAGCCACACCATGGCGACACCGACGCCCACGCCCAGGAACATGCTGGGAACCCACTCCCACCCGAATCCGCGCAGCCCGGCGATGCCGCCCCACCCGAAGCCCATCAGAAACGCAGCCACTGACTGTACGGAAAGGAGTTTGAAGGCCTCCGTCGGGTCGCCGTGATCCAGGTCAACATCCACATCGATGTCGATGTCCAGCCCGCCGTCGCCGCCGCCGGCCAGCAGCCCCACCATGCGGATGGCAAAGAAGAGCGTCCCGAGAATGGCCGGCACGCTGAACCACACCGCTCCGTCGGCCATAAGAATGTCAGGCATCTGCGTCTCTCCGGTCAGCCCGTGTGACGCTCTATTATGTCCTCAATAACTGTTCCGGACGTGTCCCCGCCGCAAGATTCCGGGACACCCGCGATTCAGGCGGCCGCAGGCGCCTCGGCGTTGCGGGCTGGCGTCTTCACGAGGCCGGCCGACTCCACTTCCAGGCCCGGCGGGATCTCGTTGTAGCCCAGAACCGCGACGGTCGGAAGGTAGGGCTCGATCACTTTGCGCAGCGGCCCCCGGGTCTGCGGACTGGTGAGCACCACGGCGGGGCGGCCGGCGTTGGTGAGACTTCGGACTGCTTCGGAGACGGCGCCGGTCACTCCCGAGACGAGGTTGGGCGGTAGCGAGATGAGGGTGGATGAGCCGGTGCGATTGACGTGGGAGTTGATGACGTCTTCGAGGCGCGGATCGGCGGTCACGCAGTGGAGGCGCGGCTTGCCGTCGGCTTCGGGGGAGAGGTAGAGCGAGGCGATGGTGCGCTTCAGGGCGTTGCGGACGTACTCGACGAGAATGTCCGGGTCGCGGGTGTGCTCGATCCAGTCGGCCAGCGTTTCGAGAATGATCTCAAGGTCTCGGATCGGAATGCGCTCGTGCAGCAGGGCCTGGAGGACGCGCTGAAGTTCGCCGGGCTTGACCTTCTCGGGGATGGCTTCCTCGACGAGGCGCGGGGCGCGCTCCTTGAGTGTCGCGATGAGATTGTTGACTTCTTCGCGGGTGAGCAGTTCATCCATGTGGCGCTTCACGACCTCGGAGAAGTGGGTGATCAGCACGCTCGTGGCGTCCACGACAGTGAAGCCGCGCGACTCAGCCCGGTTGCGCAGGGCCGGCTCAATCCACCGCGCATCGAGGCCGAAGGCGGGTTCCCGGGTCGGGATGCCGTCGAGGTCGCCGGAGGCGAGCCCTGAGTCCATCGCCAGCCAGAGGTCGGGGTAGACCAGGCCGTCGGCGATCGTGGCGCCGCGCAGCTTGATGCGATAGGCGTGGGCGTCGAGTTCGGAGTTGTCGCGGATGCGCACCGGCGGCAGAACGAAACCCATCTCGCCAGCGAGTTGTCGCCGGATCATCGA
The DNA here is from genome assembly GCA_964585855.1 of uncultured Vicinamibacteraceae bacterium. GTDB lineage: Bacteria > Planctomycetota > Phycisphaerae > Phycisphaerales > UBA5793 > CAZPFK01. Next base: position 15,826 of record CAZPFK010000006.1, read on the forward strand.
GATGCGGTCCAGCAGCGTCCCGCCGCCTGCTTTGTTGACAAGCCGCACGAGGCCGTAGCCGACTTCGATCTCCAGGAGGTCGATCTTGAGGAGGTCGTCGATCGGCGCTTCCTTCGTCTCCGCTGCCGCCTTCGCCTCGCGCTCCGTGTCAGCGCGATGACGTACATCGCGCGTCGAGCGGTCCACAAGCAGGCCGATTGTTACGATCAACGCGGCGCAGGTGAGCATGGGGAAGGGCGGCAGGCCCGTGAAGGACATGATGACCAGGAAGCCGGCCGTGAAGTAGAGGGCGCGGGGCTTGCCGGAGAGTTGCCGGGTCAGGTCGCTGCCGAGGTCGGCCTCGGAGCCGGCCCGGGCGACGATGAGACCGGCGGCGATCGAGATGATGAAGGAGGGAATCTGCGAGACGAGGCCGTCGCCGATGGTCAGGTGCGTAAAGACCCCCAGCGACTCGGTAATGCCCCAACCCTTGTAGACGGCTCCGACGATGAAGCCGCCGATGATGTTGATGGCGGTGATGATGATGCCTGCGACGGCGTCGCCTCGGACGAACTTTGAGGCACCGTCCATGGCCCCGTAGAAGTCGGCTTCGCGGCGGATCTCCTCCCGTCTGGCGCGGGCCTCGTTCTCGTCGATCATGCCTGCGGTCAGGTCGGCGTCGATGGCCATCTGTTTGCCGGGCATGGCGTCGAGGGTGAAGCGGGCGGCGACTTCGGAGATGCGCGTCGCACCCTTGGTGATGACGACGAACTGCACGATCACCATGATGCAGAAGATCACCGTGCCGACGATGGGGGAATCGCCCGCGACGAACTTGCCGAAGGCGCTGATGACCTCGCCGGCCACATGCCGGGCCTCCTCGGGGGTGTTGGCGTCGGCGGTGAGAATCAGTCGCGTCGTGGCGACGTTGAGGCAGAGGCGAAAGAGCGTCGTGCCCAGCAGCAGCGAGGGAAAGACGGAGAACTCGAGCGGTTTCTCCAGGTAGACAGTCGTCAGCAGCACGATCGCCGCGATCGAGATGTTGGTCGCCACCAGCAGGTCGATGATCAGCGTCGGCAGCGGGACGATGATGACGACCAGCAGCAGAATGAAGCCGACCGGAATGACGAAGCTGCGCCACAACTCCAGACGCTGCGCGAAGGTCGAGGGCTGGGCGAGTTTCGGTACCTGCGGCGTGGACATGCTGGGTTCTTATCGGCTCAGGCAATCGCTGCGCGTGAACAAACGACGTGCCACGATCATGCGGCCTTCCGGTCGCCGCTCAGGCGGTAGACGTAGGCGAGGATTTCAGCCACGGCGGCGTAGAAGCGGCCGGGAATCTCGCGGCCGACTTCGACGAGGGGGTACATGGCCCGGGCCAGCGGCTTGCGTTCGAGGATGGGCACGCCGTTGGCGGCGGCGATCTGCCGGATGCGCAGGGCGACGTAGTCGGCGCCTTTGGCGACGACCCTGGGGGCGTTCATCGTCTTGGGGTCGTATTTGAGCGCGATGGCGAGGTGCTCGGGGTTTGTGACGACGACGTCGGCGGTCGGCACCTCGGCGTGGAGGCGCTGGCTGAGGATGTCCATGGCGAACTTCCGCTGGCGCTTGCGCACCGTCGGATCGCCCATGGTCATCTTCATCTCTTCCTTGATCTCCTGCTTGCTCATGCGGTTGTCCCGCTCCCACTGCCAGCGCTGGTAGAGGTAGTCGATGATCCCCAGCACCAGCAGCAGCGGAATCAGCCACCAGCACAACTCGATCAGCAGCGAGCCGGCCCGATGCACCGCCTCGCTCGATTCCAGCAGCGGCAGCATCATCAGCACGTTCCACCGCACCCGGACGAAGATCACCACCACCAGCACCATCAGCCCGACCTTGGCCATGCTCATGCCGGTCTGGACCAGTTTCTTCAGGCCGACGAACTTCTTGAGCCCCTTCACCGGGTCGAGACGGGTCAGGTCCGGCTGCAACGGCTTGAGGGTAATCAGCCAGCCGACCTGCACGTAGTTGCCGACGATGGCGGTGACGGCCATGATGGCCAGGAAGGGCCCGGCGATACGGCAGGCGAGCACGAGGGCGAAAGTGAGCTCGTGCAGGAGGGACTCTTCGGAGAACGAGGCGGGTGTGAGCGTGTCGCCGACGAGGTGATGCATTGCGCCAAACCACCCCTGCATGACCGAGGGTGTCAGGAGGATCACCGCCAGCAGCGCGCCGGAGAGCGAGATGGCGGCCGTGAGGTCCGTCGAGCGCGGAATGCTGCCGTTCTTTCGCGCTTCGCTTCGGCGGCGGGCGGTGGCGGTTTCGGTCTTTTCGCCCATCTCTTCAGCCATGACTCACTCCTTTGGCTCAGCGCGGCCCTGTGAAGAAGGCGGCGATGAGGTCCAGCGCTTCTGCGCACTCAAGGTAGATGGCGTCGCCCATAACGCCGACGGTGGCGATGAAGGCGAAAAGGCCGATCATCACCCGCAGGGGAAAGCCCAGCGACATGATGTTGAAGGCCGGGGCTGTCTTGCTGATGAAGCCCAGCGCAAAGGTCTCTATGAAGATCAGCCCGATGACGGGTGCGGCGATCCGCAACGAGAGTTCAAAGGCGCTGTGCAACAATCCGAGACAGAGGCCGAGCACTTCTTCGTCGATGACAAAGCCGCCCGGAGGGATGTGCACGAAGGTTCCGGCCACGACCAGAAAGAGCGTCTCCACACCGTCAAGGGCCACGAAGGCGATCATCGCCAGGTAGAAGATCATCTGCCCGGCGACGTTGCCCTCCATCTGAAAGTCGGGGTTGAAGGTCTGCGCGAGTCCCAACCCGAGCTGCTGACCGATGTTGAGCCCGGCGATCTCCACGGCAATCAGCGGCAGGCCGGCGGCAAAGCCGATGACGACGCCGACGAGCACCTCGCTGATCAGCAGGGGGGCCAGCGAAATGAGGGTCTTGTCTTCGAGCGTGAGCAGGTGCGGCTGGATCGTCGGCAGCAGGGTGGGCAGAAGGACGCAGGCGAGACTGGCCGCCAGCAGCGCCTTGACCTGGCGCGGCATCAGCGTGCTGCCGATGATCGGCGCGTAGATGAAGAGCCCTCCGACGCGGCAGAGGATGAGCACCCAGGGAAGCACCAGCGACTCGAAATCGGGCATGGTCTTGTCCCGGAAAGGCCTACGGATGGAAGACGGTCATGCCGGCGAAGAGCTCGCTGGTGAACTCGATCATCTGGTAGGCCAGCCAGGGAATGGCGGCGACGGCGACGAGGATCATGCAGGCGATCTTGGGAACAAAGGTCAACGTCTGCTCCTGGATCTGCGTGACCGTCTGGAAGAGCGAAACGAGCAGACCGATGAGCAGTCCCGCAAGCAGGACCGGCGAGGCCAGCAGCAGCGCCTGCAGCAGCGCCTGGCGGACAAGATCAACACCCATGTCAAACATCTCCGACTCCTTTCAGAGAATCACCCGGTCAGAGCCGTCACCGGCTGCGCAAACCCCGTCATCAGGTTGCCGACGACAAGACTCCAGCCGTCCACGAGCACGAAGAGCAGCAGCTTGAAGGGCAGCGAGATCAGCACCGGAGGCAGCATCAGCATGCCCATCGAGATCAGCAGACTGGAGATCACCATGTCGATGATCAGAAACGGCAGGTAGACGCGAAAGCCGATCAGAAAGGCTGCCTTCAACTCGCTGAGCACGTAGGCGGGCACGAGCGTGAGCATGTCGACGTCGTCGTAGGTGAGGTTCTGCGGCTCGGAGAGGTCGTAGCCGCGATACTCCAGCAACATGTACACGGAGGACCAGTTCCCCGTCGCCTCGATCTGGCTGAACATGAAATCGCGCAACGGCTCGCGCGCCTTGTTCCACACATCCAGCTGGCTGGTCATCGAGGGGTCGCCGGCCTGGTAGGGGGCGATCGCCTCATCGTGAATGCGCGCAAAGGTCGGCGCCATCACGATGAACGTCAGGAAGAGCGAGAGCGCTGAAACGACCTGCGCCGGCGGCACGCTCTGCGTGCCCATCGCCTGCCGCAGCAGGCCAAGCACGATGATGATCCGCGTGAAGCAGGTACACATGATGAGAATCGCCGGGGCGATCGTCAGCACGCTGAAGAGAATCAGAATGTTCAGTCCCGCGCTCAGGCCGCCGTCGAAGCCGGGAATCGCCTCGGCGGCATCCTCCAGAATCGTCACCGGGTTGGTGATCTGATCGTCGGCGGTCATCACCGGCAGCGCCTCGGGCACCGTCACCTGCGCCCCGGCAACGCCCGCAGAGATCAGCATCATCACGCAGATGGCTGGCAGCATCGCCCTCATCGACCCACTCCCGCCTGCCGGCGCGTGAGGTCAACGACGTCCGCCGTCGGCACATCGGGGTCGGTGCCGTGCAGCATCTTCTCCAGCCGGGCGTTGAAGGATTCGCCCTGCGCCTCGGCGACGGCCCGGAGAATCTCGCCGACTTCCTCGGCGTCCCGGAACTCCGCCAGCGTACTGGCCCGCTCGCCGCTCTGGTGCAGCAGGAGGATGCGGCCGCTGACGCGGATCAGCGTCAGCGCCTGCCCGCGCGCCAGCGGATAGCGCCCGAGCATCTCAAGGATTCCGGCCGGGGCGCGAACGCTTCGAAACGAGGGATTCACCGCGCCGGCAAATCGCCGCAGGGCAAAGAGAAGCACGACGATCCCGCCCAGAGCCGCCAGCGGGCCGAACCAGCGGGAGCCGCCGGAGGCGTCAGTATCAAGCGATGGGATCGAGGGGGAGCGAGAGGCGTCGGTCGCGGCCGGCAGCGGGAGAGGCGCGGCGTCTGCCTGGGCGGACGCGGTCACGGTCAGCGACGCAGCCAGCACGGCAGAACAAAGTACGTTGGCAATTCTCACGGCAGCCATCCTGGCTTTGCGGGCACTGGCCCAGGGCTCCGCCCCGAGCGGGTCGATCCATCCCGGTCACGCGGCCTCGGCCGACTCTTCATCCTCGAACGAGGCGACTACTTCGTTGATGCGCACGCAGAACGTGTCATTCAGCACGAGCACTTCCCCCGTGGCCACCAGCCGGTCATTGGCGTAAATGTCCACCGGGTCGCCGGCGAGTTTGTCCAGCTCCACGACCGAGCCCTCGTTGAGCCGAAGAACATCCTCCACGAGCATCTTGGTGCGACCCAGCTCGATGCGGACGTTCAGACTCACGCGCGACAGCAGATCAAGGCCGAACTTCCCGCCGCCCGCCCCCGACGGCTGAAACTCGGGCATCGGCGTTGGCCGGGGCTTGTCGCCCTGGTTGAGATCCTTGAGCGCAGAAACGGCCGACTCGGCCTGGTCCAGGGCCTCTTCCGCGTTCGGGAGGTTCTGCTCCGGGGCGGTCCGGGCGTCCGGTTCGGGTGTCGTCGGGTCGGTTGACATCGGGGTTCCGCGATCGTGGCGAGGGGAGCCGTGTACACCATCAGCACGGCCAGTGCAGCGTCTATCGGCCGGTCGGGAGATTTCTCTGCACCCGGCAGCGCAGAATCGTCCGAGAATCTGGAGCCGGGCGCTGCAACCGCGTCATCGGGGAGAGCGGGTAGACTGTGGCGATGCCGCAGAAGCCGGTCATTCAGGTCGTTGAAGCACGGGGCGCCTCGCTGCAGGCCGCCGAGTCGTTGCTGCCTGAGGCAGCGGAGTTTCGCTTTCCGCCGGTGCTGCTGGCGGCCGAAGTGGACGGGACGGTTGCCGGAGCGGCGGCAGTCGGCACGGCGGCGCGGGGGCGGGAGATGCCCGGTGTCTCCTTTGCGGTGCGGGTGGCTGAGCCATGGCGTCGGCGCGGAGCGGGACGGTTGCTGGTGGAGGCGGGTGAGGCGCGCGTTCGGGCGATGGGGCTGCGCGGGCTCTATGCGTTCCGCAGCGCCCCGCGCGGAAGCGGGGAGGCGATCGCGTGGGAGCGGCTGGGGTTCGGCTCGCTCACTCGGCTCTGCCATTACGTTGCGCCGCTTGTGCGCTTCATCGAGATGGTCGAGCCGATCGAACAACGCCTCCGGGCGGGTGGACGCATTCCGCCTTCGGCCCGGCTGGTTCCGCTCAGCGAATCGCCGGTCGGAGAGATCATCTATCTGCAGACGACGTTTCTTGGCGGGCGCGGCGGTGCGTTGACGCAGCGGCTGCGCGGCACAGGAGAGCGGCCCTTCGATCAGAATCTCAGCCGGGTGGCGCTGGTGGGTGATCGGGTGGCCGGCTTTGTCCTCTGTCGTGCGGCGGAGGGCGACACGGCCTTTCTGGATTTCCGCGTCGTGGCTCCGAAGTATCGGCGCGGATGGGTTAACGTGCTGCTGTTGGCCGACGCCCTGCGGACGGCGACTGCGGCGGGCTACGCCAACGTGCGCTTCGACGCCAACGAGCGGAATGCCGACACCCGACGCCTGGCCTCAAAGGCAGTGGGGGACCGGCTCGTGATGATGGAGACGTACTTCCGACCGCTGCCGCCGCTCCCGCGGCCGGGTTAAGACCGGATTTCCTCGGGTTTTCCGGGTTGTAGCCGGGGTGAAATTCTGTATACTGGGCAGGAAGCGTTGGGATTCCGGCCGGGTTGTGGCTTGCGCCAAGGAGAGGATGATGAAGCGAGACGCGAGAACGGGGGCATCGACAGGGGCGATTCGCCCGATGCTGGTCGTCTTCGGCCTGGGATCGGCGGGGTTGTCGGCGGCGGGGCAGGTGATCGAATTCTCAGATCCGCAGATCATGAGTGACTTCCCCGGCGGCGAGTTTGCCATCAGCGCGGATCTCAATGGCGACTCATGGATCGATATTGTGGCGGATACTCGCGATGGTATCAGAGTACTTCTCAATGATCGCGGCACTGGGCTTGTGCACGCAGCGACGCTTGAAGGCACCCGAGATGTTCGCGCACTGACAGTCCGTGACATGGATGGAGACGGCCACAACGACGTTGTTTGGCTTCATTTTGGAGAGAACTCGGTTCGCGAAGTTCGTATCTGGTACAACGACGGCACCGGTCGGGACGGGATAATCATGGTGTATCCGGTGTCAAGCCGGGCGCTTGAGCCCATGCTTATCCACGATGTGAACGCCGACGGCCTGCCGGATGTTCTGTATCGTCAGGACAGCGGCCTGATTGGATGTCTATCAAACCAGGGAGAGAGGTCGTTTGACGAGGCAGTCGCCTTTGCCTATGGAGAAGTCGACTACGACGTGCGCGCCATGTGCGAGGGCGACTTTGATAATGACGGCGACATGGAGATTGTTGCGGTATATCAGTATGTTTTCGACTATTATAATGAGAAAGAGGGCAGGGAAGCCAGGGTTCTCCTGCTCTCCGGGCAGGACAACGGCGTGCTCCAGCTGGAAGCAGACTGGCGCCTGAATCTTCTGCTTGATGACGCCATCGTATCAAGAGTAGCTCCCGGCGACCTGGATGGCGATGGTGATCTCGATCTCGTGGTCTCCGCTTCTCTCGATACGCGACTGAGGATGCCGGTGGAAGTGCGAACGCTCAGAAACTTTGGCGGGGCAGGGTTCTCTCATATCAACAGTTTTCAGTTCGGAAGTGGCCTGGCTGCCGCGTTGGAGATTGCCGACCTCAATGCAGATGGGCGTCTGGACATTGCCGTGGCATGCGGCTTCGTCGAGGGGGTTCACACAATCCGAAATCTGGGGCACTTCGAGTTCGACCTGCAGGCCCCGCACCCTACGGGAAATGCGATCGGAGGCGATGGCGCAGTGGCGCTGGCCGATCTCAACGGAGACGGGCTGCGCGAGATCCTTGTGAACGGCTCCAGTGTTCTCTCCGCCATCGAGAATCGGACCGACCCGCCCGGGCCGCGCCTTGGTCATGAGCCGCTGATACGCGGCGAACTGGTCACGGTCGGTGTTTCAGGAGCGCAACCCGGCGACACCGTTCACTTCCTCTACAGTCTGTCAGGGATCGGCAACTCCCTTGGCATACGAGATCTTGGCGGACTGACCCTCGATCTGCGTGACCCTGTTGCGAAGTTTGCAGAGGGCGTTGTCGGTGACACCGGACGGCTGGATGTGCTTGTGCACATACCACCTTCCGCGCCGCTGGGTCCGGTTGCATTGCAGGCAGTCATTCGGCGCGGAGCAGGCGGTACTGAGTCCGTGAAATCCACCGTCAAGGCATCAATGATTCGGGACTGAGGCCGAAGGAGAGTTGGAACCATGACACGCGGCTTGATTGATTGTCGAAAGGCGTCAGGACTGGTTGTCTTCGGAATCGGCTCGGCGATGTTGCCGCCGGCTGCCGCCCAGATTGCCTTTGACGACCCGCAGCGATACTTCACCAGTACTCCGGTTGCCGGGCTGACCTGCGGCGACTTCGGGTGGGATCCTCTTCCCGAGGTGTTTCTGACAGAGGAGTTTGACACACTTCGCGGCTATCGCAATGATGGCAGGGGCCTCCTGTTGCCTGCCGGGACGTTGTTCCGACCGCCTCAGGTCCAGTCCGATCTGCAGATGGCTGACGTCAACGCGGATGGGTATCCCGATATCGTCTGGCTGGAGTCCAATCGGGCAGACCCGTGGGAGGCGACACTTCAGATCCTGTACGGGTCTGGCGACGGCGGGGCAGCCCGACTGGTGACTCAACACCTCGACTCACGCCCGCGGTACATGGCCATTGGAGACTATGACAACGACGGCGATCTGGACTTCGCCGTCATCAGTCGGATTCAGTCAGAGTTGACAATCCTGCGGAACGTCGGCCCTCAGCGATTTGAGGTCGCCGGGTCTGTTGAGTTGCCGCGAAACATGAATGCCGGCCTTGCAGCGGGAGATCTGGATGGAGATGGTGATATCGATATCGTCGCGCTTCAGTTTGAAGGGCGCTATGACTCAACCTATGGGCTGAAGATCTACAGCAGCGCTGTGACAATTCTCTGGAATGACGGAGACGGGCAGTTCAGTAATTCCCGCAACGTACACCTGCCGATCGGCGGTTCAAATGGCCATGAAGGTCCGATTCCTGAAGCTGTTGAACTCGCCGACATGGACAATGATGGCGATCTCGACATCGTAGTGTCTGCTTCGCCGGCCCCGTCGTGGGCGATGACCATGTTCCTGATTCAGAATGGGCAATCCGGTGAGCAATTCATTACTCAACCACCGCTGATGATCGCTGGAATTGACCGCCCCGCTGACTTTGACGTTCGTGATATCGATCTCGATGGCGACCTCGACATCCTGCTTCCCGGTTCCACACCGTACCTGCGAGAGAACCTCGGTTCGTGGGAGTTCAGCAACCGATACCTGCCGGCGCCGTCAGCCACCGGAGCCGAGGACCGTGTCGTGCTCACCGACCTCGACGGCGACGGTCTCTCCGACATCATCGCAGGCGGCCGGGACGGCCTCTTCACCTACAAAAACGTCACGCCCTTCTCCGGTCCGCTGCTCCAGCACACGCCGCTCCGCGCCGGCCGCGACGCCTCCCTCCGCGTCACCGGCGCTCAGCCCGGCGAGACCGTCACCTTCATGTATTCCTTCGCCGGTCCGGGCAACAGCGTCGGCCAGAGCGACTTCGGCGGCATCACCCTGGACCTTCTCGCCCCGATCGGCGTTGCGGGAACTGCCGTGGCCGATGCCGCCGGCGAGGCGACGCTGACTTTTCGCCTGCCCGGCAACGCCCCGCTTCGGAACGTGACGATGCAGGCGGCGATCCGCCGAGGCCAGTCGGGCGAGGAGTCGGTCAAGACGCCGTATCACACGGCACGGGTCCAGCCCTGACCCACACCACGTCGCCGTCAGGATCAACACCTCCCGCTACCATCCGCCATGACTGAGTACGAGCCCAACGATACCCCCGACGCCACGCAACCCGCAGGCGTCGACTCCCAGTCCCCCGACCAGTCCGTCTCGCCCAAAGAGCCGCCCTTCAAGTACCTCCACAGCGGCAACCTGCCGAGTCTCCTCGGTCATCTCGGCATCACCGTCCTCTCCACGACCTTCCAGGCCGGTCGGGTGCTCTCCTTCTCCGGTTACGGCGGCAAGTGCTCGCTGCTCGTGCGCGCCTTTCAGCATCCGATGGGCATCGCGCTTGACGGCCGGCGCATGGCCCTGGTCTGCTCCAACCAGGTCTGGTATCTGAGCAATCAGAATGACCTGCGCGATGCCGAGGGCAAGGCCCCGCCCTACGACGCCTATTACGTGCCGAGGCATTGCTATGTCACCGGCAACGTCGCCGGCCACGAAGCGGCCTGGGGAATCCCGGCCGACGCCTTCGCCTCAGGGGCGGCAAGCGACGATCGCTCCGAGCTCTGGCTCGTCAACACGCGCTTCTCATGCCTGTGCACGATGAGCACTGACTACTCCTTCATCCCCCGCTGGCAGCCGCCCTTCATCACCGCGCTGGCGCCTGAGGACCGGTGCCACCTCAACGGTGTGGCGATGGTCGACGGCCGGCCGACCTACGTCACCTGTCTCGCGCAGACCGACACGCCCCACGGCTGGCGCGACCGCAAGGTCGACGGCGGCACCATCCTCGACGTCGCCACCGGTGAAGTCGTCTCCACAGGCATGGCCATGCCCCACTCCCCCCGTATCTACCGCGGCCGCATGTACGTGCTGGACTCCGGTCGAGCCGAACTCCAGGCCGTCGATATCCAAAGTGGCCGGCGCGAGACCATCACCCGTCTGCCCGGCTTCGTCCGCGGACTCGCCTTTGCCGACCGCTTCGCCTTCATCGGCCTCTCCAGGGCCCGTGAGTCGCGCACCTTCGGCGGCCTGCCGATCGAAGAGTTCCTCACCGAGCTCGAATGCGGCATTCAGGCCGTTGACCTCGAAACCGGGCAGATCGCCGCCTTCATCCGTTTCGAACAGGGCTGCGATGAGTTGTTCGATGTCCAGGTGGCCCCGGGCGTCTCCCGCCTCAACGTCATTGGCTTCACGAAGGAGACGATCAACGGCATCTTCGTGCTGCCAAAGGGGGCAGGCGCCGTTCACGGATGACGGCAGGCCCGTCCGAGGACGATTTCACAACCGTAATAAGTTTCACTCTTTTGCACTTGACGACGCCGGCGAGTTGCGGTATGGTGATTATTCGTCTCATCCTGTCCGGGCCGCGTGGTCCGTTCGGCTCTGAGGCGCTGCGAACCGGAGTGTGAATCATGCGTCGCTCGCATCACAATCTGGCCTGCCGCATCGGACTGACCTCCTTCGGTTAAGTCCGGCGGGTCTCGGTACGCCGACTCGGCGACACCGGCCCGCGTTCATGCACGTTTCACGTTGAATCGCTTCATAGATCTGCGTCGGACGAATCCGGCCCCCGGTGTTCATGCGCGCAATGACCGCGCAAGCCGGCGGACCGGATTCACGGCGCCTCTGAGTAGAGGTCCGTCATGGCTCGAGAAGATGATCGTCCGGTCGTTCCCGCGCGCGTGCAGGCCGCGCTGGAGTACCTGCGCTACTGCTACTGGAAAACCGAGCAGAGCGATGTGTCGATTCCTCCGATGAAGCTGTCCACGACGGAGCGGTCCGTCGAATCGGCAGCGCTCTCCATCCTCCAGCAGTACTTCCTCGGAGAGATGGATTTCGGCGACGCTCCTCCGATCACCGTCGGACGCAGCAACGAGGATGACAACGGCGATGGTGTCTGTGCAAAGGTGAGTTGACCAGCCCGGCCGCGAAAGTGGCCGGGCTCTTCACTTTTCATTAATGGAGGGCGTCACGTAATGGAGTGGCAAGAGGATGAGGCGCTGGAATCACTGCTCGATGAGATCGCCGAGCTTCGCAACAGAGGCTGTGCGTGTGAAGCGATGACGATGCTTCTCGATGGACTGGAGCGATATCCGGATTGCGTTGATCTGTGGTTTGAGCGCGGTCGCATCAGTAAGTCCCTGTCATGGGACGACATTCCAGGGTATGAAGACGGCTACCGCGCCAGCCTGGCGTATTACTACAGGGCCGCAGAGTTAGACCCTCATGACCCTGAGATCTTCGAGGAAATCGGGTATCACTTTGACATCCTCGGCGAGGATTTTGCGGCCGCAGAAGCCGCATTCAGGCACTCAATTGCATGCGGCGGCGGTCCGTACGCATGGGCGGGCCTTGCGCGGGTTCTCGCTCAGCGCGGCGTCCCCGTGGAGCGGATTGTCCATATGCTCGATACGTCGATCTTTGCACACGCCGAGCCGGTGCTTGAAATGCGTAAGGAGATCGTCAACGGTGAGTGGCGCTGGGAACCGTGGGGAGAGGCCCAAGGTAACGAATCTGTGCAGTGACCCGCTTGGCGCGGCGGTTGAAGTACGAAACTCACGCCGCGCTCTTCTGTGCCCCGGACGCCGGCGCGTTGTGCCGCTCCCGGTGCTGCTGCTCAGTCAGCATCCGCCGTGCGAAG
>CAZPFK010000006.1:28210-63566 GCA_964585855.1 uncultured Vicinamibacteraceae bacterium
CGGCGCGTTGTGCCGCTCCCGGTGCTGCTGCTCAGTCAGCATCCGCCGTGCGAAGTCGAGCTTCATATCCAGCGTCAGCGTGTGCGTCCGCACCTTCAGCGCGTGCAGCCCGATGTTGGCGTCCAGCCACCGCGCCAGGGTGTACAGCACCACCAGCACCGAGAAGGCCAGGACGACAAGCACAACAGGCCAGGCGTCGGTAAACAGCTCCGAAAGCATCACCCTTCTGAGATCGGCTGAACCCGGGGCCGACTTTGCACCGGCCGGGGCGGAACCGTCTGCGGCGGGTCCATCGATGCCCGCCGGGCGGCGCTGCGCTCCTCAAGAGCGGCAATTTCTGCCATCTGCTGCTTCCGGCGGGCCGCCTTGATCCCCGAGACGATCAGGAAGCCACCCAGCACCAGCACAAAGGCGTACACCACACGGGCGCGGGCGAACACCAGCGCGATCGCAATCGCCGCAAACAGGATGTTGATCCCGTAGAGCACGAACACGCTCCCCAGCGTCCCCAGCCGCGTGCGCTTCAGCAGGTGGTGCAGGTGGTCGGCGTCCGGCTCGGAAATCGGCCGGCGGTTGAGTACGCGGCGGATGATCGCAAGGGAGGTGTCGGTGATCGGCAGGCCGAAGACGATCAGCCCGGCAAAGACCAGGTGCGTGTGCCCCTTCTCGCCGAGCATCAGGATGATCACGACGATGGAAAAGCCCACCAGCAGCGACCCCGCATCTCCCAGAAAAATGCTCGCGGGCTTGAAGTTGTACGGCAGGAACCCAAGCGCTGCCCCCAGCAGGGCGAAACACATCACCACCCGCGCCCCGTCCAGCTCCCCATACCGCCACACCGCCAGCAGCACGCAGATTGACAGCAGCGCCCCCGACATGATCGCCGCGCTGCCCGTCAGCAGCCCGTCCAGCCCGTCGATGAGGTTCGCCGCGTTGCACGCCCCAAGCACCGCAATCCCGATGATCGCCGCGCCCAGCCAATAGGAGACGTTAATCGTGAGCACCTCGGCCCCGGGCATCACATCCACTGCCGAAAACGCAAAGTCGCTCAGCCCCAGCAGCGACGCCACCGGCTCCTCTAAGGGACGCAGCAGCCCCGCCGCCACCTGTGTGCCGATCTGCTCATCCCAGGCCAGAAATGCCGCCGCCACGAACTGCCCGGCAATCTTCGTGTTCGGGTTCCAGTGAAACAGGTCGTCAGCCAGCCCCGTCAGCATGATCGCCGTCAGCGCAAAGAGCACGTTGTACGGAACGGCCGAGAGCGTCGCGTCGTAGCCGCGCACGAGATACCCCGCCGCAATGCCCGCCATCAGCCCGGCAAAGACCGCCACCCCGCCCAGGTACGGCACCGGCAGGCGGTGGTTCTTCCGCCCCGCGTCCGGCCAGTCCACCACCCCTGTGCGAAGCGCCAGCCGCCGCACCAGCGGCGTGAGCAGAATTGTCGCCATGAACGCCACGACGAAAACCGGAAGATACGCATTCAGCACCCGTGCTGCAGTCAGCGCCGGCTCCGTCGCCTCCGACGCCGCACGCGCCAGTTCCGCCGGGTCCAGCAACGGATCGAGGTTCACCGGCGGCGCAGGCAGGGCGGGGTCGGGTTGGAAGTCTGGCTGGAGCATGAGGGGGCCGCGTGCAGGGGGGGCCGGAAGGCCCCAGTGCGCAGTACTCTATTCATCGGCACGATCAGCCGCCGACGTCGCCGCCCGAAGCCCGCTGCGCCGAGGCGATGTCCCGGATGGTCTGCTCCAGGGGGATCGTCGGCTCCCAGCCGATCGCCGCGCGGATTCTGCCGATGTCGGGCTGCCGGTCCCGGATGTCCTCAAAGCCCGGTCCATATGCCTGTTCATAGGGAATCAGTTCAATGACCGACCTCGACACCAGGACCTCGATCACCAGCCGGGCGAGATCGGCAATCGCCAACCGTCGCTCCGAACCGATGTTGAACACCCGCCCGCGGCTCGACGCCGATTGCAGCAGGGGGGGAAGCGCCGAGACGACATCCCGCACGTCGCAGAAGGCCCGGCTCTGCCGCCCGTCGCCGTAGACCCGCAGCGGCTCATTCCGGAGGGCCGAAGCCACGAAACGCGGCAGCACCATCCCGTACCGCCCCGTCTGCCTCGGCCCCACTGTGTTGAAGAACCGCGCCACGACCACCGGCAGGCCGAACTCGCTGTGCGCTGCCAGTCCGAGATACTCATCGACGAGTTTCGTCGCCGCATAGGCCCACCGCGCCAGCGACGAGGGGCCAAGCAGAATGTCATCGTCCTCGCGAAGCGGAATCCGCACCGCCTTGCCGTAGACCTCGCTCGATGAGGCCAGCAGGATCGGCGTCGAGTCTCGCCGCGCCCAGGCCAGAATCGCCGAGGTCTCGATGATGTTCGTGTCGATCGTCTCGACCGGCTTGCGGAGGATCAGCTCCACGCCGACGACTGCCGCGAGATGATAAATCGCCTCGAATCGCTCCCCCTCCAGCCCCGGAAGCGCTGACGAGACTGTCTGCTCGATCAGCCGCAGACCCTCATGCCCGACCGGAAGGTTCTCGCGTCGGCCCGTCGAGAGGTCGTCGATGACCGTGACCTCGCACCCCTCGGCCAGCAACCCCTCCACGAGGTGTGAGCCGATGAATCCCGCGCCGCCGGTGACGAGAATGCGTCGCGCTGTGGTGTCCCTGGACATCGGGGAGAGCGTAGGTCAGTTCCGGCGGCCGCGCTGGTACGCGTCCATCTGCTTGAAGTTCCGTTTGAAGTAGCCGCCGGCTTCGGCCCGCACGGCGTTGAGGATCACCCCCAGGTGCTCCGCCCGCGCCTCCCGGAACTGGTGAATCAGCCGCCCCACCAGGCCCCGCTCCTCCTGCGACGCCCGAACCACCAGGACCGAGGCGTCGGCCGCATGCGCCAGCGCCATCGCATCGCCCGTGGCCACTGCCGCCGGGCCGTCAATGAGAATGATGTCATACCGAGTCCGCAACTGCGCCAGCGTCGAGGCGAACGTCGCCGTCGTCAGACGCTCCGAAACGCGATACTCAGGAGCCCCGACTGCCAGCAAATCCACTCGCTCGGCCCGCGTTGACTGGATCGCCTGCTCCACCGCCACTGCTCCGAAGAGCACATCGCCAAGGCCCGGCTCGGCGCTGACGCCGAAGATCTCCGCGAGGTTCGGCTGGCGGAAGTTCGCGTCGATGACCAGCACGTTCCGCTCGCAGTTGGCGATCGAAACGGCAAGGTTCGACAGCAGCGCCGACGAACCGCCGCCCGGCGTGCATGCCGCGATCAGCAGCGTGCGGTGCCCCGCCTCATCCATCGCCCGCAGCAGCCGGATCCGAACCTGCCGGATCGATTCCGCCGTCACGCCCGCCGGCGCCTCCATCGTCACCAGCTCCGGCCGCGCCGGTCGCGCCGGGTCTTCGGCCAGGTGCGGGATCACGCCCAGCACGCGGCCGTGAGCGAGGATGGAAACGTCGCTTGGTCCCTTGACACGCTGGTCGATGATCTCCCGCAGGAAGATCAGGCCCGTCGTGAAGCCGCCCAGAAGCAGCACGCCCAGCGGAATCATGATCGTGAGTTTCGGGAAGACCGGAATCGTCGGCTTCACCGGCTCATCCTTCAGAGTCGCCGGCGTCGTGTTTCGCGTCTGCACCCAGAGGTTGGCCTCGGCGATCTTCTCCTCGATGTTCGTCACGCGCTCGGCGAGATCTGCCTTCTCGGTGCGACGCGATTCCAGCCACTGCATGTGCGTGGAAAGGTCCGAAAGCCGCGCCGCCAGCCGTTGCTGTTCCGAGGCCAGTTCATCGCAGGTCGCTGCGAGGCGGTCGCGGTCGTTGAGGGCCTGGTTGAGCGCAATCTGCAGGTTCTGGTTCAGAGCCCGCTGCAACTCAATGTCTCGCTCGGCCTCGGCCGCCGCCAGCTGCTGCTGCAGCGCAATCACGTGGCGGTGCCGCGCCCCGAGTTGCGACTCAAGACTGCGCAGCTGCGTGCTCAGATCGCGGATCTGCGAGTCCAGCACGATCACCTGCCGGTCCGTCTCCGCAGCCGCCAGCTCCTCCTCCGAAAACGTCGCGTCAGGATCGTCCATCCGCGATTCGTAATACTCCACCAGCGATGCAGCCGTCCGCAGCTCCTCCTGACGGTCGCCGTACGTCTGCACCAGTTGCTGCATCTTGATCACCGCTTCTTCGGTCTGCGGCGTCGGCGTCACGCCGTGTTCCTGGACGTAGGCCTGGATGTCACGGTCAAGCGCGGTAATCCGCTCCTCCAGCTGCCGCTTCTGCTCCTGCAGACTCGCCACCGCATCGGTCGTCTGCGACTGCTTCTGCGTGCTCAGCCGACGCTCGTACACCGCGATCACCGCCTGAAGCAATCGCAGCAGATCATCGGGCCTCGACCCGGAAATCGACAGTTCAATCAGCCGCGACTCCCCGATCGGGACCGCCCGGACACGCTCCGCAAGATCCTCCACCGCCTCATCAATCAACAGCGACCCGTTGGCATCCGTAAAACGCGTGTACCACTCCGTGTTCCGGACGTCCGGCCGAATCACCGCCTCGCGGAACACGCCCGGCTGCGTCATGTTCAGCGCCTGCGTGTTCAGATCACGCTTCACCTGCGTCTCGCTGACCGGATCGCCCCCGCCAAGTTCCGCCCCCGCCGAGTTCGGATTGCCGATCTCGAAAATCGCCGTCGCGCGGTAGACGGGGTTCTTCCACACCAACACATAGTGCCCGACCACCCCAAGCGCCCCGCCCAGAATCATCGCCGCGACGATCCACCACAGGTACTGCCGGATCACCCGGATCGGGTCCAGCGTCGGGCCCGAAGACGACACATGGACCGACGGCGAAGACGGTCCGCTTACCGCTGGCGGCAGCGGCGGACCTCCCGATCCCCCCGAAAGCGCACCTTCTGCGCGACGCGCAGGCGGACGGACGGCCGGCAGGGAGGGAGTGGAGGGTCGTGGATTCATTCAGATTTTCCCTTGTGCTCCACCCGAATCTATCGGTCACTCGGAGGCGCGCCTGCGATCTGCAGACGAAACTCCTCAATCTCCCGCACCATCCGCTCATCTCCCCGCTGCGACGCCAGCGTACGGCCACGCTCCAGCTGAATCAGCGCGTCCGGCGTACGGCCCAGGCCCTGCAGCGTCATCGCCAGATGCAGGTGGATGATCGGCTCGGCCGCAATCTGTGTCGCCTCCTCGAGAACCCGCTGCGAATCCGCGAGGCGACCGTTCAGGAATAGTACGTACCCATACGTGTCCAGCACCGTCGCGTTCCGTGGCTCCGCCTGATACGCCCGTTCAGCCGGCTCCAGCGCCGCCGCAGGATCGCCCAACTGTTCGGCCAGAACGTACGCAAGGTTGTTATTGGCCTCAAAATCATCCGGAAATTCCACAAGCGCCCACCGCCACGCCGACGCCGCATCCTCGTACCGCCCCCTGAGGTAGTACAACTGCCCCAGGTCCCGGCCCGTCGCGAGGATCATCGCCCGCTCCTGCTCCGTCGGGGCCGCAAGCGCGTCCAGGGCCCGCCTGGCCGCCTCCATCCGGACCACCGCCTCGGCAGACCACGCCTCAACGTCCGTCTCCGCATCCCGATACGTCGTGTTCACCAGCGCCTGTCCCGCCATCAGGTTCTCGATCGGTGATGGCGCGCCGTCGCTGGTTTCATCCAGAAACGCCGCCGCCTCCATCGGGTCCATCACCTCCAGCACCTGCAGATACCACATGCGGTACTCGCTGGTGTACACCGGCGACTCCACCTTCGCCGCAATCTCCCCTCGAAGCGCGGCAAACGCCTCCCGCCCCTCCGCCTCCCGCCCCAGCGCAAACTGGCTCCGGGCGTGCAGCAGCCGCAGCGGCAACTCCTCCGCCAGCCACTCCGGACGCGACTCCAGGAGGTTCACAGCCGCCTCCGCCTGCTGCCCCAGCCACCGGTCGGCCGATGCCCCCGTCACCCCCGGCGGCGGCTCCGCCTCGAGATACGACTCTGCCAGTTTCCCGAGCCGAACCACCGTCGGCTCCAGTTCCCAGGCGCGCCGGAAGTCGGCGCTGTAGATTTCAAATCGATCCCCGCGGCGACGCTTCAGCGTGCCCAGGTACTCATGCCAGTACGCTGCGGAGATGTTCCGATTGACGGCGTCTTCCGCGACGCGGATCGCCGAGGAGTAATCCCCGCGATCGGCCAGGAAGTTCACGAGCCGCTCCCGCGTCTCATTATCCTGGGGCGACACTGTCAGAATCCGTCGCCACGTCTGGACCAGTTGATCCAGGTCGGGGTTGGGCTGGCCCGTATTCGGGTCCGGGCGGTTGGCCGCGTACGTCGCCTGCAGCCGCAGCGCCTCGGTGTTGTTGGGCCGCAGCTCCAGCACCTTGGACACATCATTCTGGAACCGCGTGACCAGCGCGACGTCGCCCGCCGTCAGAATCCGCGACAGTCCGAACCTGGCGCGCTCAAGGTACGCCCGGAAGTCCGTCGGGTAGTCCTGGATCGCCCGGTTGTACAGTCGCTGCGCCGTTTCCGCCTCACCCTCGGCCCGGGCGATCTTGGCCGTAAACAGCAGCGTCTCGATGCCCTCTCCGAACGCCGCGGCGTGCGCCTCCAGTTGCCTCTGCGCCGAGGCGATGAAGGTCGCCGCCTCATTGCTTCGACCCGCAAGCCGCGCTGCATCCGCCTGCGCCAGCCGCAGGTCGATGATCCGCAGACTCAGCGCCTCCGACTCCGGATCGGCCTCCAGCGCTGCCTCGTAGTGCGAGAGCGCCGTCTCAAGGTCCAGCTGCGCCGTGTAGTAATCTCCAAGCGCCCGATCGATCTGCCGCTGCACCGGGTCCTGCGATGCAAGCCCCTTCTGAAGCGCCCCCGGGATCGCCTCCGGCCGCCCGACGAACTGGTAGTAGTTCGCCTGCGCCAGATACGTCTCGGTCAGCAGCAGGGAGTCCGTAGAATGATCGGCAGCGTACGCGTCAAAGCGCTCCGCCCCCTCCTCGATCCGCCCGCTCACCGCATCGTGCCGCGACCACAGCACGACAAGTCGCAACTCCTGCACATCCGACGCCGGCGTCATCGACGAAATCACCGCCGCCGCCTCCTCAACCTCCCCCTCCTCAAGCAGCAATTGCACGAGTTTGTCGGCATTGTTGAAATCGCCCGGATTGCGATCCCGGATCGAACGCCGAACGCGGATCGCGTTCTCACGATCGCCGTGCCGTCCCTCCAGTTCGAGGAAGACTTCAAGAATCACCGGGTCCGACGGCGCAAACCGCAGCGCATCGGAGACTACCTTCAGCGCCTGCGTGTTGTCCCCCGCCGCCAGCAGCATGTCGGCGTACTCGCGCAGCGTATCCACATCATCGGGCTGACGGAACACCGCCTGCCCGTAGGCGTTGATCGCCTCGGTGTAGTTCCCCGCCGCGCGGTAGGCCCGCCCCAGCAGTCGCCACACCTCCCCGTCAAACTCCTTCTGCCCTGCCGCCTGCCGCAGCGAGTTCACCGCCGCCTGCACCTCCCCCCGAGCCAGCTGCAGCTGCCCCGCATACGTAAGCCCCTCCGCCTGATCGAGGTTCAACTGCGACGCCCGCGCTGCAAGGTCCTGCGCCCGCTCAAACTCCTCCGACTCAATCGCCGCAAGAAACTCCGCCTGCACGATCCGCGGATGATCCGGGTTCGAATCCCGCGTCTGTGCATACAGCGCATCGGCCTCCTCATCGAAGCCGTACCGGCTCAGCAACAGCGACTCGGCCAGACTCCGCTCCACGTCATCAAGCCGGGGCCGCCGCGCCACGATCTCCTTGAGAATCGGTCGCAGGTCGGCATCGGTCAGCTGCCCCTGCAGCAGCAGCATCGCCTCATCCTGAGGCCGCAGCGCCAGCGCCCGGTTCACATACTCAAGCGCCTGCTCGGTGCGGTCGGGAGTCTGATACTCCAGCCGCGCCAGTTCGCTAAGCAGCCGGAAGTTCTCGGGGCTCTCCGCAAGGGCTGATTCAAGCACCGACCGCGCCCCCTCGATGTCGCCCTCCTGCATCGCGTTCTGCGCCGCAACCAGCGCCCGCAGCACCGGGTTGCTGGATTCATCCAGCGTCTCCCCGCGCGCCAGCCGCATCGTGTCGATCAGCGCCTGCAACCCCGGTGTCTCAGGCGCCGCCGCCGCTGCCGCGCCAAGATGCCGTTGCGCTGAGTCCAGGTCGTTCCGCTTCAGGTCAATCCGCGCCAGTTCCATCAGGATCGGAACCGTCGTTCCGCCCGCCTGCTGGTTGGCCCGCTGCAGCTGCTCATACGCCGCCCCCAGCTGGTTCAGCTCCAGCAGCGCCCGCGCCATCTCCAGACGAAGCTTCGGCGTCACCTCCCCCGTTGTCGCCATGTACTGCTCAAACTTGCTGGCGGCCACCTCGGGCTTGCCCGCCGTCAGCGCAATCCGCCCGTCCATATACAGCAGACGCGGATCGTTGGCGTCCGTCAGCGACTCATACGTCCGGCGATACCCCTCCGCCTCCGCCTGGCCCGCCCCAAACGCCTCCCGGTCCCGTGGATCAACCGACTCCCACGCCGCCACCGCAAGGTCAAATTGCGAACTGACCGCCTGCGGCCGCATCCGGTACTGCATCACCGCCTCGTAACTGGTCGTCAGCGCCGGTTGCGACACCACCGCCTGGTACGCCTCGATCGCCTCCTCACTCCGCCCCAGCCGATCCAGAAACCGCGCCCGCTGGAACAGCAGTTGCGGACGCTGCGAATCCAGCGAGAGTCCGTGCTCGATGATCGCAAGCGCACGGCTGTCCCCCGCTTCGCGGTCCACCTCCGCCACGCGCTGCGCCGCCGCCATCGTCGTTTCCCAGTCGATCTGCTCCGTCAGCGCCAGCCGCTCCACCTCGTCAACGTATGGACGCAGCGACTCCATATCTTGTGGCGTCGGCTCCCGCTGCATGCGGATCCGCTGCGCCCGTGTGCGCAAGACCGTGATCGCCGCCCGCGTGCTCTCCGGGTACGACTGCCGGAACGAGTCCGCGAGGTCCACCGCCCGGTCCAGCATCGGCCGGGCGTCGTTGGGCATGTTCCGCTGCAGAAACGTCTGCGCCTTCAGCAGGTGCCAGTTCACCAGCGCATCCAGTGCCTCAGCGCTCGAGGGGTCCGCCTTCAGCGCCGTCTCCAGATCCTCACGGGCCGGCTCAAGATCATCCTGGTTGGCGGCGTTGAGAATCAGCAGGTTCACCACCGCCAGCCCGCGATAGAAATGCCCGAGGTGAATCTTCGGGTCCTCCGGCGAGACGTTGTCCAGCATTGTCTGCGCCTGGTCGCGGACCATCGTCCACTGGTTGGCGCTCGACACCGTCGTCGCCATCTCCGTCAGGTGCTCCAGCCACTGTAACTGGAGATCGGCATCCTGCGGCCGCAGCGAGGCCAGCGTCAGCTTAACCCGCGTCAGCGTCTCGAAATCCTCGCCGGCCTGCGTCTCATCCTCCGCCGTCACCTGCAGCAGCGTGTCCCGCCACAGCGTCATGTATTCCACATTGCCCCGGTCACGCCCCACCGCCGAGCGATACGCCCGCACCGCCCCCCGCAAATCCCCCTGCGCCTTCAATTCCTCCGCCATCTGCACATACCGCTCCGGATTCCGCCGCTTGGCGAACTCCGCAACGCCGATCACCCCGACCGCCAGGATCGCCACGCCGGCAATGAGGATAAACAAAAGTCTCTTGTTAACGCGCGTCTGTGCCATGGCTGGGGTTCCCCGGGTTCCTCTGAGCTGTATGAGACTGTACAGCCGATGCGGGTCGCTGTCCCATAAGTTTACGGATGAAGATGCGACCCCGCCCTTCCCTCATCGACGCGCCAACGACCTCCGTGCAGTCGCAGTCCCTCAGGAACCCGCCTCTGCTGACCTCTGGAGCACTTCCGGCCAGTCCGGCATGCACAGCATGATGTCCGGAAGCATGTGATTCAGAAAGTCCTCCGCCTGCTGCAGAAATTCCTCCCGCGTCACCCCCCGGTCAGGCCGTGCCAGCGTCAGCTGAACCTTGCAGTAATACGCATACTCATCGTCGAGATTGAACGCCAGCAGCCGCACCCACTCCGCTCGCGGCGTCACCTGCCCGTTGGCGATGAAGAAGTACCCCGCGTCAATCGTGTACTCCGGGTCTGCAGGCGGGCAGAATGTCGAGACATTCAGCCCCAGCGTCCCATCCTCCAGCGCCGGCATCCGCACATACTCGCCCCCACGCGTCGGCGCCACCAGCAGCGGCTCCGCCCCCTCCGGCGCCGTTGCCGGATCGAAGTCCGGATCCTCCCACCACCCCGACGTCTCAATCCGCAGCGGCGCGATCTCCGTCTCCCCCGTCCGCTCCAGCCCCCCGCCGACAAAGCACCGCTCCGGAACGTGCGGCACCGCATCGATCATCCCCGTGTAATACGCAATGTGCAGGTTCAGCCGCCCGTTGGCCCGGTCGTCGCCGTTAAGGGCGTAATCCCGCGACAGGTACAACTCCGTCCCCAGCTCCTCAATCACCTCCGGCGAGAGCACCGCATCCTCACCCACCCGCTCCCACGGACCCACCGAACGCGGCAACTCCAGCAGACTCCGCCGGATCGCCACCGGCTTCTTGTTCAGCACCGCCCCCGAGAGCACCGCCGCGGCCTGAAACAGGATCGCTCCGCCGACGAGAATCACAAGCACCGCCGGCAGGGCCGCGCGCGATCCGGACCGGGATGTCAATGCGGTTGTCATAATCAGGAGCCACTTCGGACCGAAGGAGACTTCTTGTCTTCGTCAACCTCGACGAGAATGTTCTGAAGAATCCACGCGATCCCCAGGTACAGCACCAGCGCCGGGATCAGCCACACCATGCCGAGGAACAGATGCGCATCGCCGCCGGCCCACTGGATGTCGCGTGTTGCGAGAATTCCGATCGTCGCCACCCGGAAGATGTTGATCACCACCGCAACCGGAACCGCCGAAGCGATGAGGATCGCCCGTTGCCACCACCTCGGGCACGAAAAGAACGCAATTGCGACCCCCAGGGCCAGAAAGGCCACGATCATCCGCATCCCCGAGCACGCCTCCGCCACGTTGAGCGGAATGTGCTCGCCCTGGTAGAAGACGCTCAGAACCGTGCCCTGCTGCTCCGTCTCATACCCGATTGCGTTGAGCAGGTAGTACGAGCCCGTCGCCGCCCAGCGCTGCAGCGTCGGCGTAAATGTCAGCATGACCGTCGGCGGCAGCTTGATCCCGAGGGCCAGAAACAACTGCGGAAACAGCAGCGCCCTCCACATGGGAAACCCCACCAGCGTCAGCACCGTTCCCAGCAGGGAGAGCATCATCGCCGCCCCCTGCGCTGTGTGATTGGCCGTGCTGCGCAGCGTGAAGAAGAAATACATCGCCATTCCCGCCAGCAGCAGCGGAACCCCCGCCCAGCACACCTGCGTCGGAATCGAGAGAATCCGCCGGCGGTGCTCGTAGATGTAGTACACGCTGATCACCGGAACCAGGTACGCAAAAGACCAGTCCGGATCGAGACTGTGCCGCAGATGATTCACGAAGAAATGCCGGTAGTACAGCACGAAGGCGGCCGACACCGCCGCAATCTGCGCCCAGGCGCGTAGGGAAAGAGCAGGTGGGGTCTCGCCTCGCACCGGGCACACTCCGTGAGGATCAGTTGCCGAAGCGGTCCGTCGGCGGCGCGCCGAAGACATCGTTGCCGAAGTTCCGGTCCAGCAGGAAGCCGAAGCCATACGTCGCACGGAAGCCGTTGCGGATGATCGCCAGCGGAGCCGCGTACCACGTCGTCCCCACCGTGATCGTGTCGTCCGGCTTGATGTAGATGTCGGGCTCGGTCATGTCCACGATCGCCTTGTAGTTCAGCCGCACCGTCGCCTGCCGCCCCGGACCCACGATCCGCGTCACATCCACACGCTCCGGAATCGCAAGCGGCCCAAGTCCGCCCGAGGTCGCAATCGCCCGCCGGAGCGTCATCCGCCCCGTCGTCGGAAGATCAAACGCTCCCGGCCGCGCCACCTGACCCTCCATGTAGAAGAATCCGCGAGGCGGCGACGGAATCCGGATGATGTCGTTGGGACGGATCACGATGTTGTACCGCGCCTGCCCCTCGATCAGCGGCTTCACCGGAACCTCGATAATCCGCTGCGTCACCAGCCGCGCAATCGCCTCCTCTTCGCTCCCGGCCGCCTCTGTCGGGTCTGCCGGAATCTCCTCAAGGCGCACCTTCACCCACTCCCCGTTCAGGTACACCCACCGGTCCCGAAGCGGGTCGGTCAACCCCCCCGGCTCAGGAAGATCAACCGCAGGAGGCCCCTGCTCGATCATCTCCTCGAGCCCATCGGAAGGCTCATCCTCCGGCTGCAGCGCTGCCTTAAGCAGATCTCTCGACTCCGCACTGGCCATGACCGACTCGATCCGCACCGGCTCCGCTCGGGCCGAAGGGTCGCCCGCCGGCTCATCCTCCGATTCCAGCAGGTCGTCGATGAGATCGTCCAGCGGTGAGTCTCCGGGCTGGCGCGGCGGCTCCTCCTCCGGCGCCTGCGGCTCCTGCACGTCGGTTTCGGCCGGTGTCTCCGGTTGCGGCGCGTTCAACGGCCGTCCCGGGGCGATCCCGCTGATCACCGAATCATCCAGCGGAACCTGCCGGATGATGTAGATCGTCTCGGCCGACTCCGGAATGCCCCCTGCAGCCGCCATCGCATCCAGCAGCAGGAAGCGCGGCTGCGGAATCGGGTACCGTCCCGGCTCAAACACCTGCCCCAGCACGCTGTAACTGTTCCGCTGCTTCGCATCCGCAATGACGATCACGTCCGGCTGCTGGGCAGCATCGGGATTGAAAATCTGCTGGTCGTAGAGCGCTTCCAGAATCCGCTCCTGCGCCCCCGCCTCCGTCAGACTCGCCGCCTGCACCGAGCCGATCACCGGCAGCGTGATGAACCCCGTCTGGTCAACGATCCGCTGAATCTCAAAGGGCACATCGGGAACAAAAAGCCCCTCGATCGAAACCGTCAGACGGTCGCCCGGCCCGATGATGTACGGCACGATCTCGGGAATCAGGTCATCAGCCGTGACCGCCGTCGTCGCCAGAAACTCCTCCTCGTCGGCCTCGATCACGTCCAGCCGCTCCAGAATCGGTGCCTCCGCCGCCGTCGTCTCATGCCGGCCCACAACGCTGGGATCGAGGAACGAGTTGAACTCGCACCCCGCCCCCAATGCGACTACCACCGCCGAAAGCGGCAGGGCGAAGAATCGATGGCTCCTGGGAGTTGAAAAAAGCATCATCGAGTTTCCGGACGCAGTCGATCGGCCTGATCGCACCGCATCACCTTCTGTCTGCTCTTGTATCGTCACGGCTTGGGTCCGATCCTCATTCTTGGTCGCGTCCACGGGGAGCCGACATCTGCGCAGAGCCGGCCGATGACTACACTATGGGATCATGGCGGGCGTAAGTCTATCTGGGATGATCCTCAATGACCGCGATCTCGACTTCCGGAAACGGAAGCCCTCCTGGATCCGCGCCCAGGTGCCCGGCGGCCCCGAATACCGCAAACTCCGTAACCTCATCACCGACCACCGCCTCCACACCGTCTGCGAGGAGGCCCGCTGCCCCAACATGGGCGAGTGCTGGTCCCGCGGGGTCGCCACAATCATGATCCTCGGCGACGTCTGCACCCGCTCCTGCGGCTTCTGCCACGTCAAGACCGGCCGGCCCCCCGTTCTCGACCTCGAGGAGCCCGCCCGTGTTGCCGACGCCGTCCGCATCATGGACCTGCGCTACGTCGTCATCACCTCCGTCAACCGCGATGAACTGCCCGACGGCGGGGCTGACGTCTGGGCCCGAACCGTCGAGGAAACCCGCGCTGTCTGCCCCAACACCCGCATCGAAGTCCTCATCCCCGACTTCTGCGGCAAATGGGAGGCCCTGGAGCGCGTCATCGCCGCCCGCCCTGACGTCCTCAACCACAACCTCGAAACCGTCCCCCGCATGTACCGCACCGTCAGGCCCCAGGCCAAGTACGACCGCTCCATCGAACTCCTCAGACGCTGCAAGGAGGCCGGCCTGATCACCAAGACCGGCATCATGGTCGGCATCGGCGAAAGCGACGACGAGGTGCTCGCCCTCATGGACGATGTCGTCGCCCGCTCCGGCTGCGACATCCTCACCATCGGCCAGTACCTCCAGCCCACCCGCAACCACCTCCCCATCCACCGCTGGGTCGAGCCCGAAACCTTCGACCGCTTCAAGCGCGAGGGCCTCGCGCGCGGCTTCCGCGTCGTCGAGAGCGGCCCCCTGGTCCGCTCCTCCTACCACGCCGATCACCAGGCTGATGAGTTGTTTGAAGTGCTGGGGCGGTAACTCACCGCACCCCCGCAAACAGGTGCTCCATCGCGTGCGCCGCCTCCTCGTACGTCGCCACGCACTTCGACGCCGCACCCTCCCACGTCAGCGTCCGCAACTCCATCCGGCCGTGCTGCCGCAGCGTCTGCCCCAGCGGCGGGTACTTCAGCACCGCTACGATCTTGTTGGCCATCTCGTCGATGTCCCAGAAATCCACCTTCAGCACGTGCGTCAGCGCCTCCGATACTCCCGACTGCTTCGAAATGATCGTCGGCACGTCATGGCTGATCGCCTCCAGCGGGGCGATCCCGAAGGGCTCCGAGACGCTCGGCATCACGTAGCAGTCCGCCATCGAAAACACCCGGTCCACGTCCCGCCCGCGCAGAAACCCCGTAAACAGCACCTTGTGCCCGATCCCCATCTCCGCCGCCAACTCGATCATCCGCGTCGCCATGTCCCCCGACCCGGCCACGATGAACTTCACGTTCTCAACCTTCTCCAGCACCCGCTTCGCCGCCGCCACGAAGTACTCAGGCCCCTTCTGCATCGTGATCCGGCCCAGAAACAGCACGATCCTGTCATCCGTCTCGATCGTGTTGGTTGACTTGTCCCGGGCCGACTGATCCACCCCGTTCCAGATCACCCGGATCTTCCGCTCATCCACCCCGTAGCGGTGAATCACGATGGTCCGCGTCAGATGGCTCACCGTGATCACCCGGATCGCCGAGTGCATGCCGCGCCGCTCGATGTCGTAAATCTGCTGGTTCACATGCAGCCCCGACCGGTCAAACTCCGTCGAGTGGACGTGGACCACCAGCGGCCGCCCGCTCATCCGCGCCACCGCCATCCCCGCCGGAAAGGTCATCCAGTCGTGCGCGTGAATCACGTCAAACGCCCGCCCCCGCGTCAGCGCCAGGCACAACGCCGCATACCGCTGCACATCCTGCATCATGTCGCCCGAGTAATCGCCCCCCGACCGGTTGGCCAGTTGCAGAAAGCCCTTTGTCGGCTCCGTCGCCGCATCGCCAACACCCCCCGACACCGCCTCCGCCGGCCCCGCCCCAGCCTTTGCCGGCATTTCCGCCGCCGCGCCATGCTGCTCAATCAGCCGCCGATGCGCCTCGATCGTGCGGATTTCCTGCTCAGTCAGCCCCGTGAAGTCTCCGTACGGCGAGGAAAACATCGCCGGAATCGACGCAAACCGCACCCGCTCAAACTCCTCCGAGGCGTACTCCGTGATCCCCAGTTCCGCCTTCAGATCAGCCGGCATCTCCGCCGCCTCCTCCCGCCCGATCGCCCGCTGCAGCGCCGACCACGCCCGCACCGCCTCCCGCCCCGTCACCGGGGCCGACTCCTGCGCCGCCTCCGGGCTCAGCAGCTGCACGTGCGAGGCATGGGATCGATCCACCGCCCGCGGCAGCACAAAAGTCACCTCGTGGCCCATCTGGTCCAGCGCACGCGTCAGCCCGTGGCACGCCGTGCCAAGCCCGCCCGCGATAAACGGGGGAAACTCCCAGCCGAGCATCAGGATTCGCATGGCCAATAAACTCAACACACGCTGTGCAATGGTGCCTTCAATGGCTCGCAGACTCGCAGCAGCGGTCGCCCGACGCCCGCCGACACCGGTCGATTCCCTGCCGCGAAGGCAAGAGTATTCGAAGCCGCTGCGTGCGGCAATGAACTGCTGAACTTAGAATGCGCCCTCATGCCCGCCTCACAGACGCAACGATGGACCACCCGCACCCTCCTGGCCTGGATGGCCGGCCACTTTGAGAAGAAGGGCGTCGATTCGCCTCGCCTCACCGCCGAGTACCTCCTCGCCCACGTCCTCCAGTGTGAACGCCTCCGCCTCTACATGGACGCCGATCGCCCCGCCTCCCCTGCAGAACTCCAGACCCTCCGCGCCCTCGTCGCCCGCGCTGCCGAGCACGAGCCCATCGCCTACCTCCTCGGACAAGGATGGTTCTTCGGCCTGCCCTTCCGCGTCTCCCCCGCCACCCTCATCCCCCGCCCCTCAACCGAAGTCATTGTCGAAGAAGTACTTCAGAGCGCCCGCCACGGCGACTTCGACGACACACCCCTCCGCCTCGCCGACGTCTGCACCGGCTCCGGCGCCATCGCCGTCGTCCTCGCCCACCACCTCGGCGACCGTGCTGCCCTCCTCGCCACCGACATCTCCCCCGACGCCCTCACCCTCGCCGCCGAAAACGCCGCCGCCCACGCCGTCACTGATCGCATCGAGTTCCTCCACGGCTCCCTGCTCGACCCCCTTCGCCCCCGGCCCGAATGGGGCCGGCTCCACTTCCTCCTGGCCAACCCTCCCTACGTCTCCGATCCCGAGTGGGAAGCCCTCGACCGCAACGTCCGCGACTACGAACCCCCTCTCGCCCTCCGCGGCGGCCCTGACGGGCTCGACCTCATCCGCCCCCTCATCGAAGAGGCCCCCGAAGCCCTCCGATCCGGCGGCATGCTCGCCCTCGAGTGCTCCTCCACCCACGCCGACGCCGTCCTCGAACTCGGCCGCGCCCAGGCCAGCCTGACAGAGTGTCGACTCGTCAAGGACCTCGAGGGCTTCAAACGCGTCCTCGTCGCCCGCCGCGCCTGACCGCCCCTCACTTCGAGGGGTCATCCTCCCCGCCCTCGGCTCCACCCTCTGAGTCCTCCGCCGGCTGCGGGGCCTCACCCGATGCGGCAAAGGCGCTCATCGTCAGCGTCACCGTCGCCGCATCCTCCAGGGTTCGCAGCCGCACCACCCCCGTCCCGTCATCGATCATCAGCGACCACGCCGTCGTCGGCTCCGCCGGCTCCTCCCCCTCGGCGGCTTCCGGCGTTACCGTCGTCTCCAGCAGCGACAGCGAGACGCTCCCAAGCCCGGCATCGTTGAAGTCCCGCAGTGTTACCGTCCCCAGCGGCGACGTCCCCTCCGGAACGCCTCCGGCCCGAACCTCCTCCGCATCCGTCGTCACCCACGAGAGCAGCCGCTCCACTGCCTCGCTGTCAGCGGTTGTGAAATCCGTCGCCTCCGCATCCGCCGCCGTCAGCTTCCACCCCTCCACCAGCCGCTCCAGCGCAAAAGCCCTGTCCTCGTGCGGCGAGACAGTGACTGCACGGACGTTGTCAGCCGTCGAATCCACCGCCTGCCGTGAGACCAGGGAAATCGGCTCGGGCCGCAGCGTCGTCAGCACCGTGTCCGGAACCGTGAAGATCACGCCCCGCTCCTGCACGCTTGCATACCGCGTCCGCTCCGTTCCTGCAAGCGACGTCGCCCCGCCGATCAGCACCGTCTCTCGCCGAACCTCCGCTGCCCCGCCCTCCTCAACAGCCGGAAGATCCGTCTCCAGATGCACCGTCACGACAGGCCGATGCAGACCCCACGGTGCGAGATCGCCGGGGTTGTCCTCCGAAAAGGAACGGATCGAAACCGACGAGAGCCCCGTCAGGAGACTGTTGACTGCCGGCGCATGCGTCCGCACGGAGTAGGGGGCCGTCATCTCCCACCGCCCCTGCACCTTGCGCAGCCGCACCTCGTGCTCCGCCCCGTCATCCGTGCGGTACTGCAGCGTCACCCGCGAGGCGTCTGTTGCCGGGTGCTCCAGCATCGTCCGCTCCCGCCACTGCTTCGGCTCCGCCTTCAGCACAAAGTCATGCAGCGCCGTGTTCACGATCATCACCGGCCCGTCGGCCGCAAGCCGCACATACGCCCGGTCCCCCAGCGAAATGCGGCCCAGGTGCAGCGTCGTCTCCGACTCATCCTCCTGCGTGATCGCCAGCGTCGCTGCCGCCGGGTCAAGCCCAAGCGCCGAGGGAGCCAGTTCGCCGCTCAACTCGGCGACCGGAATCTCCTCCCGCACCTGAAGTTCAGCCGCGTGCGTCAGCAGGTTGCGGATCTGCCACGATGTCAGGGGCCACTCCACCGGCGAAGTCTGCCGCCACTCATCAACCGCAACACGCTCAAAGACAGCCGCCTCAGCCAGGTTCGGCCGCGACAACACGATCTTCGACACCGCATCCACGGAATACGTCTCAGGTGAGAGCAGCGCCCGTCCCCCCTCGACCTCGAACGGATTCGGCCGCCCCGTTGACGGTGCAGCCCGATACTGCCACCACGCCAGCCCACCGACAATCGCCGCGGCTATCACGATCAACAGCGTCGTTCGGACGTTCATCCCGTGACCTCCCAGAGTCTGCGGCCTCTCAGCCGCGACGAAGAATCCAGACAACCACCCCCAGCAGCAGACTCAGCAGCGGCAGCCCACCGACCAGCAGCCACCGATAGCGCAGATTCGTCTCCTCCGACAGATCCGTCACACGCGCCACCGACTGCGTCAGCGCGCTCCGTGCAATCAGGCCGTCCTGAAACGCCAGCCAGTTCACCGAGTTGGCCAACAACTCCGCATTCCCCGGAAACGCCGGAATGATCGCCGGCGAGACAATCATCATCTGCTGCAGTTCCTGCGTCAGAAACCACCCCGCCGCCCCAACCGCGATCACCCGCTGCGGGTCTCCCGCCACATCACGCTGTGCCGCCATCACCACCGGGTACGATGCGGGACGACCCTCCATCGACGGCGCCTCGATCGTGCTCGCCGACTGCCAGTTCGCCTCCGCCCACACGTTCTCGCCACCCGGAACCTCCAGGATCGGCCAGTGCTCCCCCGCTTCGGCATCCGCAACCGACAGCGGCGTGATGAAGGTCAGCCGCGTGTCCACGCCGTCGAGCGCCTCGCCGATCGGGTGTCCCTCGCTGTACTCCCGCAGCGGGAAATCAGCCGAGTACCGCGCCCCCCGCCCGGGGTCCATGCTTTGCTGAATCAGCAGCCGCGCCCGGTCTGCCGCAAGACCCACCTCCCCAAGCGCCTGGTCCCACGTCCCCTGCGCGCCGAAGCCCGCCAGAAAGTCCGGCGTGACATTGATCAACACGTTCTCCCCCTCCGCGACCAGCTGCGCCGCCAGCAGCGCCAGCTGCTCCTGCGCCTGGTTGGCCATCGGGTTGGAGAGGTTCAGCGGCGGCGTCACCATCACCCACACCGGGTCGCCACCTGATCGATCAACATCCTGAGGTCGCCCCCCGCCCATGGCGTTCCATTCAATCACCTCGTAGCCCTGGTCACGCAGCAGCTCCGCCGCCATCGCGACGTTGCCCGGCTCATTGGGCCGAAGCACGCTCGCCCGCTGCTCCACGTGGCAGAAGATCACCGTCGGCATCGACGTTTCCGACAACCTCCGGATCGCCGCCGCAATCACTCCCTCCCCCGCAAAGCGCTGGTCGAAGCGCTGCTCCTGCTCGATCTCCGCAGGCGTCGGCGGCGGAAACAGCCGGTCAAACGGAACCACCGTCGCCGACCCGCCCGCCATCACCACCACGCTGTTGCTCTCCTCCAGCGCCCGCGCCAGCGGCGTGATCTCCATCTCCGGAAGGTCCTGCAGCGACTCGGCCGCATCGGCCGCCTCATCTGCAAGTGCTGTCAGCGCTGCCCCGCGCACCGCCGCATCAGCCCGAAGGCCCTCAGGGAGCGACTCAGATTCTCCGAACTGACGGTAATACTCCGCAATCTGCAGCACGTTCTGCGACACCGCGTTCAGGATCGACTGCAACTGCGACCGCGCCCCCGCCCAGTCCGGAAGCGGAGCCGGCTCCATCAGCCGCGTCACCTGCTCAGCGCTGCGCGCCATCTGCTGCGGAGCCAGCATCAGGAACTCCGCAATGCTCGAGACCGCCCGCGCCTGCGGATCAGCCCCGTCGATCTGGGGCAGCCACGGCTCAAGCCACGCGGCCTCCTCCTCCGCCGCCGCCTGCAGCCGCTCCAGCAGGGTCGAGCCCGCAGCGATCGCCTCCTCGCTCCCCGAAACTTCCTCCGCGTACAGCCCGCGAATCCGCTCCAGCAACTGGTCAAACCGGCTCCCCGCCGCCGCATCCTGCGGGTCGATCCGCGTAATCACCACCTTGTCGCCATACTGCTCAAATTCCCGCAGCACGTCGTTGACCTGCTGCGCCAGCCCCGCCCGCTCCACTTCCTCGCTGAAAACCACCGCGATCTCGCACGGCGAATCCAGTCCGTCCAGCAGTGTCCGCGTCATCGGGCTCAGCGAATACCGCCGGCCCGCCGTCAGATCCCACCGCAGCGACGTCGAGGCCGCCAGGTAGTTCAGCCCTGCAAGCAGCACCAGCAGGCCCGCAAGAAACAGCGCCACGCTCAGCCCGTACTTGAAACGCCGTGCAGAGGCGCCCGGTGCAGTGTTCATCGCCATCTGCGTGACTCCACGATCTTGACCGCAAGGGCAAGGAAGAACGCAATCCCCGAGGCAAAGTACGCAATCGTCCCCACGTCCAGAACCCCCTTGGCAAAGTCCTGGCTGAACCGGCGGTCAATGCTCATCGACGCCAGCGCACCGGCAAACGGCTCCGGCAGATGCTGCGGCAACATGCTCGTCAGCCCCGCAAACGCCAGCCAGAAGAAGAGACTCAGCAGGTACGCCAGCACCTGGCTGTCCCACAGCGACGACGTCACCAGCCCGAGCGCCAGGTACAGTCCGCCGACGAGGAACAACCCCAGATACCCAGTCGCAATCGGGCCGTAATCCGGCGTGCTGTACTGCTCCAGGATCACCACGTACAGCAGACTCGGCACCAGCATCACCAGGAAAAACCCAAGCGCCCCCAGCCACTTCCCCAGCACGATCTCCGTCTCCGAGAGCGGGCACGTCATCAGCCCCTCCATCGTGCCCAGACGCTGCTCCTCGGCCAGCTGCCTCATGCTGATCGCCGGCGCCACAAACATCAGCAGGAACACCGAGAAGAAAAAGAACGATCGCATCGACGCCGGAACCCCCGGCCCGAACGAGAGAAAAGTAAACACAAACCCGCTCGTAAACAGGAACAACGCCAGCACGACGTATCCCGTCGGCGTTGTGAAAAACCCCCACAGTTCACGTCGGGCAATTGCAAGCGTGCGGCTCATCGTGGATCCACCTCAAGAGTTCCGTATCCCAGACACTCCCCTCACCCCTCACGCCGCCGTCCGGTCCGTCTCCTCATCCGCCCCCGTCAGGCGCACAAACAATTGCTCCAGCGAGGCCGACTCCCGGCTCAGTTCGCGGCACAGCAGCGAGTGCTTTGCAATCAGCCCGCCGATTGCTGCCCGGTGATCCTGTTGGGCCGGGGCCAGAAACGTCGTCCGCCTCCACTCCCCGCTGCTCGATTCCTCCACATCCTTCGCCCCCGGCAGCGCACGCAGGTCGGCCGAGAGCGCCGCTGCCTTCTCGCCCTGCACCTCCACCGTGTACCGCAGCTCCTGCCCCGCCCGCGTTCGCAGTTCATCCAGCGTGCCGTCGGCGCGAATCCGGCCCCGCGCAATGATCACCACCCGGTCCACCGTCACCTCCACCTCGGGAAGGATGTGACTCGAGAGGATCATCGTGTGCTCCCCCGCCAGTTCCCGGATCAGCCGCCGCGTCTCCCGGATCTGCACCGGGTCCAGCCCCGAGGTCGGCTCGTCGAGGATCAGCAGCGGCGGATCGTGCAGCAGCGCCGCCGCCAGCCCCACCCGCTGCCGGTAGCCCTTGCTCAGCCGCCCGATCAGCCGGCGACGCATGTCAGAAAGCCAGCACCGCTCCAGCACCCGGTCGACCGCGATCCGCCGCGCCGCCCGGGGCAGGTCGTACAGACGCCCCCGGAAATCCAGATACTCCTGGACCCGCATCTCCGGATACAGCGGGTTCCCCTCCGGCAGGTACCCCAGCCGACGCCGCACCGGCCCCGACTCCGTCACGCTGTCATAGCCGTCGATGGTCACCTTCCCGCTGGTCGGCGGGAGATACCCCGTCATCATCCGGATCGTCGTCGTCTTCCCCGCGCCGTTGGGACCCAGCAGCCCCACCACCTGCCCTGCGGGGATCGACAACGCAACATCACGAACCGCCGCCACTGGTCCGTAATACTTCGACAGGTTGGCGATTTCGATCATGCGCTTCTGCCTCCGGAGGTCAACGACGCAGGGAAACAACCGATCCGTCGGGCCGACTCCGCTTCCGCCCCCGCAACGCCAACACGACCCGGTGAAGGGGATACACTATGAAGTGGAGGTCGATTGTCGAGAGAAAGGGCACGGTCAAACCGCGTCGCTGCGGCGGGTTCGATGTCTGACCACTCACTGAAACTGATCATTGTCGATGCAACCGGCAGAGGCCAGCAGCTCGCTCGCGCGCTCGACGGAGCCGTCCGCGCCGAAGTCGTCGCTCCCGGCGACACCCCGCCCTCGCCCTCCGACGACGCCTCCACAATGGTCCTCGTTGACATTGAACGCTGGCGACGACTCGAACGCGCCCACGCCGACGAGGCCAACGCCGGCGCCATCGTCGCCGCACTTGGTGAAGGCGTCTGTGTCACCGACGACACCGGTCGCATCGCCTGGGGCAACGCCGTCTACAACGCCTTCCCGCAGGAGGCCCGCACCCAGGTCGAGGCCCACCTCGCCGACGCATTCCGCTTCTTCCGCGAAACCGCAGGCCAGCCAGGCGAGGAACGCTCCCGAAGACTCGCCTTCAACGTCAGCGACGACGCCTACTACGAAATGATCGCCTCGCCCTTCGGCGAAACCGCCACCAACGGCCCCCGTGCCGCCGCCCTGGTCCGCGACGCCAGCCGCAGTCTCCGCCTCCAGAAGAAGCTCGACGCCATCGACCGCGCCGGCAGCGAACTGGTCCGCCTCGAAACCGAGACCATCGCCAAACTCAACAACGCCCAGCGCCTCGCCCTCCTCGAAGACAAGATCATCAAGTACACCCGCGATCTGCTCAACTTCGACCACTTCAACATCTACCTCATCGAGAAAAGCAGCAACCGCCTCCAGCCCGTCATGACCGTCGGAATGCCCCAGGAGGTCTTCAACTACAAGCTCTACGTGTCCGAAACCGGAAGCGGCATCTCCGGCTACGTTGCCGCCACCGGAAAGAGCTACATCTGCCAGGATGTCCGCAAGGACAGCCGCTACCTCCCCGGACTCGAACACGCCGCAAGCTCTCTCTCCGTTCCCCTCCGGCTCCACGGCCAACTCGTCGGCGTCTTCAACATCGAATCCAAGAAACGCGGCGCCTTCTCCGAGGAAGATCGCCAGTTCGCCGAAATCTTCGGCCGCTACGTCGCCCTGGCCCTCAACATCCTCGAGATGCTCGTCGTCGAACGCTTCACCACCAGCGACAAGATGGCCGGCAACGTCATCGGGGAGATCAACGCCCCCCTCAACGACATCACCGCCGAAACCAACCGCATCAAGGACATGATCGACGTCAGCCCCGAGGATGCCTGCAGGGGCCTCGATCACATCGATCAGCTCGTCGAATCCATCCGTGCCAGAATCAGCGAGGTCGCCAAGGGGCCGCGCGGAATCCTCGGCGCACGCGAAGCCATCGAGAAAGGCACCCACGACCCCCGGCTCGCCGGCCGCCGCGTCCTCGTCGTCGATGATGAAGCCAACATCCGAGACACCATCGAGGCCGTCCTCACCCCCCGAGGCGCCGACGTCACCATCTGCACCTCAGGCGCCCAGGCCATCGAACTCCTCGAGCAATCCCGCCCCGGCGATTTTGCCCTGGTCATCTCCGACATCAGCATGCCCGATCGCAACGGCTACGAGGTCTTCGCCGCCACCCGCGCCCTCGACCCCGGACTGCCCATCATCCTCATCACCGGCTTCGGATACGACCCGCACCACTCCATCATGCGGGCCACCCAGGAAGGCCTCTCAGGCGTCGTCTTCAAGCCCTTCCAGGTCAGCCAGCTCCTCGAGGAAATCGGCAAAGCCCTCGACGCCGCCTCCGCCTGACCGCCCCTCCGAAACGCCAGAGCCCGCCCAGCCCATCCAGACCGCACCCTCGCGGCCGCCCTTCTTCCTGAATCCCTGACGCGCCTGCCCCCGCACGCCGATACCTCCCCCGGCGACGCCCTTCCGGCAGCGCCGATTCCCCCAGAACTGTCGTCCTGCACCTCATCAGGAGAACGCAACCATGTTGCGACGCGGTATCTCTCTGCTCGAAATGCTCGTGGTCATGGCCATCATCGCCCTCCTGGCCGCTTTCCTCACCCCCGCCCTGGCCAAGGCCCGAACCACCTCCCGCACCGGCCAGTGCGCCTCGAACCTTCGCACCCTCGGCCAGCTTCACCTCGATCAGGCCATGGATCAGGATCGCTGGGCCAGAAGCGCCTACGACCTCCTCGACGGCCGGCTCGAGCTCGTCGCCCCGCCCCAGGATTCAGAGGGCATGTTTCCCCAGCAGGACCCGCCCCCCTACGACGACGACCGCTGGTTCCGCCGCATCCATGAGGCCGAAAACAGCGCGCCGGGCCAGCCCGAGGGCTTCCGCATCCCCTGCCCCGAAGCCATCCCCCTCTCGGAGATGAGCTACGCCATGAACTACTGGATCCCCGGCAAGAAACCCGAGCACATCGTCCTCACCGACGTCATCTTCGGCTGCTCACCCTATCGCATCGCCGCTCGCGGTCTCGACCTTCGACCCGGCCACTCGGAACAGGCCAACTTCATGTGGTCCGACGGCCATGTCGCCCTCGGCGGTCTCGATGAGATCCCCGACAAGGCCCAGTTCCGCCGTATGCGCCGTGCCGACCCCGTCCTCTTCGACTACGAAAACGACTGACCTCCGTCGGCTCAATCCTCCTCGGCGTGCGGCTTGTATTGCGCGACAACCTCCGCCTGCACGTTCGAGGGGGCCTGTTCGTCGTGGCTGTACTCCATGGTGTACGACCCGGTCCCCTGCGTCATCGCCTTCAGCGATGACGCATACGTCATCACCTCCGACAGCGGCGCCACCGCCGAAATCACCGCCTGGCCGCCCGGAAGCATGTCAGTCCCCTGCACACGCCCCCGACGACCCGCCATGTCGCCGTTCACATCGCCCATGTATTCAGACGGAACCGTGATCTCCATCTGTACATACGGCTCCAGCAGCACCGGCCGGGCCTTCGAAACCGCGTCGATGAACGCACGCTTCCCCGCCGTCACGAAAGCCACTTCCTTCGAATCCACCGGGTGATACTTCCCGTCATAGACGCTCACCCGGATGCCCTGCATCGGATAGCCGGCAATGCACCCCGTCTCCAGAACCTGCTTCACCCCCTTCTCGATCGCCGGCATGAACTGCTTCGGAACGCTCCCCCCGAATGTGTCGTCCACAAACTCATACGTTGACTCACCATCGGTCATCGGCTCAACCCGCAGGAACACCTCGCCGAACTGCCCCGCTCCCCCCGTCTGCTTCTTGTGACGGTGATGCCCCTCCGCCTTGCCCGCAATCGTCTCTTTGTAGGCGATCTTCGGCGGAGCCGTCACCACATCGAGATGGAAGCGGTTCTTCAGCTTCTCCATCATTACACGCAGGTGCAGCTCTCCGATGCCCCGCAGCACCATCTGGTGTGTCGTCGCATCGCGGATCAGCTCCAGCGTCGGGTCCTCCTCCGTCAGCTTCACCAGCGCCTGGCTGATCTTCCCCTCCTCCCCGCGCTTCGCCGCGCTCACCGCCAGGCCGAACATCGGTCGAGGCAGCGCAATCGGCTTCACCCGGATCGACTCAAAGGGCAGACCGTTGTGCAGCACGTGGTTGTACGCCACCTCCTCGATCTTCGCAATACCCACAAGGTCTCCCGGCCCCGCCTCGTGAATCTCCTTCGTGTCCTTGCCCTGAATCTGGTACAGGTGCGCAATTCGCACCGGCTTGCGACCGTCGCCCACGTGGACGCTGTCGCCCGCCTTGATCGTCCCCTGGTGTACCCGGAACACTGCCAGTTTCCCCACAAACGGGTCGGCCGTCACCCGGAACACATGCGCCACCAGCGGTTTCGAGGCGTCAGGTTCGGGCTGCCACAGCGTCTCCTCGCCCTTGCCGCTCTCCTGCACAAAGAAGGTCCGCCGTACGCCGTTGCCGGGGTTCGGGAAGAATTCCTCAATCACCGCCAGCAGTTCGTCGACGCCCACCCCCGTCTCCCCGCTGGCAAAGAAGATCGGCACGAGGTGGCCGGTATTGAGCGCCTTGGCGAAGGTTCCCGCCAGCTGCTCCGGCGTCACCGACCCGGTTTCGAGATACTTCTCCATCAGCGCATCATCCACCTCCACCACCTGGTCCACCAGCGCTGAGTGCGCCTCCTCCACGCTGCTGAAGTCCGTCTCCCCCTGCCCCGCACGGAAGCACCGCACGACCCCGCTCCCCCCGCCCACCGGCAGGTTGATCGGCAGACACTCCTTGCCGAAGGTCTCCCGGATCGTCTCCACCAGCGCTGCAAGCTCCCCTGTCCCGTGATCGATCTTGTTGATCACGATCGCACGCGGAATCTGCTCATCCGTCGCCAATTTGAAGACTCGCCGCGTCAGGTTCTCAATCCCTCGACCCGCATCGATCACAATCAACGCCGCCTCCACAGCCGACAACGGGCTGAAGGCGTTCCCGATGAAGTCCGGATACCCCGGCGTGTCAATCAGGTTCACCGACGCGCCCTTGTGCTCAAAGTGCACCAGGGCGTTGGACAGACTGTGCTGGTGCTCCTTCTCCTCGGGCTCGTAATCGCAGACCGTGTTGCGATCCTTGATCGTCCCCATCCGCCCGATCAGGCCGACCTTCTCCAGAATGCGCTCGGCAAGCGTCGTCTTGCCGCACCCCGCGTGTCCGACAAGGGCGATGTTGCGGATGTCCGTGGTCGTGTGGTTGGCCATGGTCAGTTCCACATCCTCTCTGTTAAGCCCGCTTGAAATGTCAGTGTGCTCTCCGGAGAAAACCGCTCCGGGGCAGTCGCGGATCATAATCGCCAAAGTGTCCGCAGGGCAAGGTTTTCACGCCTCTTCCGCACAACCCCTCCCCCGCCCGCCCACGCCTCCCCCCTCCCCTGCCCAGAAATCGCGCGTGACACACGCCCCCATCTCCGGTACCATTGGCCCGCTGTATGGAAGGAAGAAAGACCGGGCGGTTCCGCCCGGGCGGCGTCCCTCGCTGTAGTCTCACAGGACGCCGAAGGAGAGGATCATGCATCGCCCATCCGGGGAGATCGCCCCCGGCCGCAAACCCCGGCCGACGGGGCCACGGCCCGCATTCTCGCTTGTCGAACTCCTCGTCAGCATCACCGTGCTGGGGGTCCTCGTCGGCGTCATGCTCCCCACACTCGCCCGCGCCGTTGCAAGCGAACAGCGCCTCCGCTGCGCCTCCGCACTGCGACAACTGCAGACAGCCCTCGTCCTCTATTGCGGCGACCGCGATGCGCCCCTCCCAACCGCCGGAATCGACCCCCTCACCGACGACTGGGGCCTCACTCCGCTCAACCAGACCCTCGAGGGCTACGGCGGCGGCGACCTTCGCCTCTGGGAATGCCCCGCCGCGCGCCGCGTCCTCGTCAGCGACCGCAACGGCCACACGGAGCAATCTCCCTCAAGCTACCTCTACACTCCCGCAACCGCCCCCTCCGAGCAGATCCTCCACCTCGCATCGCTCCCCGCCGGCCTCCCCCTCCTCGCCGACGCTCGACCCTACCACCTCCCGCAGGTCAACGAACGCACACTCCCCATGGCCCCCTCCATGCAGCTCTTCCGCAGCCCCACCGCATGGGCACGCCACTGGATGACCGCCTTCGGCCCCGGCTCCAACACCGTCCGCGTTGACGGCAGCGTCACGATGGAATCCCTACGGCGCTGAGCCGCCCCCGCGCAGCATGTCTGCCGCAACCTCCGCGTTTCGCCGAAGATGGACAGGGTTGATCGTCCCCACCACCGCAGCCGTCACCCCCGGTTCGGCAAAGACGAACTCCAGCGCCGCCCGCACCCCCTCCTCGCCCCCCGATGCCGTCGCATGGCCGCTCTGCAGCGCCTTCTTCACCAGCACCGCAATCCCCCGAGCCGACGCCTCCCGGATGATCGGCCGCATCCGCTCATCCCCCCGATGAAACGTCAGCATCAGCACATCGGAAAACTCCAGCGCCAGCCGCGCCGCCTCCACGCTCTTGCACGAGGCCCCGATCGCCCGCACATATCCCGAGGCCTTCAGCGAGACCAGCGCCTCGGCCGGCTCCGCCTGCTCCAGCGTCGCCGCATCATCATCCCCCAGGTGCAGCAGCGCGATGTCCAGCGCCTCAGTCCTCAGCCGCGCCAGACTCCGCTCCACGCTCCGCCGGATGCCCTCGGCCGAAAAATCGAAACTCGACCGCAGCCCGTCAAACTCCTCCCCCGCCTTCGTTGAAAGCACCCACTCCTCCCGACGTCCCGGCAGCAGTCGCCCCAGCCGCTCCTCGCTCACCCCGTACGCCGGCGCGGTGTCGATCAGCCGCACCCCGCACGCCTGCGCCGTCTCCAGCAGCGCGCGCACCGCAGCATCATCCGGCAACTCAAACGCCGTCGGATACTTCACCCCCCGGTTCCGCCCGATCTTCACCGTGCCAAGCCCGATCGGGCCTAGCTCGAAATCGAGCCGATGCGGTCGTAGACGCTCCACCTTTGATCCTTCTCATCCCACGGTCGCCGTGCGACCGCCAACTCCGCCAGCCCCTCCAGCGCACTGCCGGGCGGCTGCGACAGCGGCGGCTCAGGAATCTCCAGTTCACGTACAATCGTCGCCGCACACACCGGCGCCAGCGCCAGCTTCGTCGGCCACGCCACCGTCACACGTCCGAAGCGCGAAATCGACGGCCCGTCCGGCCTCCGTCCCGAAGCGCTTCCCCCCTCAGCGCGATCAATCCGGAACGTGCCCCACCCCGCCCCCGAGAGATCAACCCACGGCAGCGTCTGCGCCAGCAGCGCTCGCGCCGCCTCGATCTGCGCCTCGGGTTCCCGCGCCACCCCGTCTTCCGCAAGCGCGCCTCCAAGGTACCACACCCGCTCTCCGTCGGCCGTCGGGTGCGTCGTCACCGTCAGCAGCGGCGTCGGCGAGACGTCCACGCAGTGCGCAAACAACGCCGGCAGATCACCCCGCTTCACCATCACCATGTGCAGCGGCCGGCGCTGCATCAGCGCTGCCTGATGGCCCGGCATCTGCGAGAGCAGATCCGCGCTCCCCGCCCCGGCGCAGAGCACCGTCCGCCTTGCCGAAATCCGCACCCGCGCGCCCCCGCACGAGACCGTCGCCCCCGCCACATCCCCGCGATCATCAACCTCAAGCGAGACACCCTCCGCATCCGCCCGCCTCACGCACCCACGAAGCGGCTCCAGCAACGCCGAAAGCAGCGTCCCTACATCCAGAACCGGTTCCGAAAGCGCATAGACCGGCCGTCGCATCATCGGATGGTCAAAGACCGCCGGACGCCGGTGCCCCGCAAGCCGCTCCACCCCGCTCCGCATCATCTGGCCGGCCAGGAAGGCCGAAAAACGCGAGGTCAGCCGGTTTCGCGACCACAGGTGCTGCGACGCGCTCAGCCGGATTGTTCCCCGCAGATCGATCTCGCCGCGACCCTCCAGGCACGCACTCCACCACGCCGGCATCGACGAGAGCGCCGCCGACGCCGCCGACGCCTCACCCGTCAGCGCGTACTTCAGCCCTCCGTGAATGATCCCCTGCGCGGCGATCGTCTGCCCTGCGCCCGCCGCCGTTGTCGAGATCGCAATCGCGCTGCGGCCGGCGCGCCGAAGCGCGTGCATCGTCCACAGCCCGGCAATGCCGCAGCCCAGAACCAGCGCGTCAACGTGGAGTTGTGCGGGTTGCACCGGAGGTGATCATTGTTTCTGCGCTGCGTCGGTCAATCCGAAGCGCGCACGGTTCGAAGGAGAAAGGCGCATCGATACCGCGCTTCTCGCGCTTCGCGCGCTCCGAAAGGACCTCCACAACCCCCTTCAGGGTCGCCGGGAAGGCGACCGGCCTGAAAAAAATTTTCAAGTTTCTGCCCCCTCAGCTATTTTGCTTGACGGCGAAACTTGCTAACGTCCGATCATGTTGCAGACTTTCTGCAACGTGTAGTGTGCTTCGGCGGTCGTCGTTCCGGGAAGAAACAGTTGGACAAGTCGCCCGCCGAAGCGTGTGTTCCAAGGTATCAGGAGACCCAATGATGGCAAAGAAGAAGACGACTCGTAAGGCTGCGACCAAGAAGAAGGCCACCAAGAAGAAGGCCACTCGCAAGAAGGCCGCCAAGAAGACCGCAAAGAAGAAGGCGACCAAGAAGAAGGCCACTCGCAAGAAGGCCGCCAAGCGGACCACCAAGAAGAAGACCACGCGTCGCCGCTGAGGTCGCACACGGAACTCCCGTCCGGACCGCCTCAGCGCGGTCCGGACGGACCGGCCCGATTCGCCCGCTCACGTCCACCGCGACACGGCAGGCGACTCGGGCCTTCCGCTTTTTCTCCCCCGACACATACCATCCCCTCCAATGACACACGTCATCGCTGAACCCTGCATCGGCGTCAAGGACGCCGCCTGCGTCTCCGTCTGCCCCGTCGACTGCATCCACCCCGCGCCCAACGACCCCCGATACGAAACCGCCGACCAGCTCTTCATCGATCCCGCCGTCTGCATCGACTGCGGCCTCTGCGTCGATGTCTGCCCCGTCGCCGCCATCTACCCCGAAGCCGACCTCCCCCCTGAGTGGCTCCGCTTCACCGCCCTCAACGCCGACTTCTTCCGCAACCCCCGCGCCTGACCCGGACCGACTCCGCCGCGCCGTACCATTGCGCCATGGCCGCCTCCGACCGCAACGAAGACCACCTCAGGCGACGCATCATCGCCCGCCTCGATGAGCTCACCGCCGAACTCGCGCGCATCGACGCCGACCTCGCCGATCCCGCCCTCCACGCCAGCCCCGCCCGGCTCCGCGACCTCTCCATCCGCCGCGCTGCCCTCCTGCCCCTCTGCGACGCCTTCGCCCAGTGGAACGCCCTCCGCGCTGAAGCCGACGAACTCGAGGCCTCACTCGAAGCGCCCGATGCCGGCCTCGACGCAGAGTACTCCAAGCTGGCCCGCGAAGAAGTCCGCGAACTCCGCGTACGCGCCGACGAAGTCATGGAGTCCATCAAGGCCGACCTCGTCACCACCGACGACCGCGCCGTCGGCTCCGTCATCCTCGAAATCCGCGCCGGCGTCGGCGGCGATGAGGCCGGGCTCTGGGCCGGCGACCTCCTCCAGATGTACCGTCGCTTCGCCCAGCAGCGCGGCTGGAAGATC
This sequence comes from uncultured Vicinamibacteraceae bacterium, assembly GCA_964585855.1. Lineage (GTDB taxonomy): Bacteria > Planctomycetota > Phycisphaerae > Phycisphaerales > UBA5793 > CAZPFK01. The sequence continues at coordinate 59,660 of CAZPFK010000006.1, forward strand.
GAAGACCTCGACGCCGCACCCGCAGACGCCGGCGGCGTTCGCTACGCCATCCTCAGTCTCTCCGGTCCCGGCGTCTGGACCGCCCTCGGATACGAAGGCGGCACGCACCAGGTCAAACGCGTTCCCGCCACCGAAGCCCAGGGACGCATCCACACCTCCACCGCGACCGTCGCCGTCCTCCCCGAACCCCGCGAAGTCGAACTCGATCTCGACGAAGCCGACGTCACCGTCAACGTCACCACCGCCCAGGGCCCCGGAGGCCAGAACGTCAACAAGGTCGCCACCGCCGTCCACCTCATCCACCGCCCCACCGGCATCGAAGTCCGCATGCAGGAGAGCAAGAGCCAGCACCAGAACCGCGACAAGGCCTGGAAACTCCTCCGCGCCCGCCTTTACGAACGCCAGCGCGCAGAAGCCGAGCGCCAACGCGCTGAATCCCGCGCCGCCATGATCGGAACCGGAAGCCGCGCCGAAAAAATCCGCACCTACCGCTACCGCGAAAACCTCGCCGTCGACCACCGCATCAACGAGTCCTTCAACCTCTCCGAACTCCTCGAAGGCCGACTCGACCCCCTCGTGGCCGCCCTCGCCCGCTTCGACACCGCCGCACGCCTCGCCGCCCTCTGACCCTCACCGAAGACAGTAATCCACGATCTCCCCCTCCACCGACCGTCGCCCCTGCCATGTGTTGATCTTCGGCCGGATCACAACATCCACCGCCGCCCCCTGGTGCAGCGTCCGAACCTCAGCGCCAAGTCCCCATCCCACCAGCCGGATTCCCCGCCGGCCATTCTCCCCGACCCCCACCGAAAGGTGCCGCCCCCCGTTCCCCATCACCTTCGCCGCCGTTGTCACCCGCGCCTCTGATAACAGCAGCGCCGGCTCCGGGTTCCCGCGGCCAAACGGCCCCAGCGACAGCAGCCGCTCCACCTCCGGCGACGTCAGCTCCTCCACGCCGGCCGCACAATCGATCTCCAGCAGCGGCGTCAGGTTTTCGGGCGCAATGCTCCGCCCCGCGTGCTCCAGAATCCGCGCCTGAAACTCCCCAAACCGCTCCGGTCGAAGCGCCATTCCCGCCGCCATGTCGTGCCCGCCCCAGCTCTCGAGACACTCCGCCGCCTCCGCAAGCGCCCCGTGGATCGAATACCCCTCGATCGATCGCGCCGATCCCCGATACAGATCCTCGCCGGCCTGCAGCAGAATCGTCGGCCGGCCGAACCGCTCCACGATTCGCGAGCAGACAATCCCGATCACCCCCGGATGCCACTCCGGATGCGCCAGCACCACGGCGTGCGTCCCGGGCCGCGTCATCCCCGCCTCCTCCGCCATCGCACATGCCTGCTCGAAGATCTGTCGCTCCACCTGCTGCCGCTGCTGGTTGAGCAGGTTCAGCTCCGCCGCAATCTTGGCCGCCTCCGCCGCATCCTCGGTCACAAACAGCCGCAGCGCCTCCTTCGCATGTCCCATCCGCCCGCACGCGTTCAGCCGCGGCGCCAGCCGAAACCCCACCGCCGTCGAATCCACCCGCTGGTCGTCATCAAGCCCCGACGCGGCAATCAGCGCGTTCAGCCCGATCAGCGAGGTGTTCCGCATGTTCGCAAGCCCGAAGCGCGCGATGATCCGGTTCTCATCCTGCAACGGCACGACATCCGCAATCGTCCCAAGCGCCGCCAGCGAGAGCCCGTCCAGCAGCGCTGACCGGAACCGCTCCGTCACCCGCTCCGACCCGCACCACCGCGTCGCAAACCGCCACGCAAACTTGAACGCCACCCCCGCCCCGCACAACTCCCCAAACGGATACTCACTCCCCGGCAGACGGGGGTGCACCACCGCAAACGCCTCCGGAAGCGCCTCCCCCTCGCCCGGCAGGTTGTGGTGATCCGTGATGATCAGATCAAGCCCCAGCGCCCGCGCCGCCGCAGCAGGCCCCGCCGCCGTGATCCCGCAGTCAACGCTGATCACCAGCGAGGCCCCCTCGGCCGCGATCTCCCGCAACGCCTCCTCGTTGAGCCCGTACCCCTCCGTCAGCCGATGCGGAATGTACGTCCGCACATCCGCATGGGGCGTCGCCGTCCGGAAGACGTGATACAGAATCGCCGACGCGCTGATCCCGTCAACGTCGTAATCCCCGTAGATCACAATTGGCCCCACGCTCCCCGGCGAGGCCTCCATCGCCCGGATCAGTTCGATGACCCGATCGACAGCCCGGTCCAGGTTGGGCAGCAGCCCGGCATCGTGAAGACGGTGCAGCGACGGGTTCAGCCACGCCTCCAGCCCCTCGCCCACCGCAATCCCCCGCGCCGCCAGCACCCGCTCCGCAAGCCCCCGGCCCCCCGCCTCGCCCTGCCGCAGCGCCCACCGGAAGCTCCGCCCTCGTTGCATCATCGTCCTCATCGACCAACCCTAGGCCCGCGGTTGTCGCCCCGGAACCTCGCCCGTACCATTGCGGCCCGTCTCACCCCCCCGGAGGTCGTCGGATCGTGGAGCCATTGCTGTCCATCGCCATCTTCATGGCCTTCGGAGTCGCCTTCGTCGTCGTCAATATGGCCGTCGGCCTCCTCATCCGTCCAAGCGCCCCGAATCCCGAGAAAAAATCCATTTACGAATGCGGCGAGCCCACCATCGGCTCCTCCTGGGTCCAGTTCGACCTCCGCTTCTACGTCGTCGCCCTCTTCTACCTCATCTTCGACGTCGAAGTCGCCCTCATCTGGCCGCTCGCCGTCGTCTTCCGCCAGCACGCCGAGCCCGCCCTGGTCATCGGCGGCATCTTCATGGGCCTCATCCTCGTCGGATACGTCTACGAGTGGTACTCCGGCTCCCTCGACTGGATCCGCAGCAACGTGAACACCTCCGCCGGCCGCCTGGCCCCCGGCGGAGCCGCTGTCGTGCGGGCAGGGACGTCCGCGGAACTCTCCAGGCTCGCCCGAATCGACCCGGAAACGCTCACCGAGCGCTCCGAGCCCCGTTCCGCCCCCTCTCCCTCCTGATCTCCCGACCCGCAATGACCGATACTCCCAACGCACCCACACGGATATGACCTCGCGCTACCCCAGCGTCATCCTCTTCGGCGCTCCCGGCGTCGGCAAGGGAACCCAGGGCGCCCTCCTCGGACGCATCCCCGGTTTCCACCATGTCGCCACCGGCGACATCTTCCGCGCTCTCGACCGCGACAGCGAGTTCGGCCGCATCTTCCACGAATACTCCTCCCGGGGAGCCCTCGTCCCCGACGAACTCACCGTCCGCATCTGGCGCCACGAGATGGACCGCCGCATCGACGCCGGCCTTTTCAACCCCGCTGACATGCTGCTGGTCCTCGACGGCATCCCCCGCAACCCCGCCCAGGTCGCCATGCTCGCTGACGACCTCGAGGTCCTGCGCATCGTCCACCTCTCCTGCCCCGACGATGAGGAGATCGTCCGCCGCATCCAGAAGCGCTCCGCCCGGCTCAACCGCGACGACGACGCCCGCGCCGAGGTCATCCGCCACCGCCTCACCGTCTACCGCAACGAGACCCGGCCCGTCCTCGAGGCCCTGGGCCGCTCGCTGGTCTCCGATGTGGATTGCCTGGGCTCCCCCGCCCGCGTCCTCCGCGACATCCTGGACATCCTCGTGCCCATCCACGAGGCCCGCTTCAACAACATCCTCAACCGCTGACCTCCCGGCGGCGACCATCAGCAGTAGCACAGGCGTCTCGCCTGTGCGGCTCACGACAAGTGGCAGCCGGCCTTCTCCCTCATGCCCGCGCCTCCCTCCGTCCTGCCCGCGCAGGCGGGCATCCAGAGAAAAGAGCCGCGACCATGAGGGAGCGCCTCGGCGACGCACTCACCTCCTCCACCCCGACCCTCCTCATACCCCACAAAGCCGCGACCGCCGGTCGCGGCACAAAGCGCGGAACAAGAGAGCCGCG
>CAZPFK010000007.1:0-23551 GCA_964585855.1 uncultured Vicinamibacteraceae bacterium
CAGGGGGTTGTGTTGTTTTTGGGGAGGGGCGGGGTGACTGGCGGGCCGATCACCGCCCCCACCCGCACTCGGGACAGCCGGGCGCCGTCAGTCGCTGCAGACTGTATCCGCACCTCGGGCACGCGGCCGTCACCGGCCCGATGCGCCACAGTGGCTTCTGCGTCAGGCCGATCACGACAATCAGCGGTGCGGCGGAGTAGAGGATGAGGTAGAGGAGGGCGAGGCCGGAGGTGCGCAGGAGGGCGGGGATATGCCACACAAATCCCGGTTCAATGGTGCTCTGTTTCCCAATCTGCAACGAAGTGGCATCTTCATTCCATAGTTCACAGTGGGCGATTCGTACAGTCTCAGAGACCGTGCCGTCAGCCCAGCGGATGCGGCCGTGGTGCGGCCTCGGGCCGACCTTCACGATCTCACCGGCCGGGTGCTGATCGACCGAATTCCTCCAGGCATCTCCGTAATGAAGCGTAACTCTGTTGCGCCTCAGGAAGCGATCCGGACGTCCGATCTCGGCATTACTGATCACGACGGAGTATCGTTGATCGTGAACGGTTGCCTTGGCGCCCGTCGACGACCTGCCCACCAATTGGACAGCTGCCACAGCAGCAAGGTCACTCCACCCCCGACGAATCTCAAAGTGCCCGTCCAGCACCGGCCAGGCGATGCGCCAGCCGATCAGACCGAGGCCGATCAGCAGGACGCAGCGGCGAAGGGCGTTGCGATGGGCAACGAGCCGGCGAACGGTTGCCGAGGCGAAGGCGACGTCATCAACGGCGCGTCTGTGGATGGTGCGGGCAAAGCGTCGACCCCGGAGCAGCAGCCACCACACCAGCGCCCAGAAGAGCGTGTCGGCGATGAAGCCGATCCAGACAAATCGCAGGGGGAAGGCGAGAGGGTCAAACTCCGAAACTGACGGCACCCATGCGGGCAGATACAAACCTGTTCCATTGAACCTTACATCATCTTCCAGTGGATACGAAGGTCCCCACCAGTCACGCTCATGTGCGTGCCACATTGCAAGGAACGGAAACCCGAACGCATCCTCGTTCGGTGGGTAGGCGCGAGTCGCACCCTCTGGAAGGCTGACTTCCGATGACGGATTCTCCGTGGAATGTTGAAGACTGTCAGTTGGCCATCGATCGCTCCAGGTTGGAACGGCGGCTGGCCTGAAACAGTGTACAGAGGACCTCCACCAAGGATCCGATTTAACTGGGACATGTACCACCAATCCACAGTGACCAATTGTCCTAGTCACGCTGATCCTGAGCGGCTCAACGTAGGACCCCCGCCGATATTCGAGCGATTCATCGTCATATGTATGTTCGCTCACTACGGCGTACTGATCCGCCCAAAGGGCCAGCGCCCAGGCGACCGCGACTGTCGAAACAGCGCCCAGGAGCAGAAAAAGCAGAATGGCCCGAAGACGTCGCATCGGGCCATATCATACTCACTCCGCCGGACTTACGGCCCCGTCTTGTCAAGCAGTTCCTCCGTGGACATCTCCATCGCCTCGGCAGGAGCCGGCCAGTCTCCCCTGCAACAGCAGCGCCCGATCAGCTCGAGCGGAGGAAGGATTCACCGTCCCCATCCGCACTCGGGACAGCCGGGCACCGTCGGTCGCGCCTCCTCAACACCCACAAAGCCGCGACCGTCGGTCGCGCCTCCTCAACACCCACAAACCCGCGACCGCCGGTCGCGGCTTTATCGTCGTCCCGCCGGCTGCATCTACTTCCAGTACCAGCGGAACAGCTGCACCGCCCAGATGACAATGGCCAGCCCCAGCCCGCCCTGAATCGTCAGCGTCAGCCACATCGGCCAGTCAAGGCCGGAACTGACCCACTGACTTGCCATCATCGCCGCCGGCAGCGCCCCCAACAACAACAGCCACCCGATCAACACCCGCCGCCGAACGTACGGCCCCGTCTTGTCAAGCAGTTCCTCCGTGGACATCTCCACCGCCTCGGCAGGAGCCGGAACCTCGGCCTGCGCTCCATCGTCCTCCTCGTCGCGCAGGCCGACGACGTGCGCTTCGAGGAGTCCCTGGTGGGCGGCCGTTCGAAGCGCCGCCTTGCGATCCGGCGCTTCGATCGGCACCCGTGTGGTCAGGCCCGCCTCCCCCTCGACTCCCTGAATCTCAAAGACCGGCATGATCGCCTCCTTTCAGGGCAGGCAATCAGCAGAGCCCGCGCCTCAGACCGGCGGCGACTGGCCGCGAGCGGCACGGGCGATCAGACTGATCACAAACAGAACGATAAAGACGAAGAAAAGAATCTTCGCAATCGAGGTCGCCAACCCGGCGACTCCGAAGAAGCCGAACGCCCCGGCGATGATTGCGACAATCAGAAATGTCAACGCCCATCCAAGCATCATCCGCCTCCTTCTCCTGCGGGATACGCAGGTTCATCATCGTCCACTGCATCCTCGACCTCCTCGGCCGCATCCTCGAGCGCCTCTTGAGCGTCCTCAGCGGCTTCGTCGATCGCTTCCCCGGCCTCTTCGGCCGGGCCGTCGTCCTCGCAGCCGGCCATGAGCAATCCGCCGCATGACAGGCCGAGTCCGAGCAGCGCTGCAGCCGTCCAGCGGCTTGTGCGCACATCAAACATGGTCATTGTCTCCCGTCAATCGATCATCGGGTTCAGTCGGCGGCATCCTGCACGGCCTCACCGGCGGCCTCCATGTCCTCGCCTGCGCCGTCAACGGTGTTGCAGGCGCCAAGCAGGCATATCGAAAGCACGCCCAGGCATACACAGGCCCATGCCGTCATCGCCTGTCGTTTCATGCAGGCAGTCTTCAGTGCGGTTGTGACAGTCATCACGCCGCCCCTCGTGAGCAGGTTTCGCAGAACTCGCGAACTTCCTTGTGCGCCTGGTCCTTCGTCTTGCCGTACAGCTCGCGGATCCGGCCCTCGAGCTGCTCCCGGTTGCCGTCGATGACGTCAAGGTCGTCATCAGTGAGTTTGCCCCACTGCTCCTTGACTTTGCCGCGAAACTGCTGCCATTTTCCTTCAATCTGTTCCCACTGCGTCATCTCAAATCTCCTTATTTCAATCGTGTCTCTTAAGCTACTACGGGCCCCGCACCCCGATCGGATCGCGCCAATCTGCGAATTGACGACATTCGCCGGCGACAAGCGAGATGCCGGCGCATCGTAATATCCAGTCTTCCTCTTTGATTACGGGCGAAACTCGTGAACATCTCGCGCTCTATGGAGGACCGGTCGATCCATCCACATCCTTGCCGAAGCGCTCGCTGCGGGGGATGTATTCAAGGAACGTCTCCGTGCGCTGCCAGAGCATTTCGAGTTGATCGATCCGCTCCCGCGCTGCATCGCCCAGTTCCGCCGCAACGCGCGCGACGATCACCTCCGCCGCGATCACCGGAGGGACCGCGCTGTCGAAGGGGCCGACGGCCGGAATCCTGAGCTGGCACCAGTTGGGCGTCAGCGCTGCCAGGGGCGAGAGCGGGCCGTCGGTGATGGCGATGAGGTTCACCCCCAGTTCAGCAAGGGCTCGTGCTGCAATCACCGGCGTCCGGCGATAGCGGGCGAAGTCGAGGACGACGGCGGCATCGTCAGCCGAAGCGCCACAGAGGTCGCGCCCCGTTGAGTGCTCCAGGACCAGATGAACGTTCGGGCGGAGCATCGAGAGGCCGCTGAAGAGCACGTGGGCCCCGGCCATCGAGGTCTCTCCCGAGAGAATCCAGACATTGCGCGCCCGGACAAGCGGCGCTGCCAGCGAGGCCGTGCGCGATTCATCCAGGGCGTCGAAGGCGGCCGCGACCGATCGCTCGATGTCGGCCCGGATGGAGGCCTGCCGGCCCCGGTGACGGATGCGCTGGCTGGGGGTTGAGAGCTGGCGGGAGATTCCATCCTGAACCCAGGCCTGAAGCTGGCTGTAGCCCTCGAAACCGAGCTTGACGGCGAAGCGGACGACCGACGGCCTGCTGGTCCGGGCGTCCCGGGCGAGGTCGGCGACGGTGCCGAAGGCGACGCGAGTGGGGTCCTGCAGGACGACCCGAGCAATCCGTTGTTCGGTCGGTGTCAGGTCTTTGCTCTTCGATGCGATCAGATCCTGTATTGACAAGGCGTGGCTCCCGGTGTTCACCCTGTTGCATTTTCTCGGATCGATTGTACACTTTATTCCAGCCGGCAGTCTTCCGATAGCACTCTTGCACGATGGAGCGTCAACCCGCCATGTCCGACTACACCCCGACCGACCGAGAGCAGGCCTTCCTCCGCACCGTGGAGGACCCCATCTATAAGAGAGAGATCATCAACGGGCTGGCGCCGTTCTTTGACGAGAAGGCGCCGCAGGACATGCTGGACTTCTACAGCCCCGAGGAGGTCGTGCAGCTGCGCGTCCTCAAGGGCACCGAGCGTGACGTTGAAGAGCGCATGCCCGTGAAGGTCACGCGGCACTTCTTCGAACTGGCCCGGCGGAGCGTACCGCTGCAGCGCCTCGTCAAGGCCAGCCCGGATGAGACGATCGACCTCGCGGGCTCCGAAGACCCCGGCTACCAGATGGACTACAGCCCCGTCGAGGGTCTGCTGCACAAGTACGAGATGGGGCTGATGTACGTCATCTCCACCTGCTCGGCCCACTGCCGCTTCTGCTACCGCGAGGAGTTGATCGCCCGCAAGGAGATCCATCGCCAGGACGGCACCGTGGCCAAGAAGGGGCTGGCACAGATTCCGGAGGTCATCGCCTACATCAAGTCGCACAACGCGCTGGTCGCCGCCAATGGCGGACGACACCCGGAAACGGGCCGCGAGAAGCTGCGGGAGATTCTGATGTCAGGCGGCGATCCGATGGTGCTCAACAACCGCAAGATCGCGGCGTGGCTGGCAGCGCTGGCGGAGGCGGGGGTGGAGTCGATCCGCATCGGCACCAAGGAACTGGCCTTCTACCCCCAGCGGTTCGACAGCGCGTTTCTCGGCATGCTCGACCGCTTCCACGAGACCTACCCGCAGGTCGGTCTGCACATGATGGTGCATTTCGAGCACCCCGACGAGTTCCTCCAGAAGGATGAGGAAGGCAACTACGTTGAGGACTCGCTGGGATTCAAGCAGTGGGTTCCCGCAACAGGCGAGGCGATGCGGGCTCTGGCGCAGCGCGGCTGGATGACCATCGAGAACCAGGCCCCGATCATCCGCGGAATCAACGACGATCCCGATGCCCTGCGCATCATGCAGCGGGAGTTCAAGCGGGCCGGGGGCGAGAACCACTACTTCTTCTGCGGCCGCGATATCGTCGCCTACAAGGCCTTCAACGTCCCCATCGAGCGGGCATGGCAGATCCTCAACGAATCACAGAAGGGCCTCAGCGGCGTCGAGAAGCACGCGCGGCTCTCGATCACGCACTACAAGGGCAAGACCGAAGTTGCCGCCGTCACCAACGCTCCCATCCCGGGGCTCAAGGGTTCTGAGAACGGTGTGCTGATCTTCAAGATTCTGCGCAACGCCGGCGCAGCGCCCGATGCCGGCAAGGTGTGCATCGTCGGACGGAATCCCGAAGCGCTGTGGTTTGACGGGTACAACGATCGGGTGCTCTTTGACGAAGCGGGGCTGTACTCCTACAACCGCGTGACCAAGCCGGGCCGGGCGCCGACCACATCGATGCCGACCGTTCGCGCCGGGTGTTCATGAGCGGTCGCAGCGTTGACAGGGCGGACTCGGGCATGTTTGACAAATCCTGCTCCAGTGTTCACGAAGCGGTGGCGGACGTCTTCGACGGAGCCGTCGTGATGGTCGGGGGCTTCGGCGAGGCCGGCAGCCCCATCGAACTCATCCACGCGCTGATCGACCAGGGAGCCCGCGACCTGACCGTCGTCAGCAACAACTGCGGCAGCGGCGAGGTCGGTCTGGCCGCGCTCTTCAGGGCCGGGCGCGTGCGCAAGGTCATCTGCTCCTTCCCGCGAACCGCCAACTCCACCGTCTTCCCCGAACTCTACCGAGCCGGGAAGTGCGAACTGGAACTCACGCCCCAGGGAACGCTCGCCGAGCGCATCCGCGCCGGCGGCGCCGGCATCCCCGCCTTCTACACGCCGACGGCCGTCGGCACACCGCTGGCCGAGGGCAAGGAGCTGCGGACGATCAACGGCCGTCGCTACATTCTCGAACATGCACTGCGGGCGGACTTCGCACTCATCAAGGGACGCCTGGCAGACACGCACGGCAACGTCGTCTACAGCAAGACGGCCCGCAACTTCGGCCCGATCATGGCGACAGCGGCCGACACTTCGATCGTACAGGTGCAGCGCATCGTCGAGCCGGGGGAGATCGATCCGGAGACGGTCGTCACGCCCGGCATCTTCGTCCGGCGCATCGTCGAAGTCGCGCAGCCGGCGCATGAATCGGAACTGGTCGCAGCTGGAGTCACCTACCCATGACGCAGGCGACCACGACCGGATGGACACGTGAGCAGATGGCGGCGCGAGTCGCCGTGGACATTCCCGACCGGTCGTATGTCAACCTCGGCATCGGGATTCCCGAACTCGTCGCCAGCTTCGTCCCGCCGGGGCGCACGGTCATCTACCACACCGAGAACGGGATGATCGGAATGGGGCCGCCGCCCGCGCCAGGAAAGGGCGACCCCGAGCTGATCAACGCCGGCAAGCGGCAGGTGACCGCGCTGCCGGGCGCTGCCTACTTCCACCACGCCGACAGTTTTGCGATGATCCGCGGCGGGCACATCGACGTCAGCGTGCTCGGCGCGCTGCAGGTGGCCCGAAACGGCGACCTGGCCAACTGGTCTACCGGCGAGCCCGATGCGATCCCCGCCGTCGGAGGCGCGATGGACCTCTGTGCCGGCGTGAAGAAGGTCTACGTCATCACGACCCACTGCACCAAGAGCGGCGAGCCCAAACTCGTCGAGTCCTGCACTCTCCCGCTGACCGGGTGCGGCGTCGTGAATCGAATCTACACGGAACTGGCGGTCATCGATGTCACCGCCGAGGGTTTCAGACTCTTCGAACTCGCCCCGGGCGTCACGTTCGAAGAGGTGCAGCAGCGCACCGGCGCACTGCTGTTGCCGAAGTCATCGCACGCCGACGGAACCGCACCATGACCATCAAGGCCCCTTCTCATCCCGTCGCCTCCTCACGCAGCGCTGCCCTCTACGCCCGCGCGCAGAAGGTGCTTCCCGGCGGAGTCAGCCGAAACGCGGTCCTGCGCGACCCGCACCCCGTCTACGCCGACCATGCCGCCGGTTGCCGCGTGACCGACATCGAGGGAGTGACACGGCTCGATTTCGCCAACAACATGGCCTCCCTCATCCACGGCCACGCCTGCCCGCAGATCGTCGAGGCCGTCACCGCGCAGATGGCGCGCGGCACCGCCTTCAACCTCGCCACTGAAATCGAGGTCACGTACGCCGAGCACCTGTGCGGGCGGAACCCCGCCTTCGAGAAGCTCCGCTTCGTGAATTCCGGCACCGAGGCGATCATGGTCGCCCTCAAGGCCTCCCGTGCCTTTACCGGAAGACCCATGATCGCAAAGGCCGAAGGCGCGTATCACGGTGTCTACGACTACGCCGAGGTCAGCCAGTCCCCCACTCCCGCCAACTGGGGCGATGCCGCGCACCCCAATCGCGTCCCCCTGGTCCACGGGACGCCGCAATCGGCCCTCGATGACGTCGCCGTCATCCCCTTCAACGACACGCAGCGTGCCCTTGCAATTCTCGATGAACACGCCGACCGGCTCGCCTGCGTGCTGCTCGACCTCATGCCCCACCGCGTGGGCCTCAACCCCGCCGACCCCGAGTTCGTCGCGGCCATCCGCGAATGGACCAGCCGCAACGGCGTCCTGCTCGTCCTCGACGAGGTCATCACTTTCCGGGCCGAATACGGCGGCCTGCAGACGCACTACGGCGTGAGGCCCGATCTCACCGCGCTTGGCAAGATCATCGGCGGCGGCTTTCCCATCGGTGCCGTTGCCGGGCGCGCCGACATCATGGATGTCCTCAACCCGCACGCTCCGACGCTGCTCTTCCCCCACTCGGGCACCTTCTCGGCCAACCCGATCTCAACGACCGCCGGCCTCGCTGCGATGCAGCTCTACAACAAACCCGCCGTGGCCCGTCTCAACGCCCTTGCCGACCGTGCCAGAGCCGGCATCGAGCAGGCGATCGCCGACACCGGCGTGACCGCCTGCGTGACCGGGTACGGCTCGATGTTCCGAGTCCACCTGAAAGCAACGCCCCCGGCCAACTTCCGCGAGGCCTACCAGTCGCCCGAGGAGAGCCGCCGCCTCAAGATGCTTCTTGAGCATCTCTTCCAGAACGGACTGATCCTCATCAACAGTGGAACCTCCACCCTCTCCACGCCCATGACCGAAGCGGAAGTCGATTCGCTCGTGGGGGCCTTCCGTTCCGGTTTTGCGAAGCTGGCAGCAAACGCTTAGGCACGTTCAAAGATCGTTGCCAGCCCCTGCCCCACACCCACGCAGAGTGAGGCGATCCCGCGCTCCACGCCGCCGGCTCGCATCTGGTGAACGAGTGTTACCGCAAGTCTCGCACCGCTGCATCCGAGCGGATGCCCGATGGCAATCGCGCCGCCCTGCACGTTCACCCGCGCCTCATCAAGATCGAGTTCACGCAGACACGCAAGCGCCTGCGCTGCGAATGCCTCATTCAACTCAACCAGCCCGATGTCGCCGAGGGTCAGCCCTGCCCGCGCCAGCACCTTCCGGATCGCCGGAACCGGCCCGATCCCCATGTACGCCGGATCGACTCCCGCCGACGCGCTTGGCCCGACGTACGCCAGCGGCTCAAGCCCCAGAGATCGGGCACGCCCGGCCTCCACCAGGAGCAGCGCCGCCGCGCCGTCATTGATTCCGGACGAGTTCCCCGCAGTCACCGTCGCCTGCTCATCGGTTGCAAAGGCCGGTCGCAGTTTCGCCAGCTGCTCCAGCGTCGTCTCCGGTCGGGGGTGCTCATCGGTTTCCACGACGATCGGTTCACCCTTGCGCTGCGGAATCTCCACCGGCACAATCTCATCGGCAAAGCGCCCGGCCCGATGCGCGGCCGCCCACCGCTGCTGGCTCTGCAGCGCAAAGCGATCCTGCTCCTTGCGCCCGATGCCGTAGCGCCTGGCGACGTTCTCGGCCGTCTCACCCATGCCATGGGGGTGGTGCAGTTCGGCGAGCTTCGGATTGACGAAGCGCCAGCCCAGCGTCGTGTCGTGCAGTTCCTGCGACCGCCCGAACGCTGAATCCGCCTTCGACAGGACAAAGGGCGCCCGGCTCATCGACTCAACGCCGCCGGCGATGAAGACCTCTCCGTGTCCCGCCTCGATCATCCGCGCGGCGATGTTGACGGCCTCCAGACCCGAAGCACAAAGGCGGTTGACCGTCACGCCCGGAACGCTCTCGGGCAGACCGGCCAGCAGCGCCGCCATGCGGGCGACATTGCGGTTGTCCTCACCGGACTGATTCGCAGCGCCGAAGTAAATGTCCTCAATCAACGCCGCTTCGACACCTGCCCGATCGACACACGCGGCGATGACATGCGCTGCCAGATCGTCGGGGCGGACACTCGCAAGCGCCCCGCCGTATCTCCCGACAGGAGTGCGAACTGCGGCAACAACAGCGGCTCGTCGATTCATGCCCGAAGTATACGGGGTGTCGATCCCGGCACCCGCTCCGCTCGCACACTCGACTCCCCTACAACCGATCTCTACCATCAGCCGATGTCGCGACTGGTCCTTTTCATTCTCGCCGTCGTCCTGGGCGCTGCGGCCGCTCCGGGCCACGCCCGCATCCATCTGCACCACTCCCACGAGGGCGGCGATCGGTTCCACAGCCACCACCACCATCCGACGACGGTCTTCTACGACAGCGGCCGGTCCGACCGGGCAGACTGCAATGAAGCCGCCGCGTGGGAGGAATCGAATCCGGAATGCTGCTGCGACCATACCCACTCGAGTCTGCTCTGCGCCACGGCCCTTGCGCCGCTCTCCGGCCGTGATGCGATTCCGGCGCTCCTGGCTGTTACGCCATATGCCGAACTTCCGACTCCGACCGAAGAGGGCGTATGCCGCAGCGTGCGGCCTCCGCCGAGCAGCGTCGACTCGCAGCGATTGACGGTCATTCGCACCTTCATTCTGCAGATCTGAATCTTCTTGTGAGACATCCGTCTACTCCGCCGCCTGACCGGGCGGATGGATGACTGCCCGCTTTCTCACATGAGGATTCCGCTCTATGGCCTCTTCTGTCCGAACGATCCGGCGGTTGCGTGCTTGCACCGCCGTGCTCACCGCGGCTGCCGCGACAACGCTCATCTCCTGCCGGGCATACCAGCCCGCCCCGCTGGACCTGCAGGCCTATCGCGCCATCGTGGAGTCGCGGCCGGGCCTCGATGTCTCCGATCTGATCCGGACGGGTCAGATTGACGCGGAGGATTCTTCTGCATCGGCTCCATTCGACCCGACTGACGGTGTTTCCCTTCCGGAAGGTGAAGCGCTCACGCTCTTCTACAACCCTCAGCTGCGCCTGGCGCGGGCTCGGGCGGGAGTGACCCAAGCCCATGCAGACACCGCGGGGCTCTGGGATGACCCCGTTCTGGGGTTTGACGCCGCGCAGATTCTCTCACCGGACGACCTCTTTCAGTACGGCCTGATGCTCAGCGTAACACTGCCCGTCTCAGGTCGGCTGGAAGCAGAGCGGGATCGCGCAGGGGCGGCACACGAAGCGGAACTGCTCGCCATTGTCGAGGCCGAATGGGCGGCGCGTGCCGATCTGCGACGGAAGTGGGCAGAGTGGGCGGCTGCAGTGGGGCAGCAGGCTCTGCTGGAAGAGGCCGTCGGCGCCATGGAGCACATCGTCGAGATCACGGATCGCCTGGAAGCAACGGGCGAACTGGCCCGCGTCGAGGCGCGGCTGCTTCGGGTCGAGGCCGCCCGCCGTCGTTCCGATCTGCGCGACGCCGAGCTGCTCGCACGACGATCCCGATCTGAGCTTCTGGGCATGATGGGACTGCCCGCAGACTCGAAGGTCGCGTTGATCCCGTCGATGCTGGTTCAGGCCGTCGAGATCCCGGATGATCCGGTCGATCGCCTCATCCGCTGCAACCCTGCGATTGCCGTTGATCGCGCACTCTATCACACGGCCGAGCAGACCCTCCGGCGTGAAGTTCGGGAGCAGTACCCCGACATCGAACTCGGAGGCGGATACGGAAATGAAGATGATGATCGACTCCTTCTCGGAGTCTCCATGCCGATCCCGCTGCTGAATCGCAATCGCGGCGGAATCGCCCAGGCCGAGGCGCAGCGGGAGATGGCCCGGATCGAGGCAGAGGCGGCCTTCGAACGGTTGCTGCAGGAGTTACACGTCGCCCTCGATGCACTCAGCCATGCCCGCGTGCAACGCATCGACTTTGAATCGACAGTCGTTCCTCTGCTGGCAGACCAGGCCGCCGACGTCGAACGCCTCATCGGCCTGGGTGAGGTCAGCACACTGCTTCTGCTGGAAACGGTCACACGAGAATACGACTCCCGGTCGCGCCTGCTCGAACTCCTCACGGCCGAAAGCGTCGCCGCAACAACCGTCACGGAACTGCTCGGCCCCGATCTCTCAACTACATCTGCGGCCCAAGCGGTCCGCGACTCGGAGGAATCCGCACCATGAACTGCACCATGACTCGAAGACTCCCGGCGGCGATGCTCCTTGCACTGTCGATTCTTACGGCCGGCTGCGACAGGACAGACACCCATGCCAACTCAGCCGATGCCACACAACCTGATGAGGCCGGGCAGATGCCGACCAATCGCATCGCAATCCCGGCCGGCCTGCGCGACTTTCAGGGAATCACCTTTGTCCAGGTCGAGGCGCGGCGCATCGACCAGACGCTGCGTGCGCCCGGCGCTTTTGAGTATCAACCCGCTGCACGCCGCGAGTATCGCACAATGCTGCCCGGCCGAGTTGAGATTCTCGTCGACCAGTTCGAGACAGTCGCAGCCGGCGATGTGCTGTATCGGATCGACTCTCCGGATTGGCGCCAACTGCAGCAGGACATCAGCGAGGCCTACGCCGCCGTCGACCGGGCCCAGGCACGCCTCGACAGTTTCGGCCCGCTTCGCCAGGCCCACCGCAACCACGAGATGCTCCTCGAGCGCACCATCGAGGTCCGTCGGGAGCGCGTCCGGCAACTGGAAGCCGTCAGCGAGGCCGGCGGCGGACGTGTCGGCGAGCTGTCTGAGGCAAGAGCGGCGGTGACCATCGCCGAAGCCGAACTCGCCGAAGTCCTTGAGAAGGAGGCCGAACTCGAGGCCGACGAAGCCGTGACAAAGTCCGATCTCGAATCCGCCGGAGTGCGGCTGGACCTGCTGCTGGACTCGGCCGCAGCGATCCTCTCAGTTCCCGTCGAGACGCTGACGGCCGCACCCGACCCGCAGCAGGGCGGCCGACCGCTGTGGCGCCGGATCCAGGCGGTGGAGGTGACAGCCCAGGAGCCCGGCGTCGTTGAATCGCTTGGACTGACCAACGGCGCGTGGGCCGATCAGGAGTCGCCTGTTGTCTCGATCGTGCAGACCGACCGCCTGCGCTTTCGGGCCATTGCGCTCCAGAGCGACCTCAGCCGCCTGCGCTCAGGCCTGCCGGCGCACATCGTCCCGCCGACTGTCACCCGGCAGACACATTCCATCGATCTCGCCGACACCATGACCGGCACGCTGCAGATCGGACTTGCCGCTCAACCCGACCAGCGCACCATCGAGGTCATCGTCGTGCCCGACTCTCTCTCGTCATGGGCGCGGGCCGGCGTCTCAGCGCATCTGGAGATCATCACCGACACGACGACCAATCCGGTGCTGGCCGTTCCCCTTGCCGCAGTCCAGCGCGACGGCCTCACGCCCGTCCTCTTCCGGCGCGATCCCGCCAACCCCAACACCGCCATCCGAATCACGGCCGATCTCGGCGCCGACGACGGCCGATGGGTCGAAGTACGAAGCGGTCTGCGGCTCGGTGATGAAGTGGTTCTTGACGGCGCCTTCCAGCTCATGCTCGCAACAGCGCAGTCCGGAACGCAGCAGCAGGGCGGCCACTTTCACGCAGACGGCACATTTCACGCCGGTGAGGACGAATAGGAAGAATCTCAATGCTCAGAGAACTGATCCGCTTTTCGCTGAAGTACCCCTCGTTCGTCCTCATTGCAGCAGCGCTGACAGTCGCCTACGCCGCCTATCGCGTCCCACGCATGAGCGTGGACGTCTTTCCCGAACTCAACGCGCCCACCGTCGTCATCATGGCCGAAGCCGGCGGACTCGCCGCCGATGAAGTCGAGCAGTATGTCACCTTTCCGATCGAAACGGCAGTCAACGGGCTCAACGGCGTACGACGCGTTCGCAGTTCCAGCGCCATCGGCCTCTCCATCGTCTGGGTCGATCTGGACTGGGGAGCCGACCTCTACCGCGCCCGGCAGCTGGTCGCCGAGCGACTCGCCGCAGTCCGGGAGTTGCTGCCCGACGATGTTCACGTCGAACTCACGCCCATCAGCAGCATCGTCGGGGAGATCATGCTCCTGTCGCTCTCCTCACCCGACGGCTCAGCCGACCCGATGGCCCTTCGCTCCTATGCGGAGTTCGAGCTGCGCAACCGAATCCTCGCTGTTCCGGGAGTAGCACAGGCCGTCGCCATCGGCGGGGAACTGCCCGAGTACCAGGTCAACGTCGACCAGGAGCGGCTGCGCCTCTACGGCCTGACGATCACCGATGTCGTCAACGCCGCCCGCGGAGCACACAGTACCGCAAGCGGCGGCTACCTTACTGATGCCGGAAACCTCGAGATCCCACTCCGCCAGCAGAGCCGCGTCACAAAGGTCTCTGATATCGCCGACACCATTATCACCCATGCCGACGGAGCACCGGTCACCATCGGCCAGGTGGCTGACGTCCGACTCGGCCCCGCGCCCAAACGCGGGACGGCTTCCGAGGCCGGGCATCCGTCTGTCATCATTTCAATCAAGAAGACGCCGGGAACCAACACCCTGGCGCTGACCGACGCCGTCGATGCGCTGCTGGATCAGATCGAGCCGGTCCTCCCTGAGGGCATGGTCCTGAACCGCAACATCGTCCGTCAGAGCCGCTTCATCGATCGTTCGATCGACAACGTGCTCCACGTCCTGCGAGATGCCGTCATCATCGTCGCCGTGATTCTGATCCTCTTCCTGCTGAACCTTCGAACCACCATCATCACGCTCACCGCCCTGCCGATCTCCATCGCCGTCGGACTCCTGGTCATGGACGGAATGTCGCTGGGGCTCAACGTCATGACCCTCGGCGGGCTGGCCGTCGCCATCGGCGTGCTCGTGGACGACTCGATCATTGACGTAGAAAACGTCTTCCGCCGCCTCCGGCAGAACCGACTGCTCCCCGAGGCACAGCGCCGATCTGCAACCGACGTCATCTTCAGCGCCAGCAACGAGATCCGGCCCGCCATGGTCTTCGCGACGATCATCATCGTCATGGTCTTCGTTCCCCTGCTCTTCCTCCAGGGACTCGAAGGCCGCTTCTTCCGCCCGCTCGCACTGACCTACATGGTGTCAATCCTCGCATCGCTTGCTGTGGCCCTGACCGTCACGCCGGCGATGTGCCGGTACCTGCTCAGAGGAGATCTCGGCGGGCGCAACGAGGGAGAAGACGGAATCCTCGTGCGCTGGCTGAAACGCGCCTATGAACCGACACTGAAAACCGCCATCGCATACCGCGGCTGGGTCCTGGGCGGCGCAACCGCGGCGACCATCCTGTCGCTGTGGCTAGCCTCCACCTTCGGCACCTCGTTCCTGCCAAGTTTCAACGAGGGAACCTTCACCGTCTTCGTCTTCGCCCCGCCTGGAACTTCGCTGACCGAAAGCGACCGCCTCGCTCGCGTCGTCGAACAGCAGCTCGCTCAGATCGAGGGAATCGAATCCGTCACCCGAAGGACCGGCCGCGCCGAACGTGATGAGCACGCCGAACCCGTCAGCAGTTCCGAGATCGACGTCACGGTCGATCCGGCCTTCGACCGCACCGCCATCCGCAACGAGATCGACCGCATTCTCAACTCCGTCCCGGGCCTTGTCACACAGGTCGGCCAGCCCATCGAGCACCGCCTCAGCCACGTCCTCTCCGGCACACCGGCCGCCATCGCCATCAGCGTCTACGGCGATGACCTCTCCACGCTGCGAACCATCGCGCGGCAGATCGAGTCTGAACTTCGATCGCTTCCCGGCGCCCGTGACGTCAACGCCAACCGCGAGGTCATGATCACCTCCCTGCCGATCCGATATCGCCATGCAGACCTCGCCGCCGCAGGTCTCACCCCCGCCGACGCCGCCGAGCAGGTCCGCGAGGCCGTCTATGGCGAGGTCGTCGCCACCGTCAATCACGGCGTGCGTCAGTACGATCTCGTGGTTCGACTCGCAGAAGATCAGAGGCGATCCATCGACCAGGTGCGAACCCTCCTGCTTCGCGGGCAAGGCGGGGCCACCGTCCGGCTGCGCGACGTCGCAGACATCGGGCCTGAACTCTCCAGCAACCTGATCACACGCGAGAACGCGCTGCGCAAGGCGGTCATCTCGCTCAATGTCGCCGACGGAGCCAACCTCGGCGATCTGGTCGCCCAGGTGCAGCAGCGCGTCACACCCATCGTGCAGCAGGCAGGGTACACCGTCGAGTTCGGAGGCCAGTTTGAGGCGCAGCAATCGGCATCCCGGACCATCGTCATCGCCGGGATGGTCGTAGCCATCCTGATGTTCATGCTCCTCCAGGTTTCGACCGGCTCGTTCCGGGCGGCCGGCCTCGTCATGGTCAACATGCCGCTGGCGCTCATCGGAGGCATCGCCGCCATCTATCTGACCGAGGGCGGCGGGCCGATTCGTAATTCACTTGCACTGATCGGCGTCGGCGGGCCTTATACGCCTCCGGTGATCTCCATCGCAAGCATGGTCGGCTTCATCACGCTCTTCGGAATCGCCGTGCGCAACGGCATTCTCCTGATCAATCACTACAACCATCTGATGGAGCAGGAAGGCATCCCGCTGCGGGATGCGATCATCCAGGGGTCGATGGAGCGCCTCGTCCCCATTCTCATGACCGCCGTCTCCGCCGCACTCGGCCTTCTCCCGCTGGCCCTCGCAGCCGGCGAGCCCGGCAGCGAACTCCTCGCCCCGCTGGCGATTGTCACACTCGGGGGGCTATTGTCTTCGACCTTCCTCAATCTGGTGGTCGTCCCCGCCGGGTACGCAATGATTTTCAAAGACAAGACCATGCCCGCCTCGACGCCGCTGCGTACACCTGCACCACCATCGACCCATCCGGCTTCAAACACCTGAGATCCTCAAACAGGAGATACACACATGCAAGTGCCAACCGCAATCAAACTCGTCATCGCGACCGGCCTCTGCACCTGGGCCCTGAGCGCATGCAAGAAGTCCGAACCGACCGATGCCGGTTCCGGAGCCCAGGAACACTCGGATGCGCAGGACCACGATCATTCCACAGGCGATGCCGCACACGACGACCACGGCCACGAGCACGCTGACGACGAATCACACGATGACCACGGAGAGGAGATCGCTCTCGGATCGACCACCATCGGCGACAGCACCGTCGAGTGCTGGCAGGGCCACGGAACCGTCGCGGCCGGCAAGGAACTGCACCTTGTCGTCAAGCTCCCCTATAACGACTCCGGGGCGACGATCGTCCGCGCCTGGATCGGAACTGAGGATCGGCTCGCCTCAATGGTCGCCCTCGGCCAGTACGCGCCGTCGCACGATGATTACGACATCCACGCCGTGGCCCCCGATCCGCTCCCGGCCGATGCGAAGTGGTGGATTGAGATCGAGAAGCCCGACGGCACGAAGTCGGTGGGATCAATCGATCTCCGGTAAGCCCGGAAGAGCCGGACGCACAGTCCCCGCCATCGCGCCCCTCTTGCCCTCATAATTTTTCTCGCGAACCATTGCGGCAACCATGTGCCCCGCGCAGGAAGACCCCGACTCCTCATCACCACCCCCATCGCCGGCACCGGCGCCGCCCTTCACCTCGACCGTCTACCAGCAGCTTCGCGCTCTGGCACGCCGGCATCTCGATCGCGAACGGCCCGGCCAGACCCTCTCGGCAACAGCCCTGGTTCATGAGGCCTTCCTGCGCCTCCACGGACCCCGGGAGGTTCCCTGGGCCAATCGCGCCCACTACTACGCAGCCGCAGCAGAGGCGATGCGGCGGATCATCGTCGATCGCGCCCGGGCGCGATGCGCCAAACGACGCGGCGGCCCCGAGGCCAGGCGCGCCGCCATCGACCTTGCGGGCCTGCCTGACACGACTTCTGAAGAACAATCCGCCGGATTCCTGATCCTCGACGCCGCAATCTCACGCTTGGAAGGGGTGGACCCGCACGCGGCAGCCGTCGTTCGGCTGCGGTTTTTCGCGGGGCTGAGCATCGAGGAGACGGCCCTGTGTCTGGGCGTCTCCGCACCCACCGTCAAGCGCACCTGGGCGTTTGCACGCGGGTGGCTGCGGGACGCCATCGAACGCGAGCCGCTCTGAAAGCAACAGGAGACTCGCAATGAGCGATGATCGTGAGAAGCTCGCACGGGAGAACGTTGATCAACTGCTCTCTCTGCCCCCCGAGCAGCGCGAGGCCGCGATGAACGAACGCTGCGGCCATGACCCCCGGCTGCGGGCACGTGTGCTGGAACTGATGGCCGCCATCGATCGCGCCGATGTTTTTCTCTCCGAACCGACCCGCCCGCCGCACGACACGGCAGGACCGACCAACGTCTCACCGTCAATCAGTGAGCAACCCGGCTCGCGCATCGGCCCCTACAAACTCCTGCAGCAGATCGGCGAGGGCGGATTCGGGGTCGTCTTCCTGGCCGAGCAGATGGAGCCCGTCCGTCGGCGCGTCGCCCTCAAGGTCATCAAACTGGGCATGGACACCCGCCAGGTTGTCGCCCGGTTCGAGGCCGAGCGGCAGGCGCTGGCGCTGATGGATCACCCGAACATCGCGCGAGTCTTTGACGCCGGCGCTACGGAAGCGGGGCGACCCTACTTCGTCATGGAGTATGTCGTCGGCGATCCCATCACCGAGTTCGCCGATGCCTACAAACTCACCGTCGAGGAACGGCTGGCGCTCTTCTCACAGGTCTGCCAGGCCGTCCAGCATGCACACACCAAGGGACTGATCCATCGCGATCTCAAGCCCGGCAATGTGCTCGTCAGCATGATCGACGGCCGGCCGTTTGCAAAAATCATCGACTTCGGCATCGCCAAGGCGACCTGGGCCGCTGGCGCACGCCTGACTGAGAAGACCTACTTCACCGAACACAATCAACTGATCGGCACGCTGGAATACATGAGCCCGGAGCAGGCTGTCGGCTCACCGGACATCGACACCCGGACCGACATCTATGCCCTCGGGGTCATCCTTTACGAACTCCTCACCGGTCTGACGCCGTTTGACGCCGTGCGACTCCGCTCCGCAGCGTGGGCCGAGGTGCAGCGCATCCTGAAGGAGGAGGAACCGCCGAGGCCGAGCATGAGACTGGCGCGCGACGTGCGCGCCCTCGGGGCGGCGGCCGCCGCTCGACGCGCTCAGCCCTCCACACTGGGCACGCGCCTGCGCGGTGAGCTTGACTGGATCGTCATGAAATCGCTCGATAAGGACCGCTCCCGCCGCTACGAGAGCCCCAACCAGCTGGCTGCCGACATCCAGCGCCACCTTGCCGGAGAACCTGTGATCGCCGCCCCGCCCGGCGCTGCATACCGGGTGCGGAAGTTTGTCCGGAAGCATCGCGGACAGGTCCTCGCCGCATCCGTCATCATCACGCTGCTGGTGCTCGGCCTCATCGGCACAGGAACCGGGATGATGCTCGCGACCGACCGGGCACAGCAGGCACTACGGGCGCAGGAGAATGAGCGGATCGAGCGCATCCGCGCCCAGGAAGCGGAGGCGGAGGCGGCAAGACAGCGGGATGAGGCCGAGCGGAGCCGATACGCCGCCAACATTTTCGCCGCCGCCGGTGATCCATACTCGGCCCGGCAGCGGCTGGAGGATTGCCCGGAGCATCTGAGAGGATGGGAGTGGCGGTATCTGAATGCGAGTACAGATCTAAGTTTGTCAGTGATGGAGGCACCCGAATCCCAGCAATGGACCGCTGCCGCATTCTCACCTGACGGAGCAACGTTCGCGACGGGATCGACTGGTGAAGTCGCGATTTGGGAGAGTTCAACTGGCACACGCATAAAGACAATCGAGATCGCCGGTTGGGCCCGCGATATCGAGTTCTCACCAGACGGCAATCGACTGCGAATGATTGTCGTCAACGATCCTGATGGTCCCCATGGCATCTGGAGTCTTGACACACATCAGCGAACGACGACACTCCCTTCCGGGTCGGGCGTGTTTTCACCGGATGGAAGACTCGTGCTTACCTGGAGTAGTGACAAAGGAGCCTTTCAGCTGACCGATGCAACCTCTGGGGAGATACTCCATACCCGCCACCCTTACCACAACGGCCTGATCGTCGCCTTCTCACCGGATGGGGCATACTTCGTCACCAGCGGCAACATAATTGATAGTGACGGGGAGACAAGGCGTTCGAGTTTCTTGTGGAATACTGCCGAATGCGAGATCGCTCAAACGTTCTACGGCCCGGCAACAGCGACCGGGTTCGGCAATGCCTGCTTCTCACCAGACGGATCACTGGTCGCGATCGCCGGCAATACAAGTGTGGAGGTATGGGATACCAGCACAAGCGAGCGCATTCACACAATGCAGTTCGATGAAATGTATGTTCAATTGCGGTTCTCACCGGATGGACGGCGGCTGTACGGAGGTCCAATGTTCATGCTGTCCAATGAGCGGCAGTTTGCGGGCCTTCTCTGGGATGTCAAGACCGGTATGCTCTTGAAGAAGATTCGAGCCGGGGACGAGCACACCATGTACGGCGACTTCTCGCCGGACGGGACCATGCTGATTGCTGGCGCTGGAACCGGAGTCGGGATCTGGGATGTTGAAACAGGCACAATCCTTCATCGCATGCCAGGGCACAGCGAGCGGGCCTCTACATACTTGAGTCCAGACGGCACTCGAGTGCTCACGACGGCCTGGGACGGAACGGCGCGACTGTGGAGCGTCTCCGCTCTTCCAAATCCGAGAACCATAAGAGATCAGGCGTGGATGTCCGGATCATACTTTGATGGCAAATCGCTCATCTGTGATGACGGGGGGCAGGTGCGAGTCTATAACATTGCGTCGAGCACTCCGCCGGTTGAGTGGGATCAACCGGATATTATCTATGCTGCTGTTGCCCATGAAGGACGATGCGTGACAATTCAGAAGGCCTCGGCTCGCGTATGGGACTGCGCAACAGGCCGGCTTCTCCTAAATGTTGATCTTCCAACGCAGGATCAGAACCCACCGCTCCCCAGGCCTGAATACTACGGCACGGGGGACTACCCGCTCAGATGTGCGCTCGATCGCTCCGGCCGTCGCATTGTCGTTGCATTCGGCAACGGCTCAGTTCGCCTTCTTGACCTGACTGACGGGCGACTGGCATTCGAGGTAACAGGTTCAGGGTATCCCATGACTGCAATCAGTCCGGATGGATCACTGGTTGCCGTGGCGTGGGATGACCACATCGTCCGCATTCTTGATGCGACTTCCGGCCGCGAGATCACTTCGTTCATCGGTCACACGGCCACGTTGCTTGAGATGAAGTTCGACCCCTCGAGCACAAGAATCGCCACCATGTCTGACGACAGGACGATTCGCATATGGAGCATCGAGTCGAGCGAGTCGCTCATACCAGTCCCATTGTCGGACTTCGGGATGCCAGGTGTCTGGTACGGCATTGGTGACTTTGACCCTTCCGGCAGAAGAATTGTTCTGCTGATGGATAACGTCGCAGACATCCGCGACGCCGAAACCGGGGAATCACTAATGCAGCTTCACGGGCACCGGTGGTGGATCGATTACGCAGTCTTTACCCCCGATGGTTCTCGCATTGCGACTGCATCTGGAGATGGAACGGTAAGAATCTGGAGTTCCTCAACCGGTCAGGAGTATCTCGTTCTGCGTGCACTATCCATTGACGACGAGGGGTTCACAGGGCTCGCATTCAGCCCCGATGGCAAACGTCTGATCGCCTGCGGCTCTGGCGGTCCAATCCATCTTTTCGACACAACTCCTTACCGCGAACTGGAGCACTGAATTCACTCCGCTTGCTTGTCATCTACCCACTCGATGTGATCGGCGGCGAGTTTGTGAGTACTTGCAAACATATTGTAGCGCTCCCCCATACTCCCCTTCACACCCCATTCCCGAGCCCCGCATCATGACCTCACTCCTCCGCATCCTCTCCGCCTCCACCCTCGCCGCAGCAGCCGTCTTCGCCTGCTCCAGACAGGCCGACTCTCAGCCCGAGGATCCCTCCGCCCCGGCCCAGACCGTCTCCGAGGCCGAACGACGATGGACGGCCCGCGGCGGACTCCTGACAACCGACATCCCGCGAAACCAGCGTGTCCCCGACGATGAGAACGCCGCCCTTGTCTACGCCGCCGCACAGGCGAGTCTCGCGGAGGCGATCGGATACGACGGCGTCGGATCGCTCGGCGAAGAGGAAGTCTTCGACAACGTCGAATCGCTGCGGCCGATCCTGGAATCCTGCGCCGAGGCCCTCACCCTGGCCGAACGGGCCGGTCGAATGGAGCGCAGCCAGTACAACGAATCCGTAGAAGAAATGGCCGACAATGCGGAGATAATCGTCGGCGACCGGGACCTCTTCAGACTGCTCAAGGCCGATCTCCGCGTCGCCCTTGCGGACAACGATGAAGCGCGGATCACCCGCGCCGCCCTCTCCTGCCTTCGACTCGCACGTCACAAGGCCGCCGACGCCGACGTGCTCTCCCTTCTCATCGCAGCCGCTTTCTCAAACTCGGCGCTCACGATGCTCGCCGAACATTCCTGTTGCGGGACGATTCCCCCCGCAACCAGGGCCGCCCTCCGGGCCGAACTGGAGACCGCCGACTGGGAAGCGTGGCA
Source organism: uncultured Vicinamibacteraceae bacterium (assembly GCA_964585855.1). Classification (GTDB taxonomy): domain Bacteria; phylum Planctomycetota; class Phycisphaerae; order Phycisphaerales; family UBA5793; genus CAZPFK01. The sequence continues at coordinate 22,015 of CAZPFK010000007.1, forward strand.
CCTGGCCGCCCTCAGACGAGACCTCCCCTACACCCTCGAGATGTTCGAGGACTTTACCAGTGATGGCGACCGGGAAGAACTCGACGCCTTCCGCCTGATCGTCATCAACCAGCAGCTTGCCCTCCTGGACTACTTCGAATCCCCCCGACATCTGCGGCCGGAGAAGCCAGCCGTCGTCGGCGATGCGGCAAACGAGGAGGCGGCGGATTCCGTCGACTCCGCCATGAGGGCCTACCGGACACTTCTCTCGGCTCAGGCGCTCGTGCAGGTAACGCTTGCTGCGGTCGACGCCCTTGATGAACTGCCCCGAAATGATGGATACCCCACCGCAGACGAGTACAGGACGCGCCGCACCAACCCCTTCACCGGTGAGTCAGTGGAGTACGCTCCGGCCGGGACCGGCTTCGCTGTTTGGGTGCAACAACCCGAGGATGATCGACGGATGATCCTCTGGCTGTGTCGCTGATCTGGCAGATCGCCGGGCGAAGCAGACTGACCGAATCAGCCGCCGCCGCCGGTCGCATCGTCGATGGCGTCTTCAGCGTCTTCGGCCGCGTCGTCGAGCTTCTCGCCGGCCTCTTCCGCCGGACCCTCTTCCTTACAGCCGGTCAGCGTGCTGCCGACAAAGAGGAAGCAGCCGAGCAGAAAGACCAGTGTCCACCAACGGTTCGAGCGTGCGTTCATCGTGCAGTCTCCTGCGGTCTTGTACAGATACCGCGATTTCCAGACAAAGCGCTGATTGTGTATCAGCGTTCGATGAATGATAGGGCGGTTTTCGCCCCGAACCACGTACCCCCCTTCGGATGTACCATTCTCCGGTACCACCCAGACCACGGAGCACCCCGCCATGTCACGCCTCATGATCATCGCCGCTGTCGCCGGCCTCGCCGCAGCCCTTCTCGCAATGGCCCAGCCCCAGCCCGAACCAGCACCCGCCGAGGGTGAGCAGCCGCCGCGCGAGGGCGTGCCGGAAGCCCTCAACTTCATCATGACAGACATCGAGGGCGAGCCGGTAGACCTGGCGGAGTACAAGGGCCACGCCGTGCTCATCGTCAACGTCGCCAGTAAGTGCGGGCTCACCCCGCAATATGCCGCACTGCAGCAGCTGCACGAGCGCTACCACGAGCGCGGGCTCCGCATTCTCGCCTTCCCCGCCAACGACTTCAACGGACAGGAGCCCGGCACCGAGAAGGAGATCGCCGCCTTCTGCGAGAGCACCTACGGCGTGGAGTTCGACCTCTTCTCAAAGGTCTCGGTCAAAGGCGAGAAGCAGTGCGACCTCTACCGCTACCTCACCAGCGCGGAGCGCAATGGAGAGTTCGGCGGAGAGATCGAGTGGAACTTCACCAAGTTCCTCCTCAACCGCAAAGGCGAAGTCGTCGCCAGGTTCGATCCCCGCACCCGCCCCGACGACCCGAAAGTGATCGAAGCCATCGGCACGGCCCTCTCCGAGGAGGGGTAACACGCCGATCGCTCTTACTCCGCCTCAATGCCCAGCAACTCGTTGATCCGCTCAATGAGCTTGTCGATGTTGAAG
>CAZPFK010000007.1:23651-62730 GCA_964585855.1 uncultured Vicinamibacteraceae bacterium
CGCCTCAATGCCCAGCAACTCGTTGATCCGCTCAATGAGCTTGTCGATGTTGAAGGGCTTCTTGATGAAGTCATCAGCCCCGGCATCCATGAGGCGGTTGACATCATCCGGATCGACCACGCCTGAGACGAAGATGATCTTCGTGTCCTTGAGGTCCGGGTCCTGGCGAATCCGCTCGCAGACGATGTTGCCGTTGATGTCCGGGAGCATGTAGTCCAGAACGATCAGGTCAGGGCGAAAGGCGCGCGTCGCCAGCCCCGCGTCATACCCCGTCAGCGCCGTCTCGATCTGGAAGTTCTTGTCACGCTCAAAAACATCCTGGAAGAGTTCGATGATCTTCGGATCATCGTCCACGATCAGAATCCGCTTCCGCCCGCCGAAGAGCGCATCGACCGGGATCCCGTTGTCCTTCATGAAACGGATCAGTTCCGCACGCGGAATCCGGCGGAACTTCGAACCCGGCACACGGAAGCCGTGCAGCCGTCCGTTGTCAAAGCAACGGATGATCGTCTGCTGACTCACCTTGCAGAGTCGCGCTGCCTCGCCGGTCGTAAAAACGAGTTTCTGGGTAAGATCGTTCATGGAGCCGTCCCCGCTCGAATGGGTTTCGGAGTCGGCACGTCCTGACGATTGAAGTGACTCGGGCGTACGCATGATGCTGACTTCCGATCTGGCCAATTGTCCTGATGTCAGGACGATCGGATATTCGCAGCAGACACTTTGGACGGTCCGGGCACTTTGGGGAAAATGGCGAGTTTGCGCCGCCTGAGGCGACCCCCGTTATCGGTCGCCGTGACGACGCTCCCACAACTCCACCGCCTCCGGCCGACGCGCGTAGATCGGCAGCAGCCGCTCGGGCGGAACCGCCCCTCCCCTCGCCGCAATCGCCCACCCCTCCCGAAGGCACGCCTCAGCCGATCGCCGCGGCCGGAGAATCCTGCGGTCCGAAGCCGTCAACGCCTCGCCCGGATGGTCCGCAATCACAACGTCGAGGTCACCTCGTTCCGCCAGCTCCGTCTCTCGAACCAGCCGACCCTGCCCCGCCTCAACCCACTCCTCGCCGGCCCGCTCAAACTCCGTCAGCCAGGTCCAGCCCCGCTTGGTCGCAAGAGCCACCCCCACCCGAGTTCCGCCAGGCACCGGCTCTCGATCAAGCGTCTCCCGCAACACCACGCCGGCCGTCGGCGCCCCGACAACGGCCGCGCCAAGCGCAAATCCCAGCATCTGTGCCGTGGCGATCGAGACCCGAAGCCCCGTAAATCCTCCCGGGCCGATCGAAACCACAATCAGCCCAAGTTCCGCAGGCCGGCGACCGTGGTCTGCCAGCAGCGCCTCCAGGGCCGGAAAGAGTGACGCATCCAGCGATCGGTCCCCGGGCACATCCACCGACGCGATGAGCCGATCGCTCTCACCCAGCGCAATCTGCGCGGCCGGCGAGGAGAGTTCGAGGGCAAGAGTCAGCGGGGGAGAATGCATCGGGCAGCTGGGGTGCAGGCGTCTATGATTATTGTCCGCTCATTCCCTGTTCCTACGATACCCTTTTCTGAAGGCCTTTCAGGGGTTGGGGACCCGGCAGCCGGTCGGGCGCCCCCGCCGTGCGTCGGGTGGGTCTGGGGACAGTTCCGACGGGGTGTGGAAATACGAGGCGATATGACTGAGAAAAGTGCCATGACGATGACAGAAACCAGGGGACGAGCCGCCCGTGCAGACTCCGCCGACAATGGCGACAAGCCCTCCCCCCAGATGCGGCTGAAGTGGCTTCGCGACATGATGCTGATCCGGGAATTCGAGACCCGCACCATGCAGGCCTACCAGGAGGCCAAAATCGGCGGCTTCTGCCACATCTACTCAGGACAGGAGGCCGTCGCCGTCGGGTGTACCGCAGCCACACGCCCCGACGACCCCATCATCACCGCCTATCGCGATCACGGCCACGCTCTGGCTCGCGGGATGGAGCCGAAGTACGCCATGGCGGAGATGTTCGGCAAGATCACCGGGTGCAGCAAGGGCAAGGGCGGGTCGATGCACCTCTTCGACAAACGCAACCACTTCTACGGCGGCCATGCGATCGTCGGCGGACAGTGTCCCCTCGGCGTTGGGCTGGCCTTTGCCACGAAGTACGAAAACGAAGTGCTCGAACAGGGCGAGAAGCGCGTCACGCTGTGCTTCCTCGGCGACGGCGCCCTCAACCAGGGCGCGCTGCACGAGGCGATGAATCTCTCCGTCGTTCTCAAGGTCCCCTGCATCTTCATCGTCGAAAACAACGGCTACTCCATGGGCACCTCGATCGAGCGCGGCACCTCCATGGCCCACGACCTCTCCGTCAAGGCCGCCGCTTACGGCATGGACTATCGCGAGCTCGACGGCATGAACGTCGACACCGTCTACGAGGGCATGCAGGAGATCATTGAGAAATGCCGCCGGGAACAGACGCCAGCCTTCATCAACATCAGAACCTATCGCTTCAAGGGTCACTCGATGTCTGACCCGCAGAAGTATCGAAGCAAGGAAGAAGTGCAGAAGTTCGAGGAGGGCGATCCCATCCGGACCCTCTCCGACGCCCTGATCGCCGCCGGCCATCTCGATGAGAGCGGCCTCAAGGAGATGCAGCAGTCGGTGCAGACCGAGGTGCGCGAGGCGGTGAAATTCGCCGATGAGTCCCCCGACCCCGATCCGCAGAAGGATCTGTATACCGATGTCTTCGTCGATCCGCCGGGAGAGCCCTTCCAGCGCGGCGAACTGCCGGAGATGCTCGCCGACTCCGATGAGTGAGCCGGGCGACACCACAACAGGAAACCATGACGATGCGTCAGATTCAGTTTCGTGAAGCGTTGCGGGAGGCGATGAGCGAGGAGATGCGCTCCAACCCGCGCATCTTCCTCATGGGCGAGGAAGTCGCCCAGTACAGCGGCGCCTACAAGGTCAGCCAGGGAATGCTCGAGGAGTTCGGCGACAAACGCATCATCGACACCCCGATCTCCGAGAACGGCTTTGCCGGCCTCGGCATCGGCGCCGCGATGATGGGCCTGCGCCCGATCATCGAGTTCATGTCCTGGTCCTTCTCCCTGGTCGCAGCCGACCAGATTCTCAACAACGCACCGAAGATGCTCTACATGTCCGGCGGCCAGTTCTCTGTGCCGGTCGTCTTCCGCGGCAACGACGGCGCCGGCGGACAGCTGGGCTCGACGCACTCCTGGTGCGTCGAAGCGCTCTTCTCCAACGTGCCCGGCCTGCGGATTGCGATCCCTTCCACGCCCTACGACGCCAAGGGGTTGCTCAAGTCCGCCCTGCGCATGAACGACCCGGTCTTCTTTCTCGAATCCGAACGAATGCTCGGCATGAAGGGCGAAGTCCCCGAGGAGGAGTACACCATCCCCTTCGGCAAGGCCGACATCAAGCGCAAGGGCAACGACTGCACCCTCGTCAGCTTCGGAAGACCCGTACACTTCTGCCTCGAAGCGGCGGAAAAACTCGCTGAAGAAGAGGGCATCGAGTGCGAAGTCGTGGACGGGCGAACGGTCCGGCCGCTGGACATCGACACCATCGTTGAAAGCGTGAAGAAGACAAACTACTGCGTCGTCGTGGACCAGTGCTGGCCCTTCGGGTCGGTCGCAAGCGAGGTGGCCGTTCAGGTCACGGAACGTGCGATGGATTATCTCGACAACCACGTCTTCCGGGTCTGCAACGACGATGTGCCCCCGCCGTACTCGAAAGTGCTTGAGCAGGCGATGCTGCCGCACGCCGGCAAGATCATGCGGGCTGTGAAGCGGGCAATGTATCTCGAAGAATAATCTGATTCACCTGCGGTTGACGATCACGTTCAGGGTGTTGATGGAAGAGGCAAGCCATGTCGATTGAAATCTCGATGCCGCGGCTGTCGGACACGATGGAAGCCGGAACGCTGGTGAAGTGGTACGTCAAGGAAGGCGATACCGTCAAGGCCGACCAGGTGCTCGCCGACGTCGAAACCGACAAGGCGACGATGGAAATGCCCACCTACGACGCCGGCACCGTCGCCAAGGTCCTCATCCCCGAAGGCAAACAGGTCAGCGTCGGTGAGACGCTGATGGTGCTCGCCGAGGAAGGCGAAGACCCGAAGGAAGTCGCCTCGAAGTATGCCGCAGACGCGTCCTCCTCAAAATCTGAGAAGAAGAGCGAGAAGTCGAAGGATTCAGACTCCGGCAACCAGAAGCGCGAGTCCGCCTCCTCCACCGCCACGATGGAGCCGCCCGCCGAATCGCACAGCGAGCCCTCGAGCAACGGCTCCGCCGGCAAGGGACGCGTGCTCATCAGCCCGCTGGCGCGAAAACTCGCCGACGACCACGGCATCAATGTCTCCACCGTGCGCGGCTCCGGCCCGCACGGCCGCGTCGTCAAACGCGACATCCTCGAACTCGTCGAGTCCGGCTCACCCTCACGCGCCGCCGCCGCTCCGGCTTCCGCATCGACCGCCCCCGCACCGGCCGTGGCGAGCGAATCCATCTTCAAGCTCGGCCAGACCGTCTCGCTCTCGAACATGCGGCAGACCATCGCCCGCCGCCTCATTGCCTCAAAGACGCAGATCCCTCACTACCAGGTCTCCATGCAGGTCAACATGGACCCCTTGCTCGACCTCCGCGAGACACTCAACGAGCAGCTCGAGCCGCAAGGCGTCAAGCTCTCCGTCAACGACTTCCTCATCCGCGCCGGCGCATTGGCCATCCACCGCCATCCGATCATCAATGCCGCCTGGGGTGAGTCCGAACTGAAGATCAGCGAACGCGTCAACGTCGGCATGGCCGTCAGTCTCCCCGAAGAGCGCGGCGGTGGACTCGTCGTCGCCACCATCTACGACGCCGACCGCAAGGGGCTGCGGCAGATCTCCGCCGAATCCAAAGCCCTCGCGGAGAAGGCACGCAGCCGCGGCCTGACTGCCGATGAGATGGGCAACACCACCTTCACCATCTCCAACCTCGGCATGTTCGGCGTGGACTTCTTCACCGCCATCATCAACCCGCCAAACGCCGCGATTCTCGCCGTCGGCGCCGCCATGAAGAAGCCCGTCGTCCGCAATGACGAACTCACCGTCGGCCACGAGATGAGTCTGACCTTCTCCTTCGACCACCGCATCGTCGACGGAGCCACCGGGGCCGAGTTCGCCCGAACCCTCAAGGAAATGCTCGAGCGCCCCGCCGCGCTGCTCGTCTGATCACCGCGCGAAAGACACTCATTATGCAGACTGGAAGCGTCGTCGAGTTGTTCATCTCGGCCGAGATCGGCGTACCGATGCAGGCCGTCCCCGCAGTCACCGCCATTGCCGGCCGCGGCCTCGCCGGCGACCGCTACGCCGAGGGCAAAGGCACTTTCTCCAGCGGCCCGACGATCAAACCCGGCTCGCAGGTCACGCTCATTGAGCGCGAAGCCGTCGAGGCGGTCAGCCGCGACAAGGCCGTCCAACTGACCGCCGCCGAGACACGCCGCAACATCATCACTTCGGGCGTCGCGCTCAACCACTGCGTCGGCCGCGAGTTTCACGTCGGCGCCGCCCGTCTGCGCGGCATCAAGCTGTGCGAACCCTGCGCACGACTGGAAAGTCTCACCCGCGAAGGCATTCGAAGCGCGCTGATTCACCGCGGCGGCCTGCGGGCTGAGGTCGTCGAAGGCGGCGAGATCGCCGTCGGCGATGCCGTCGTGCTGGAGTGATGTGATTCACGCGGTGCCGTGAAAGAAGCCGATCGCGACACGATCAATCGACACGCCCATGCGATCCTCAAGATCGCGGATCACCTCGAAGGGCAGGTTGTGCAGGATCGCATCCCCCAGGTCGCGCGGGACGTCGCGAATCTCACCCGTCTCCCGGTTGACAAGGTGAAGATGCGACGAGACATCCGCATCGTACCGGCTTGAACCCGTCGTCACCGGAAGACGCTGACACAGCCCCGCCTGGCAGAACGCCTCCAGCGTGTTGTAGACTGTTGCCAGACTCAGACCGGGGCACATCGGCTCAACCGCGGCAAAGAGCTCCTCCGGAGAGGGATGTGTCTTCGTCGAGGCAAGCGCCTCGTAGATCGCCAGCCGCTGGCGCGTGCAGCGCAACCCGTGCTTCTCAAAGAGGCAACGGGCATCATGGCCGGGCATCGAGCATCGCGAAGATTCCATCGTAAAACCATAGTCAGAGGCCCCGTGAGGGTCGAATCCGCCCCCGAAGGCACGGCTATCGTCTCCCCATGCACCGCTTTCCCTTCGCCATCGCCCTCCTCGGATTGGCCTGCCTCGCGGCCGGTTTCCTGGCAGCCGATCGCGACTGGTCGCCGATTGCCGCTGCCGGCCCCATCGAGAACCCCGCCGCCGCCGCGCTTTGCGGATTCGGGCTGACCCTCCTGATCGCGGCCTCCGCCCTCATGAAGCGATTCACACGGGACTCATGAGCCGGCCGCAGGTCCGAAGATCTTCAGAATCTGCTCCTGGCGGTAGGCAAAGATCCGCCGCAGGTCGGGCCTGACGAACAACCGGTCAACAATCGACCCGCCGGGCGCGGCGTAGTGAACCACGTCCCCCAGGCGCACTCCCCCCTCCACTGCATCAAAAGTGTGCAGATGCTCCCAGACGCGATACGGCCCCCGTCGCTGGCAATCCATGAAGCGAAGCGGCGGATCCCAGATCGTGATCTCACTCCGCCACCGGATTGGAACAAACCTCACCCGCAGGCGGTACTCCAGCAGCACGCCGCGCCGCATCTCCACCGGCATCGGAGTAACGATCTCAAACTTCAGCCACGGCGGCGTCAGTCGGTCAAGGTTCGCAGCATCGGCAAAGAAGGCAAAGACCTCATCCAGTCCCCGCCGGACAACAACCTCCGACCTCAGTACGTTGACGCCGGGCCGGTCAGGAGAGGGGGTGATCGTCAGCATAAGGGCGGACTCCAGGCCGGTCGTCTGAGGCGCGCGGCCTCAGGGTCGTCCCGGCAGGTGGGGGGAAATCTTCGGCGTCCGCAGGGATGGAGACGAGGAAACCAGTACGAAAGTTCGCGCCGGATGCCGGCCGCATCGCCAGCGGCGCCACACGTGGCCGGTCGATCCCGCCTCCGACCGTAAACGCCCGTGTTTTCACCGACTTCGTGAGGCAGGGCCGACCCCCGGGTATGATGCTGCCGTACCCTTTCCCTCTGGCATCCCCGTCGCACTCGCGGACCACGACCGGTGACACAAACCGTCCGGAATCGATCAGCGCCTCGGCGCGCCGCTCTCCTCGGCAGCGCGATTCTTTCCGTCATGGCCGGTTGTTCCGCCTCCTTCGAGGACATCGACCGACGCAGTGACATGGTCATCCGCGAGCACATGGGGCGACTCGGCGAGGCCGACGCCTCACCCGGCTACAGCCATCTCGACGGCCGCAAGTCTGACCGCTCCTCACCCTCATCGGAGTGGACACGGTACAACCCGCCGACCGTGAACCCTCCCCCCGACGCCATCACCTTCACCCGGGCTGACGTTGATCGAGACATTCCCGACACCCTCGCCCGCTACACCGCGCTCCCCCAGGATGTGCCTCGGTACACACTCGAGGAGACCCTCGCCGTCGCCGTCAGCCGAAGCCGCGAATACCTCACCGCCAAGGAGGAACTCCTCCTGGCCGCACTCCGCCTCCTCAACCAGAGGCACCTCTTCGGCCCGCGCTTCTTCGATGAAATCTCGGCATCCATCGATGCCGATGCCGAGGACGGCGACTACGAGACAGCCCTCAACCTCGTCAACGAGTTTTCCGTCTCGCAGCGCCTCCTCACCGGCGGAACCCTCGCTGCCCGCGCGCTGGTCTCGGCCACGGAGGATCTCCGAAGCCGCGTCTCCGATTCTGACGGGCAGACCGCCTCGCTGATCTTCTCCGCCGACATTCCCCTGATGCGCGGCGCCGGCATGGTCGCGCAGGAATCCCTCATCAGCGCCGAGCGCGAGATGGTCTACGCCACCCGATCCTTCGAGCGCTTCCGTCGCGAGTTCCTCTTCGACATCGCCAGTGACTACTTCGACCTGATCCAGTCCGCCGCCCGGATCGCCAACGCCGAACGCGTTCTCGACAGCCGTCGCAAACTCCTCCGGGAAACCGAACTGCGCGTCAGAATCGGCGACCGGGCCGGGTACGAAATCAGCGAGGCCCAGCAGCGCGTCCTCTCCAGCGAGAGCAGTCTCGCCAACCAGCGCGAGTCCTACATCCTCCAGCTGGAACGCTTCCGCATCCGCCTCGGCCTGCCCCCGGAACAACCCTTCCTGATCGACAACGAATCGGCCCTCAACCTCCCCGTCCCCATGCTCGACATGACCGAGAGTGTCCGCCGGGCCCTGACCTTCCGGCTCGATCTCCAGAACGATCGCGACGAAGTGGATGACGCCCGCCGCGGCCTGGAGAACTCCCGAAACGCCCTCCTGCCCGAGCTCAATCTCGCCGCCTCCATGTCCATCATCACCGACCCCGATCGAGACTGGGGCGGGCTGCGCTTCGACGCCGACGAAACCGACGCCGAGGGCTCCGTCACCTTCGGCCTGCCGCTGGACCGCGAGTCGGAGCGCATCGCCGTCCGCGAGTCCATGATCGGCCTGGAGCGGGCCATCCGGTCCCTGCGCCAGCGCGAAGACCAGATCGCCCTGGAGGTCCGCTCCGCGATCCGGAACATCGAACTGGCCGTCTTCAACCTGCAACTTCAGAACCGCAACATCGAAAGCATCGAGCGGCGGATCGAGGGCCTTGAACTCCGCCGGGAGGAAGTCAGCACCCGAACCATCATCGACGCACAGGACGAACTCGCAGCAGCCCTCAACGACCGCGACGACGCCCTGCGAAACCTCCGTGTCGCCATCCTCCGCTATCTCCTCGACACCGGCCAGTTCCGCGTCTCACCGGCAGGCGGTCTCGCCCTCCCGCAGGGCCTGGAACTCCTCACCGAGCAGGAGATGCAGGAGATGTACGGCATCCGGTCTCCTGAGTTGCAGGGCGGCGATGAACTGCTCGGAACCGAGGAAATCCTCCCCACGGAACCCGAAAAGTCCGAAAATAATGCAATGGACGACGAACCGACCCCGTCTGATACAGAGAATGAAGAGTAACAGCAGGGTTTCTTGCCGCCCGCATCCTGTGTGTCGCTAGGATGACATCGTCGGGAGGGGACATTCTCATCCTCTTCGCCCCACAACCTCAGAATTCAGGCGGCCGGAATGCGGGCGGGCGTCTCGGTACGAGAGAGCAGGACAGATCATGACGAGCACGAAATCGACACCGCGCAGGGCGCAACGAGCCCTCGCACTCAAGACCATCCTGCTGCTGACAGCAGCCCTGGCCGTCGTCGGAGGCCTCGCCGCAGCCATGACCCTCCGAGACAGCGGCGGCTCCTCCTCCAGTGCCGAACTCTACACCGTCCGCGAAACCAGTTTCGACATGCTCATCCCCTCCAGCGGTGAACTGGAGGCCCTCAACTCCATCGAATTGCGCAGCAAGGTCGAGCGTCAGACCGTCATCAAGTGGATCATCGACGAGGGGGTCATCGTCGAAGAAGGCGATCTGCTTGTCGAACTCAACTCCGACGAAATCAGCGAACGGCTCGAAGAGGAAGTCCTTGCCGTCGAAGCCGCCCGCAGCGAGCTGGTTACAGCCCTGGAGGCCGTTGAACTCCAGAAGAATGAAAACAACAGCACCCTCAGCAACGCCCTGCTCACTCTGGAGATCGCCGAACTCGAACTGCAGCGCTGGCAGGAGGGTGAGGTCGCCACCCGCCGCCTCGACCTCGAACTTGGCATAGAGCGCGCAGAAAGCAACCTCGCCCAGGCCATCCGCGATCTGGAGAACTGTCAGGAACTCTACAAGGAGGAGTTCATCAGTCTGCTGGAACTCGAAGATGCCAAACTCGCCCGCAAGGAAGCCGAGAACGAACTGAAGAAGGCCAACCTCGCCCAGACCACCTATGAGCAGTTCGAATACCCCAAGGCCTACAAGACCAAAACCAGCGACGTCACCGAGGCTGAGGCCGAGCTCTCCCGCGTCAAGACGCGCAACGCCAGCAACCTCTCCCAGAGAGAAGCCGCACTGGCCAATCGCGAAAAGGCCCTGAAGATCCGCGAAGAACGCGTCGCCGACCTCGAAGAGCAACTCGCCGCCTGCAGAATCACCGCCCCCAGCGGCGGACTCGTCGTCTACTCCACAAGCATGAACAGCGGCCGACGCTGGAACGACGACGGCCCCCTCCAGATTGGCCAGGAGGTCTATCCGAATCAACTGCTCATCGTCCTTCCGGACGTCTCCCAGATCGTCGCCACCGTCAAGGTCCATGAGACGCAGTCCAGTCTCATCAGCCCCGGTCAGAAAGCCGAGGTCCGCATCGACGCCATGCCCGACCTCCGCCTCCAGGGAACCGTCCGCAGCGTCGGCGTCATGGCCGAGCAGAACTGGGGCACACAGGTCCGTGAGTACACCATCCGAATCCTCCTGGACGGCGCGAACAACTGGGACCTCAAGCCCTCCATGCGCTGCAAGGCCAACATCAAGCTCGGTACCGTCACAAACGTCCTCGCCGTCCCCGTTCAGGCCGTCTTTGCCGAAAACCGCCAATACTTCGTCTGGACCCCGGCCGGCGACAAATTCGATCGCACCCACGTGCAGATCGGCCGTTCCAGCGAAATGATGATCGAGGTCACCGAGGGACTCGCCGAAGGCGATGTTGTCCTCCTTCGCCAGCCGGGCCCCGGTGAAGTCGCGCCCGGCTCCGAGAGCCGTCCGCAGGGACGCCCCGACGAAGTGCCGCCACCCGGCGACGATGAAGCACCCGCCGAACTCCTCCAGACCGACGCAACCGCTGACGACGCAACGCCCTCAGACTCGCCGGTAAAGGTCGCCTCCGAGTCTCAGCCCGAGACGCAGGAGGCCGCCACGCCCGTCGAGGCCGCAGAGACACCGCCGCCGGCACCGCAGGGCAACTGAACGCACTCGCCGTTCAACGACGTGCCGCATCCACCTCCGCCCGCAGCGGATGGCTCGCCAACGACGTTCCATCTGCGCCCACCAGCGTCACGTGCCCGATCTTCCGCCCCGGACGCGGCTCCTTCCCGTACAGATGCACCCGCGCCTCCGACCGCGCCAGCATCCGCTCAAGCGGCGGCAAACCCCCGATCAGGTTCAGCATCACGCTTGGGCGCACAAGGTCACACGAACCCAATGGCAGCCCCGTGACGGCACGGACGTGCTGGGAAAACTGCGATGTCGCCGCTCCGTCGATCGTCCAGTGCCCGGTGTTGTGGACACGCGGCGCCAGCTCGTTGACCAGCAGCGTCTCCCCTGCCTGGAAAAACTCCACGGCGAGCACGCCGACGTATCCAAGTTCGTCGAAGATCGCCTCGACGACCCGTCGCGCCCCGCCCTCAAGAGCCGCACTGACCTGCGACGCCGGAGCCGTTGTGCGCACAAGAATGCCCCCCTCGTGCACATTCTCCACCAGCGGATAGAACGCCCGCTCCCCACCCGCGCCCGCCGCCGCAACCAGCGAGACCTCGCGATCAAAAGCGACCACCTCCTCGGCCATCAGCGGCCCGCCCAGCTCAACAAACGCCGCCAGCGCCTCTACCTCGTTCGCCGCACGACGCTGCCCCTTGCCGTCATAGCCGAAGCGACAGGTCTTGAGGACCACAGGGTAGCCGACCTCCCCTTCGATCCGGGCAACCTCCGCCTCGCTCTCCACCGCGAGACAGCGCGGCATCGCAATGCCGAGCCGGCGCAGGAACTCCCGCTCAGTCCGTCGGTCCTGTTTCATCGCCAGCGCACGCAACGACGGGTGAAAGCCCCCGGCCGCCTCGCGCACAATCTCAACCGATTCCAGTGGGATGTTCTCAAACTCGAAGGTCACCGCGTCCACGCTCTGCGCAAACTCCCGCAGCGCCCGGTGATCGCCCCACGAAGCGCAGACATGATCCGCCACCTGTCCCGCACACGCCTCCGGGTCCGGACAGTACACCCGCGTGCGGAACCCGAAATCAGCCGCCGCCAGCGCAAGCATCCGCCCCAGCTGACCGCCTCCGAGAACGCCAAGGGTCGTCTTCATGCCTGCGCCGGATCAGGGTTGTCAAGAACCGTCTGCGTCTGCTCCGCCCGAAACGCCCGAAGCGCGGCATTGATCTCCGGATGCTCCCCCGCCAGCAGCGCCGCAGCAAACAGACCCGCATTCGCCGCACCGGCCCGGCCGATCGCAAACGTCGCCACCGGAATCCCGGCCGGCATCTGCACAATCGAAAGCAGCGAATCAAGCCCCGAGAGCGCCTTGCTCTGCACCGGAACCCCCAGCACCGGGATCGTCGTCTTCGCCGCCGTCATCCCCGGCAGGTGCGCCGCCCCGCCCGCTCCCGCAATAATCGCCCGCAGCCCGCGCGACTCCGCCGTCGAGGCATACTCAAAGAGCAGATCTGGCGTCCGATGCGCCGACACCACCCGCACCTCGTGCGGAACCTTCAGCCGCGCCAGCATCTCCACAGCGGCCGACATCGTCTCCCAGTCAGACTTCGACCCCATGATGACGCCGATGAGCGGTCGGTCAGTCTGTGCCTCAGGCATGAGTGGGCTCCGCATCCTCCCGGGCGGTCGGGGGCTATTCTGGCCGTTTCAACCCCCCCGGGCAACTCCGATCGACCGCCGACCCCCCGCTACCATTGCCCGCCATGAGCCGATTCTTCGACCTTCCCGATCGCAGCAAGCCCGGCCTCTTCATCACCGGAACCGACACCGGCGTCGGCAAGACCGTCGTCACCTGCGCCATCGCCGACGTCCTGGTCCGCATGGGCCAGCGCGTCGGCGTCTGCAAGCCCTTCGCCACCGGCTGCAGGACCGACCGGGGCAACCTCATCTCCTCCGATGCCGAAGCCCTCGCCCACTTTGCGCAGATGGACCCCAACATCGGCGACCTCGGCGTCGTCACCCCCATTCGCCACATCCCGCCCGTTGCCCCCGCCGTTGCCATGGAGCTCGCCGGCCAGCCCCTGGATGTCGCCCCGATCGGACGGGCCATGCGCGCCATCGACGACGGCACCGACATCGTTCTCGTCGAGGGCGTCGGCGGGCTGATGGTTCCCCTGGACCCGCAGCGGCCCGACATCACCGTTCTGGACCTGGCGCGGGAGATGGGCTACCCCGTTGTCGTTGTCACGCGCTGCGCGCTGGGCACGCTCAACCACACCGCCCTGACCTGCCGCGTCCTCCGCGAAGCCGGCTGCCGCCTTGCCGGACTCGTCATCAACTTCTACAAGGCCGATGACCCCGATCCCGCCATGCAGACCAACCGCCAGTGGCTCATCCGCATGAACCGCGCCGACGCGTTGGCGACCATTCCCCACGTCGAGCACCCGCGGCACGGCGGCGTCCCGGTGCAGGAAGGTCTGCTGCAGGATGAGGTGCGCGCCGCTGTCGCGCTGACCAACTGGCTCAACTACGCCGAGCCGCCCCGCCTCACCGACGATGGGGGCCACATCGACGATCAGCGCCGCTTCGTCTTCCACTACGGCGGCAATCCGCCACGAACCTGATGCGGCCCGATTATCCGCCGGCCGGCGTCTTCTCCCGGTTCTTCCAGGCGCTCAGCACCTCCGCCTCGCGCTCCGCGCTCAACCCCGCCGATCGTCCTTCCAGCAGACGGGCCTTGCGGTCGTCTGCCAGCGTGTTGAACCACGCCAGCGTATCGCGCGCCGTCTCCGAAACCGGCCGCAGCGTCAGCCCCGCGCCAAGGGCCCGGGAGAGATCCAGCATGGCAAAGCCGAGGTAATCCCCCTCTGCCGGAATCCACACCGGCATGTGCTGCCACCCGTTCACACCCTGCTGCGACAGAAAGTCCGAGGGAACCCAGACGAACTTCGGCTTTGCCTCCACACCCTCGGCAATGCCCGCAAGCATCTCCTTGACCGTCAGCGGCTCCGCAGGGCCGTTGGTGTTGAACACGCCCGTCGTCCCCTGCTCAAGGCAATGAATGACAAAGGCCGCAAGGTCCCGCGCGTCGATGAACTGCACACGGTCGAAGCCGTCGCCCGGCGCCAGCGTCTCGCCACCGCGCGCCAGCCGCACCGGCCAGTAGGTGAATCGATCGGTGTTGTCGC
Organism: uncultured Vicinamibacteraceae bacterium; assembly: GCA_964585855.1. GTDB lineage: Bacteria > Planctomycetota > Phycisphaerae > Phycisphaerales > UBA5793 > CAZPFK01. The sequence continues at coordinate 37,742 of CAZPFK010000007.1, forward strand.
CGGGACCGCAGATCAGCCCCGGCCGGATGTTCGTCACGCGCCCCGGCATCGCCTTCTCCGCCGCCTGCTCGCACAGCGCCTTGAGGGGACCGTACGTCGTCGCCGTCACATCCTGCATCGTCGGATTCTCAATCGGAGCCGGCAGCGTCCCCACCGGATCGTCCTCGGTCATGCCCGGCTTCGGATACGTCGAATACACCGAGATCGTCGAGATGAAGACATACTGCCTCACCGCGTCGGCCAGCAGACCCGCCGAGGCATCCACCTGCGGCGGCACATACCCCGAGGTGTCGATCACCGCATCCCACGTCCGCCCCTCCAGGGCCGTCAGGTCGCCGTTGCGGTCGCCGACGAGCTTCTCCAGGTCTGGAAACAAATGCGTATTGGATCGCCCACGATTGAAAAGCGTCATCACGTGGCCCCGCGCCTGCGCCCGCTCGACGATGTGCGGCCCCAGAAAACCTGTCCCGCCGAGGATCAGCAGCTTCATCGGTTTCGCCGCGCGTCCCGTCGAACGCAGACTCGCCGCCCCCAGCCCCGTCATCGCCATCGTGCCGGCCGCCAATGAATACTGCAGGAAATCGCGCCGTGTCGAGGTCATGATCGACTCCGTGAAAGTGAAGATGCGTGCATTGCGTTGCCGGATGCGCCTCCGGCACCCGGCTGTCAGGATTCCACCCTCGCCGCCGCCTCAACCCTCGAGTCGCGCTCCGCCTGCTTCCGCGTCTGCTGACCCGCAAGCCACAGACTCAGAACGCACCACAGCGCGCTGACCGGCACCGAGAGCAGGTTCACGCTCCCGGCCGACATCGAGGCGATCGCCTTCTCCACCTGCGCGCCGGCAACGTCGCCGCCGCGATACAGGAACGTGTCCGCAAAGGCCTTCGCCTGGTACTTCTCCCGACGAGTCAGCACTGTGTACAGCGTCTCTCGGGAGGGTCGTGAAATCGCATACCGCGCTGAGCGATGCGCCGTCTGCCAGGCAATCAGCATCCCGACCCCCGGGGCCAGCGCCAGAGTCGCCAGCGCCCCCGTCGTAATCAGCGGAAGCACCGAGAGCGTCACACCCACGCCCAGCATGCCGATCATCCTCCCGGTGACAAAGACCTGCAGCGCCAGCGTCGCCGCCTGCGAGAAGAAATCGATCCGCGCGAAAATCGCCGTCCGCGCCTCCTCCGACAACGCCGCCTCCGCCACGATCCGCGCCTGGAAGAAGTACAGCAGCGTCGAACTGATCGCCATCAGCACCACATACAACCCCACACCCAGAAGATACGGCGAACGCACCAGCAGCCGAATCCCCTCCAGCGGATTGGGCCGCATCACCGGCTCCGGCTGCACCGGCCGCGGCGGAGCCGACCGCTCCACCTGCCGCGAACACTGCACCGCGCCCTCAAGCAGCACGCATGCCCCCGCCAGCAGATGCCAGATCTCCACGCCGTTGCCCGTTCTCGTCGCCGCCGCCGACCCCGCCAGCGCCCCCAGCGTCCCGCCCACGGCAATCTGCGCATACAGCCGCTTGCTTCGCTCCAGATCAAAGCAATCCGCCATCAGCGACCAGAAGACCGCCGTGGCGAAGAGATTGAACACGCTCAGCCCGACATAGAAGGCCCTCCCCGCCCACGCCGCCGTCGCCGCATCCCCCCACTGCCGCACCGCCACCAGCCCCAGCATGCCGACAATCCCGCCCCGGTACACATACGCCAGCAGCGACCCGCGCGACACCCGCCCCGCCAGCCACGAATACACCCCGTTGGCCGCCAGCATCACCATCGCCGTCCACTGAAACAGCATCGCCAGCTCCGCCTCGCCCCCGGCCACACCCATCGTCTCCCGAAGCGGACGCACGAGGAAGTAGCTGCTCAGAATGCAGAAGAAGAAGCCGCACGACCACAGCACTGCCGGAGTCTCCTCCGGTTTGTGCCCAAGCGCCTGAGTGATCGGGTTTCGTCTCATGGGCAATCAGAGGAAGCGATACGAGTCGCGAGCGACAATTCTGTCACTCACCCGATGCGCCGATCCGCCCGCCCCGTGCAATTCCGACAACCATCGGCTATCATCGCTCAGGAGCCGTTTGTAGTGCCGGCTCACCCGATCAACGGAGTGGTCGGTGCGCGGAGCAGTCAGGATGGATCGCAATCCGCAGGGCCTCGGTGAACTTCTGCGCAATCTTCCCCCCGGGTTGATTCGCCCCGTCGATGCCCCCGCTTCCTGCCGCATCACCGCCCTCACCGACGACAGCCGCCGCGTCACCCCTGGCTGCCTCTTTGCCGCACGACCCGGCGGGAACGTCGACGCCGCCCGATTCATCCCCGACGCCCACCGCGCCGGCGCTGTTGCCGTCCTTCACGACTCCACCGCCGAAGTTCCCCCGCTCCCCGGTCTCGTCCGCCTTGCCGCCGACGATGTGCTGACCGCACTGGCCCACCTCGCCGAACGCTTCCACGGAAACCCCACCGCCCGCCTCACCCTCGCCGGCGTCACCGGAACCAACGGCAAATCCACCACCGCCTACCTCCTCCGCCAGCTCCTGGGCGACTCCTGCGGCCTCATCTCCGGAATCGAGATCGCCACAGGCCGCTCCACCCGCCGCGCCGACCTGACCACCCCCTTTCCCCTCGAACTCAGCGCGCTCTTTGCCGAGATGGTCGAAGCCGGCCTCACCCACGCCGTCATGGAAGTCTCCAGCCACGCCCTGGCCCAGGGACGAGTCGCCGCCCTGCACTTCAACGTCGGCATCTTCACTAACCTCACCGGCGACCACCTCGACTATCACACCTCCATGGACGACTACGCCCGCGCCAAGGCGCGGCTCTTTGCCATGCTGCCCGAGGCCGGCCTCGCCCTGCTCAACGCCCGCGACCCCGCCTCCGACATCATGCGCCGCGCCGCGCACACACACACCATCTGGACCCTTGACGCCGCCTCCCACTCCTCCGATGCCGACTGCCGCGCCGAAGTCGCCTCCGCAGACATCAACGGCTCCGACGTCACCCTCCGCGGCCCCTGGGGAGCCATCGCCCTGCGCCTCCCTCTCATCGGTTCCCACAACGTCTTCAACGCCCTCGCCGCCGCCGCCGCCGCCCACTTCCTCGGCCGATCCAACACCGACATCGCCCGCGCCCTCGCCGCCGCACACGCCCCGCCCGGACGCCTCCAGCGCATCGCCCCGCCCGCAAACCCCGCCGACGCACCGGCCGTTTTCGTCGATTACGCCCACACCGACGATGCGCTCGTCAACGTGCTGACCGCCATACGCCCCCTCCTCCCCGCCGCCGGCCGCCTTATCTCCGTCTTCGGTTGCGGCGGTGATCGCGACCGCACCAAGCGCCCGCGCATGGGCCGGGCCGCAGCCCGTCACTCCGACGCCGTCTACATCACCAGCGACAACCCCCGCACCGAAGACCCCCGCGAAATCATCAACGACATCCTGCGCGGCTGGCCCGATGACGCCCCACCCCCCGCGCTCGTCGAGCCCGACCGCGAATCCGCCATCGCAGCCGCCGTGCGCGATGCCACCCCCGCCGACGTCATCATCATCGCCGGCAAGGGACACGAGGATTACCAGATCATCGGCCGCGAAAAGCGCCACTTCGACGACGCCGAGGTCGCCTCCGCCGCACTCCGCCGTCGGGAAAGGCAGCGCGCATGAACTCAGGCCTGCAGCAGTGGAGCGCCGCCGACCTCGCAGACCTCACCCGGGGCCGCCTGTGCCTCTCCCCCGGCGCCGACCCCGCCGCACCGCTTTGCCTCACCGGCGTCAGCACCGACTCGCGCTCCGCCGCCGCCGGCAACCTCTACCTCGCCCTGCGCGGCCAGCACCACGACGGCCACGACTTTATCGACGCCGCCCTCCGCGCCGACTGCGCAGCACTCATCGTCGATCGCACGCCCGAAGCGCCGACTGTTCCCGCGATCGTCGTCGCCGACACCCGCAGGGCCCTCGCCGCCCTCGCCGCCGCCCATCGCGCTTCACTTCCCGATCTCACCGTCATCGGCATCACCGGAACTGCCGGCAAGAGCACCACCAAGGACCTCCTCCACGCCGTCCTGTCCCGCGCCGCTCCCGCCTGCGCCAGCCCCAGGAGTTTCAACAACGACATCGGCGTGCCCCTCACCATCCTCGCCGCCCGCCCTGAACATCGCTTCCTCATCGCCGAAGTCGGCACCAACGCCCCCGGCGAGATCGCCCCCCTGGCCGCCCTCCTCCGCCCCGACATCGCCATCATTACCAGCATCGGGCGCGGCCACCTCGAGGGCCTCGGCAGCGTCGAGGGGGTCGCGCGGGAGAAATCCGCCCTGCTCCACGCCCTGCCCCCGCAGGGCCTTGCCATCATCCCCGACTCCGCCCCCGCGCTCACGCCCTGCCTCCCCGCCCGCTGCCGCCTCATCCGGTTCGGCTTCTCCGACGTCGCCGACCTCCGCATCACCCGTTGCGCCATCGACGCCTCCGGTACACACTTCACCCTCGCCGATGGCTCATCCTTCACCATTCCGCTTCCCGGCCGCCATCAGGCCGCCAATGCCGCCGCCGTCATCGCCGCCGCACGAGCGGCCGGCATGAGCGATGCCGAGATCGCCGAGGGCCTCAACACCGCCCGCAGCGGCTCCATGCGCTTCGAGCCCCTGGCCATTCCCGCAGGCGACGGCATGATCCGCGTCATCAACGACGCCTACAACGCCAACCCCGAATCCATGCTCGCCTCCCTGACAACCTTCGCCGATCTGACCGCAGAGGCCGACAACCGTGTGCTCATCCTCGCCGACATGCTCGAAATGGGCGACGCCGCCGACGCCGTACATGCCGAGCTGGCCAGAACGATCACCGGCCTGCACCGCCGCACTCCGCTTCGGCTCGTCATCCTCATCGGCGCCTCGACGGCCCGCACAGCCGAAGTCCTCTCCGCCGCCCGGGAGTTCGCCCCGCCCTGGCGACACCTCCCCGCCCTTGATGACGACGCCGCAGACGCCGTGGCCGGCTGGCTCCAGCCCGGCGACAGCGTGCTCCTGAAAGGATCGAGAAGCATGGGGCTTGAACGGCTCATTCCCTCTCTGCGCAACCGCGCCCAACGGGAGGCCACCGCATGATCAAGGCCCTCCTCGACGCGCTCCAGCCCTGGCTCGAAAGCGCCAACCTCTACCGCTACGTCATGGTCTTCGACCAGATCAGTTTCCGCGCCATCTCCGCCGTCATCATCGCCTTCCTCATCGTCGTCCTCCTCGGCAGACGCGTCATCGAGTGGCTCGTTCGCCTGAAAATCGGCGATCAACCCGAGTTCTACAACGCCCAGATCAACGAACTCATGGCCCGCAAGGCCAACGTCCCCACCATGGGCGGCATCCTCATCTGCACCGCCATCCTCACCGTCGTCCTCCTCCTGGGCGACCTCGCCAACCGCTACGTCCTGCTCTCCCTGGTCGTCCTCCTCTGGATGGGCCTCCTCGGCGCCGCCGACGATTGGCTCAAACTCACCGCCGCCCGCCGCGGAGCCGGCAGCCGCGAAGGCCTCCACGCCTGGGAAAAACTCCTCTTTCAACTCGGCATCGCCGCACTCGTCGGCGTCTTTGTCTACCGCTACGGTGCCGCCAACGCCGAACAGGCACACGCCTGGCCCACGCTCCCCCTCGTTCGCGCCTACGACCCCCGCACCCTCGTGCAGGAAGACCTCCCGACGATGGCCGGATTCCTCTTCGTCGGCCTCGCCATCCTCGCCATCGCCGGAACTTCAAACGCCGTCAACCTCACCGACGGCATGGATGGCCTCGCCGCCGGCATCGGCGCCATCTGCGCCTTCGCCCTCATGGTCCTCACCGGCATCGTCGGCGACTCCACCATCGCCCAGACGCTCCTCATGCCCTACATCCCCTATTCCGCCGAACTCGCCGTCGTCGCCGGAGCCATGGCAGGTGCCAGTCTCGGCTTCCTCTGGTACAACTGCGCGCCGGCCTCAGTCTTCATGGGCGACACCGGCTCGCTGGCGCTGGGCGGTCTGATGGGCTACATTGCTCTGGTCATCCGCCAGGAGTTCATGCTCCTGCTCATCGGCGCAGTCTACTTCGCTGAGATGCTCTCGGTCGTCCTCCAGGTCGGCTACTTCAAGAGCACCGGCGGACGCCGCATCTTCCGCTGCGCCCCCATTCACCACCACTTCCAACTCCTCGGATGGGGCGAACAGAAGATCGTCATTCGCTTCTGGGTCGTCACCGCCATCTTCACCGCCCTCGCACTGGCGACGATCAAACTGCGCTAGAGCGGCTAGAATCCACGTTTCCGCGCCGACCGGCGCCGCTGGGGCCCTCCCGATCATGGCCGTCTTCTGGCGATTCGCCGCCGACATGCTCCGTTACCGGGCCCGCCTCGCCGTCGCACTGGTCGCCGCCTTCATCGCCGCCGCCTGCTTCGGAGGCGGGCTCGCAGCCCTGCCGATCATCCTCCGCGCCATGCTGACGGCCAACGACGCCGACCGCGTCACCCTGCGGGAACTGGCCCACAACTGGTCGCAGCGACTCGTCGAGGAAACCCAGGGCTATATCGAGATCCCCGCGGCCTGGATCAACGCCCTTCCCACCGACCCCTTCCGGGGCGTCCTCCTGGTCCTTTGCGGCATCATCATCCTCACAGTCATCGGCGCCGTCGCCAAGTTCATGCACACCTACTACGCCATGGACGTCGCCATGCGCGCCGTCTCCGGCATCCGCCGCCGCGCCTTCTACCACATCGTCCACCTCCCCCTGCGAACCGTCGTCCGGCAGGGCGTCTCCGACCAGATCAGCCGCGTCATCCGCGACACAAACCAACTCCGCAACGGCTTCAGCGTCCTGATGAGCAAGGCCGTCAGCGAATCCCTCAAGGGCCTCACCGCCCTCTTCGTCGCCTTCGCGCTCGCCCCCGGGCTCTCGGCCATCGCCCTCGTCGGCGCGCCCTTCATCGTCATCGCCGTCGGCCTCCTCAGCCGTCGCATCAAACACGCCAGCAAACGCACCCTTGTCCAGTCCTCCTCGCTGCTCTCAAGCATCCTTGAAACCATGCAGGGCATCCGCGTCGTCAAGGTCCACACCGCAGAGCGACACTCCATCGGCCGCTTCAACCGCGTCAACCGCCGACTCCTCGACGATGAGCTCTCGATGCGCTACGCCAAGGCGCTCGCCTCGCCCGTCGTCGAAACCATCACCATGTTCGGCGTCGTCCTCATCGGCCTCCTGGCCACCTGGTACATCCTCAACTCCGACACCGACCCCACCAACGTGCTCGGCGCCCTGCTCGCCCTGGCGATCGCCGGCTCGGCCGTCCGCCCGCTCACCCAGCTCAGCTCCGACATCCATGAGTCATCCGCCGCCGCTGAGCGCCTCGGCGATCTCCTCAGCCAGGACGTTGAAGTTTCCCGGCGCGATGCGCTGCCCCGCCTCGCCCCCCACGCCCGCGACATCGTCTTCGACCGCGTTACCTTCACCTACGCCGGCGCCGACCGCCCCAGTCTCACCGACATCTCACTGCGCATCGACGCCAATGAGACCGTCGCCTTCGTCGGACCAAACGGCAGCGGCAAGACCACGCTGCTCTCCATGATCCCCCGACTTTTTGCCCCCGACTCCGGACGCGTCCTCATCGACGGCACCGACATCGCCGGCGTCTCCCTGCGCAGTCTCCGCCGACAGATCGGCGTCGTCACCCAGGAGACCGTCATCTTCGACGACACCATCGCCGGCAACATCGCCTACGGGGCCGACATCCACGATCCCGAGCAGATCGCCGAGGCCGCGCGAAAGGCCTGCGCCGAGGAGTTCATCCTCGAAAGGCCCGCCGCCTATGAGACGCGCGTCGGCGAGCAGGGTATGAGTCTCTACGGCGGGCAACGGCAACGCATCGCCATCGCCCGCGCCATCCTGCGCAACCCGCGCATCCTCATCCTCGACGAAGCCACCAGCATGATCGACGCGGACTCCGAGGCCGCCATCGCCGACGCGCTGGCCCGCTTCTGCCGGAACCGCACCGCGCTGGTCATCGCCCACCGCCTCTCCACCGTCATCAACGCCGACCGCATCGTCGTCATGGACGAGGGACGAATCATCGACATCGGCCGCCACGATGAACTGCTCAGTCGCTGCCGCCTCTATCAGCAGCTCTGCAGAACGCAACTCGTCGCTGGCGAATCCTCCCCCGACCGCTCCGCCGCCCAGTCGGCGTCTAAAACCGTCGCCCGTCCCTGACGGAAAAACACACACGCCGTCCGATGCGGACGGCGTGCGCAGTCTTTGGTGTGAATGCAATCCCGCTCAGTCGCGCCGACGACGCCCCGTGGCCATCGCAGCGCCCAGAAGCAGAACCGAAATCGTCGGCACCCCCGGAATCGGATTGATCGGGTCATCAGGCGGGTCCATTCGGAACTGCACCGGCCCGGTCGGGACCGTCCAGCCGGAACCGATGAAATCGCCGTCGCCGCCCGCATCAGGCCCGTCATACAGATCCGTCAGCGGCGTTTCAACGTCGAACTGCGACGGCACATCGAGCACCTCGAACGGATCAATCAGCGTCCCGTCATTCATGAAACCATCGTCGGGCATCTCCCGATCACGCCGTCCCTGATGCGGATCGCCGATGGTCAGTCCATCCTCAACATTCTCCGGCTGGTTCGTGTGGCCGACAAATTCCGGGCCCGAAGAGTTTCCAAGCGGAAGATCCTTGCGCTTGTCCTCCATTGGCTCGACGATGAAGCCGTAGCCGCTCGGGCTGCCCCCGATCCCCATCGAGCCGCTTCCGGATATCAGATCCGCCGAAGCGGCTGAACCGAAAAAGAGAACCGCCGCCGGCACCGCCCACAGCTGCACTCCGAAACTTCTCTCTGCCACATTCATCTGTCGAACCTCCCTGATCACTTCGACGTCAGTCGCGGACGATCCGCGCCGACTGCACGATCCGCCAGCCCTCCCTGCGGAAGCGGCCGAACCGTCCCATCACCCCCGTTATCACCCGGATGTCCTCCCGATCGATGACCCACTCGGGCTCGATCCCTGTCAGCTCCCCAAGCCGGGCGCGCCGGATCTTCTCCAGCGACAGTATTCTCTCATGAATGGCCCAGTTCCCGAGACGATCTGCGATTTCACAGGCCTTATTTGTAAAAACGGCCATGTGGCGCTGCTGCTCAGCCCCGTCCAGATGCCTCAGGGCGATATTGCACCCGAAAATGCACCACCAGCCATAGCTCTCAAGGCCGGGGCCGGCCGGCCACTGCTCGCTCTCCACCACCGCATCCAGCCCCTCCAGCAACTGCGAAAGCGCCTCCGCTGCCGTCACCTCGGCCGCCTCCACCTGCGATTCCAGCAGCCCCCCGCGGCAGGTATTGGCGATCCCCGCAAAGGAATCCCGCCCCGCCTCCGCCGCCAGCCCCGCGTGCATCTCCTCCGATCGCTTCAGGTCCGATACCGCCGCAGAGGCATGCTCACGGCTCTCTTCGGGGCTTCCCCGGCCGATCATCCGCCGGTGGCAGTGCCCCCGGACGTAGAAAGCAAACGCCTGCGTGCTCCGATCCGTCAATTCCTCCGGCTCATGGGTTTCAAACCACGCAATCAGTTCCGACGCCAGGGCACGACCCTCATTGAGCCGCCAGATCGTGTAATACGTATTGGCAAGGTTTGACAACAGCACCCGCTTCATCCGCCGACCGATGCCGGGCTCATCCAGGGCCTGCTGCAGGGCGTCAAGACTGTCGAGATACCGCCCCCGGCCATCCCATCCCCCGGCCTCTCGAAGCAGCGACTTGGCCCGCTCGTTGGGCGTCTGCGCCACCCGGCCCGCGTGCCGGGCCAGCCGGATCATTTTCTCGAAGGAGCCGGCTTCGTAAGCCGCAAGAGCCGCCGCATCAGATTGCTGGAAGTCAGCGCGCGCCTGGGCGGCGACTTCCTCAGCCGATCCGTCCGCCTCCTCGGAGCCGTCCGGATCGAGTGTCAGCAGGTCAACGACGTCGCCGACCTGCCAGTCCAGAACACCGGCAAGGCGGATCAGGTAGTCAAGTTTCGGGTTTCCGCTGGCCGGGACGAGGTTTGTCGCGTCTCGACCGAGGGCGGAGGCCAGTTGCGCGCGGTTATAGCCCGTGTAATCAAGGGCCAGCTGAATCAACCTCTTGAGTTGACGGCGGTTGTCGTCGGGCCTGGCCAATCAACGCTCCTTCTCGATCAAGCGTGCGCACCGAAACACCGGCGACGCCCCGGCCACCCGGAACTCACGCTCTCACCCGACCGCCTTTCCAACCACCGAAGGGGCCCGGAAGATTCCCACCACTTCCCAAATTGGGCCTTACCCAGTTTACCAGCGAGCAAACCGGACTGCAATAGGCAAAAATCAAACTTTTTGCACTTTCCTGACCAGTCCCCTCCCAATCATTTCTCCCCCTCCTCCGTCTCAACCTCGAGCCATCCCGCGGCCAGCAGCCGCAACAGCGGATCACGGTCGTTCCGCCGGGCCTGCTCCTCCAGACCGCGGAGCACCTCCGAATCACGATCCAGCAGTCGCCCGATGTAGGCCAGCAGCAGCGGAGAATCCGCCCACGCGGCAAAAACCAGCCGTTCCTCCCCCGTCTCCGCCCCTTCGAATGTCCGCAGGACCTCGACACCACGCTCCAGCACCACGTCGGGCGGACGCAGATCGTCGATCACTTTCGCTGGAATCAGCTCCGGATGCCGCGTCAGAAGCGTCCGAAGGTCGATCGCCGCCGTCCGGTACAGCCCCGCCCCGATCTGGGAATGCACCCGCCCAAGCGCGGCCAGGCCATCTGACGGGTCATATTGCAGAACCTGTGTAAACAGCGCCTCCGCCTCGCCGTACCGACCATCGCGCAGCGCCTCCTCCGCATCGCGCAGCCGCTGCTGCATCCGCCCCCCCTGCTGACCCGACAGACGGGCGACGACCGGCCCCTGCACCCGTGACATCTCCACCAGTTCTGCCGGGACCGACTCGGGAATCAGCGGTGCCTGGGACGATCCGCTCCGCTGCGCCCTCAGGGTGAAATCCTGAAGCGTCGAATCCAGCTCGGCCACCGCCGCCTCCAGTTCCGGCGACCACGGCTGCCGGTCATCGGTCGGCAGTTCAAGGTTCCACATCTGCGCTGCCAGCTCCGCAAGCATCTCCATCCGTGCATCGCGGACCGGGACGAACTCCGGCATGCGACGGCCCGCAGGCCGCGCCTCGGTCACCGTCCCCTCCGGTTCAGCCGGGGGTGCGTCCTCAGCCACATTCTCGCCGCGAACCGGGCGCGGATTCAACTCCGGCAACAGGAATCGGGGCCGCTGCGGCTCCTCCGACTCTTCTTCAGACCCGACAACCCGAACCGTCGGCAGCTGCCGAAAATCCGTTTCAGGCGCCGCCAATGCGATGCTCGGAAGGACGAGACGAGACTCTGCCTCCGCGTCGTCGAGGCGGAAGGATGGCCGGTCACTGCTCTGTCGGGGAACGCCGAGCCCCCACGTCGGGTCGATGCGCGGGCCGCCCTCATCCACCGAGGGAATCCGCGAGGATGGGCCTCCGCGTAAGCGCGGCAGAATCACGGAATCGAATCGCTCGCCCCGCCGGGGAATCAGCAGGTTCTCCCCGATTCCGCCCCGGTAGGCGTCGGCTTCAAACTGGAAAAGATCGTCCGTCGCCAGACTGCCCCGGAAGTCGAAGGCGCCGGTGTACCCTACATCGCCCCGGAAGCCCCGGCCGCCGGGCACGTTGCCGGTTATCAGTGCGTTGTTGTAGTCCGCAAGGTTCAGCCGGAACCGGGAGACCGGGCGGTTGAGCCGGCCGTCGGTGGCGCTGAGGTTGTGATCCAGGGCGCGGCCGTCGCCATGCGCATACTGCCCCCGGACCGAGCCGGTGAATGCCAGCGCCGCCAGAGCGACGCAGAGGGAACGCGAAACGGAATGAAGATCAACCGGCGACATGATCGCTCCTCGGCGGGGCTCACTGAGATCATACGGCCCCGATCGGAGGGATGATCGGCGAAATCAGCCGGAATGCCGATGGAGAGGGCTCAGAAGTCCCACGGGATCGGCTGCGGATCGACGCGGGGCATGCCCATCGAGATCGCCAGTTTTCGGCCGGTTTCGGCATCCTCACTGCGGAGGTAATAGAGCACGTCGGCCTCGACCCAGGCCAGCGTATGGGCCGCGCCGGAGGAGCCGCGATCGGTCAGTATGTACGCAGTGCCCTCGCGCAGACTGCGCCGGGCATCGGCGGAGGCCTTCTGAATCCAGACGCTGATGACCTCGCCGCTCTGGCGGTCCTCGTAGCGAAGTTGCCGCGCCGTCGCCCCGCTGGGGGGAATGCGGCTTGCCGCCGAACCCTTGAAGTCGTAGCCGTACACCTGCCAGTCGGGGATGATCACCGAGGGGCCGAGATCGGCGATGATGGTCTCCCGGGCGGCCTCTATGGAGTCCGAGTGTTTGCGAGATTCCCAGTCGGCCGAGGAGGAGGCAGAGGCCTGGTGCTCGTTCTGAATCAGGTCGCGCAGGGGATTGGAAACGGGCGCCAGCTCCGGAACACGCCAGAACCATCCCTGCTGCCCGGCGATGCCGATGATCACCGAGGCCGAGACGATCAGAACGATGCCCGCCGCGAGGCCCGAGGGGACAACGAAGCGAAGACGACGTGGCTCCGCGACCGGGTTGGGCGCCTCGGAGCGACGCAGAGACGCCTTGACAGCCCCCGCAGTGGAAGCCGGAATCTCGTCCGCGGAGGCCTTCATCGCCCGGGCGACGGCCTGTCGCAACTGGCGCTCGAACCTCACGCACTCCTGATCGCCGGGGTTGGCGGCCACGTGGGCCTCGAACTCCGCTTTCAGCGCCGGAGTCAGTTCACCGTCCGCAGCCATGCGGATCAACTGATTGATTCTCTGACGGTCCATCGACGCTCCTGCTTTCTCTCAGCTCGCCAGATTCTGCCGCACTTTCTCTGACGGATGCCGAACCTCGGGGTTTCGCCCCGGGGGGTCTCAGTCCTCTGCGGACTCCTCGACGCCACCATGTAAACCCATCTCGGCCGCGAAGTGTTCCAATTCTTTTGCAAGAATACTCCGGGCCCGGTGCAACCGGCTCATGACCGTTCCGATCGGAATCTCAAGAATTCCGGCAATTTCGCGGTATTTCATCCCCTCAACACCCCACAACAGCAGGACAGTCCGGTATTCCTCGCTCAGATTCTCAATCGCCGCCTTCAACCGGTCGTCCACGTACTCCCAGTCCAGCCGGGAGAGGTCCCAGGCCGGCACCGGCTCATCCGGGAGGGGGCCGGAACTGGCCGCTGTCGGGAAGGAATCGACGCTGATCGGGCCTGCAGATTGCCGGGAGATGCGGCTGTAGAAGACGTTGTGCAGGATTTTGAAGAGCCAGGGGCGGATGCCGCCGCCGCGCTCCTCGAAGCGATCCGCCACCCGCAGGGCCTTGAGGTAGGTCTCCTGCACGAGGTCGGAGGCCTCATCGGGGTGGCGGGCCAGCTGGAGCGCCATCCGGTAGACGGCCGTCATGTGCTCCAGGGCGAGATTCTCGAACTCTTCACGCTCCACGCGGCCTGACGCCCTTTCTTCCTTCCATCCCCGCGATGCCTCTTCGGCGCACGCTCCGGTCAGGGCGAGGCCTGTGGTCCGGGCTGTCGGATCGATCGGCTAGAATCGCCGACTCGACTTCCGACTGAAAGATTCTCATGACCAGCCGACCGTCATTCTACATCACCACACCGATTTACTACGTCAACGACCGTCCGCACGTGGGGCACGCCTATACGACGACGGTCTGCGACGTGATGGCCCGTTTCCACCGATTCCTCGGCTGCGAGGTCTTTTTTCTCACCGGAACCGACGAACACGGGCAGAAGGTCCAGAAGTCGGCCCAGGAACGCGGCATCAGCCCGCAGGAACTCGCCGACCGCAACGCCGCGGAGTTCCAGGCCGTCCTCGCCTCGCTGAACCTGACCACCGACGACTTTGTGCGCACAACGCAGCCTCGCCACATCCGCCAGGTGCAGGCCTTTGTCCGCCGACTGGAGGCGACCGGCGACCTCTACCTCGGCAGTTACGAGGGGTGGTACGACGAGGGGCAGGAGGAATTCGTCCCCGACAACCGCGCCTCCGAACAGAACTACCTCTCGACGGTGAACGGAAAACCCCTGATCCGCGCCTCCGAGGAGAACTACTTCTTCCGTCTGAGCGCCTTCCAGGATCGTCTGGTCGCCCTCCTGCAGGAGCGCCCCGATTTCGTCCGGCCCGAAGCGCGGCGCAATGAAGTCCTCGGCCGCATTCAGGCGGGGCTGGCCGACATCCCGGTGAGCCGGACGAGCTTCACCTGGGGCATTCCCTGGCCGGGCAACGAGAAGCACGTGATTTACGTGTGGGTCGATGCGCTCTTCAACTACATCACCGCGCTGGGGCTGGGCGAAGATGAGGAGGCGGCACGGGCGAAGTTCTGGCCCGCGCAGTACCACGTCATCGGCAAGGAGATTCTCTTCTTCCACGCCGTGATCTGGCCGGCGTTGCTGATGGCGCTGAAGCTGCCGCTGCCCGAGTGCGTCTATGCGCATTCCTTCTGGATCCGGGACGGGCGGAAGATGAGCAAGAGTCTCGGCAACTTCATCGACCTTGAGACGATCCAGAAGTACGTCGATGAGTTCGGCATGGATGCCTGGCGGTGGTTCATGGTCACGCAGGGGCCGCTGGGCGCCACCGACAGCGATTTTGCGCACGAGAAGTTCGTCAGCGTCTACAACACCGACCTCGCCAACACCTTCGGCAACTCCACCAGCCGCGTGACGAACATGATTGCCAAGTACTTCGACGGCGAAGTTCCGCCGCGCGGAGCGTTCGCCGTGGAGGGCTTCGACTGGCCGCAGTCGTGCGCGCAGACGACCCGGCAGGTCATCACGGCGATGCGGAACCTCGAACTGCACGAGGCCATGAACGCCGCCATGTCACTGGTGCGGCAGGTGGACCTCTACATCGAACAGACCCGGCCCTTCACCATGGCCAAGAATGAGGCGCAACGCGATGACCTCGCGGCCGTGCTCTACAACTGCCTCGAAGCGCTTCGCATCGCCTCGCTGCTGCTGTGGGCGACGATGCCGCAGCGCGTCGCCGACTTCTGGAGCCGCATCGGCCAGTCCATCGACCCGACGACCGATCGGCTGGAGATGCTCTGCGAGTTCGGCACGCTCAAGCCGGGCACGGCGATCACGCGCGGCGAGCCGCTCTTTCCGCGCAAGGAGACGGCCGAGGTCTGACAGATCGCTACGGCTGCGTCGAGCGGCTGACGACGGCGACGGGAATCGTGACTTCAACCGGCGTGAGTACAAGTCCGGTCTTTTCCAGCAGCGAGGCGCAGAAGGCCTCGGGGTCGGTGCTGTCGAGCGTCAGTTCGATGAACCACGAATCGTCATCCTCGACGCGGTTCTCGACCGGGGCGCTGAGCGCTGAACTGAAGGAGCCGACGAGATCCGAAACCTTCATCGAGGTGCCGGTAATGTTCAACGTCGTCCCTGAGGAGTTGTATCCGAATCCGGCCGAGTCGCCGATGCCGGGCGAGAGCGTGATCCCGCCCTCGGAGACGGTCAGCGCGTAGCCCTGCACCGGCCGATCCTCGATCTCCACCTTCAGATCCAGCGTCGCCGCAAGGACGCCACGATACAACGGCCACAATCGCTCGCGCTGCTCGGGCGCGGAGGCGGCGATGACGTCATAGCGACCTGTGTCAATCCACTCCGGCCCGACCACGGCGTATTCCGGGCGATTCCACAGCCGGCTGACCACACTCCGGAGGGAGGCGCCAAGCAACGTCACTCCGTCCGAACTGCTGCCGCTCGTAACCGCCTCGCCCGCCTCGCGGATGATGATCTGCGCCATGGGGACCTCCGGCACACGCGTGTGCGGATCGCTTCCCGGCACAAAACGTCCGACGGAAGGGCGGCCGTCGGCCCCGACCTGCTCGACGGCTGACGCAGAGGCGTCGGCATCGGCAACCGGCGAATCGGCTGAACCCTCCAGCCAGGCGCGGAGGCGGTCTTCGAGCAGTTCCGAGGGATGGGAGCGGGAGACGATCACGCCGTCGCGGATGACAAAGGTCGTGGGCCAGGCGCGAATGCCGTAGGCATCGACCATGGAGCGATCGGTGTCGCAGCCGATGATGCTCTTCATCTCGCGAAGACTCAGGAATCGCTCGACAAGCGTCGGCTCTTCGTAGGTCACCGAGAGAAACGAGACCCGATCGCCCAGGGCCTCATGGAGGTCGTTGAGGTGGGGGATCGCAGCGACGCACGGCGCGCACCATGTGCCCCAGAACTCAAGGACGACAACGTCATGGGGCAGATCGCTCCACTCCGAGAGCGAGTCGATTCCCTCGGGAGCGTTGAGCAGGTGCTCGACGGAAATCGGCGGCGCCTTCGCTCCCGGCTCGAGGGGCTGAGCCATTGCGGCTGCGGCGGCGAGGAGGAGGGCTGCGGCGAGGGCCAGCGGCGACGGCATACGCATGATGGGCTCCTTTGGAAGTCTGTCGTTTCAGCCCTGCGGCTGGTGTCGGTTGAGCCAGGCGGACCACTTCTCGACGTCTGCATCGCGCACCGAAAGCGTGCTGCGGCTGACCTTGATCAGACGTCGGCCGGCCTCATCGGTTTCGAGTCGCAGGTCGGTGATGATGCGCGTCGAGCGGCTGCGCATCGTCTCCAGAAAGTCGATGAGCCGCCAGCGCTGATTCATTGTGATGGTGTCATCGCTGACGCGGCTCTCGAGTTCAGCCGAGATCCGCATCTTGATGGCGCGTGTGGAGTGGCCGGCATCAATCCGGTCGCGCAAGTCGCAGAATCGCAACTGGAGACGGCGCGGGCCGGTCTCGGGCAGGGCGTCGTGCAGGCGATCGCGAAAGGAGAGGGCCGGCACGTTAACGAGGCCGACGTAGCGGATCTCGCCCTCAGTCTTGCGCCAGAGCGTTTCGGCGGCGGCGAGGTCGCGGGCCTCGGGGGCTGGGAGTCCGGCGAGGCGATCGAGTTGCTCGTAGAGGGCGGGGTTGAGCGTCGGGTCGGGCGCGAGGCGGGGGAGGGCGTCGAGGAGGGCGAGGAATCGCTCATCGTCGAGGAGGCCGAAGTCGGGCGAGAACGAAAGCAGTTGCCAGCGGACGTAGGCATCCACAACGGGATCGTCGTGGGTGGGACGGGTGACGGCGTCGAGGAGGTGGGGGTCGTCGATAGAGTAGCGGAAGGTCAGCGCGAAGTCGGGCTCGGGGCGGGGCAGGGCGCCGGTTTCCTTGAAGATGCCGCCCTCCTGCGTCAGCCGATCCAGCGCGAGGCGCAGCGCCTGCTCGGAGGAATAGGGCATCAACTCCTGGGCGGAGACCCGGCCAGCGGCGAGGAACAGACAGCCGATGACGAACCAGCGCCAGGGGTGAAACCGTGGGGAGAGCGCACTCATGCTCCTCATCCTCAATCCTTCTGAGGATGCATGATACACGAAACGGGCCGGGGGCGACAGGGCCTCAGTTGAAGGCGAAGTGGGCAAACGCGCGGCTGGCGTCGGCCATCCGATGGACCTGCTCGCGGGTGCTCATGGCCTTGCCCTCACCGCGGGCCGCCTCATAGAGCTCGCGGGCCAGGCGGATGCTCATGGGCTTGCCCTTCTCACCACGGGCCGCCAGGATGATCCAGCGGAAGGCGAGACTCTGTTGACGCTTGCGGTTGACCTGGATGGGCACTTGGTAGTTGGCGCCGCCGACGCGTCGGGAGCGGACCTCGACTTCGGGCTTGACGTTGCGGATGGCCTGCTCGAAGATCTCGATGGCCGACCGGGGCATGTTTTCCGGGTTTTCCTTCTCGAGTCGCTTCTGGATGATGTCCAGAGCGTCATACATCACCCGTTCCGCGACGGCCTTTTTGCCGTCGTGCATGATGCAGTTGATGAACTTTGCGAGGGTGATGTTCTGAAACTTCGGATCAGGACGGAGCTGGTCTTCCGAAGCGGTGATGCGGCCTGCCATATCGATCTCCTTTGGCTCATCCGGTCCGCCGGGGGCGGACCCGTGTGTTCACCGGACGGCTTTGGCGGGCCGGCCGATTACTTGCCGTGACATGTGATTCGAGGCTTACTTGCCCCGCTTGGTTCCGTACTTGGAGCGGCCCTTGCGCCGGGCTTCAACGCCCAGGCAGTCCAGCGAGCCGCGGACGATGTGGTAGCGAACGCCGGGCAGGTCGCGGACGCGGCCGCCGCGGACGAGCACGATGGAGTGCTCCTGGAGGTTGTGGCCCTCACCGCCGATGTAGGCGGTGACTTCCTTGCCGTTGGAGAGGCGCACACGGGCGACCTTCCGCAGGGCGGAGTTGGGCTTCTTGGGGGTCACGGTCTTGACCTGAATGCAGACGCCGCGCTTCTGCGGGCTGCTCTCCAGGTCCTTGACCTTGGACTTCTCCTGGGGCGCCCGGCGGGGCTTGCGAACGAGCTGATTGATGGTGGGCATGCCGTTACCTGGCGAAAAAACCGGTTTCCGGATTCAGTAAACGATCTTCAGAGCCGCGAAGTATACCGCCCCGGCCCGGGGCGTCCAGTTGATGGAACCGCCGGGACGGGCAACCGCTAGGATATTCGCATGATGACCCTCCCCGCCGCCGCCCTGCTGCTTTCAGTCCTGTCCACCGCCCAGCCCGACCTGCCCCGGATCACCGTCACGGGGGATGGTTTCGAGGTCGGCGAGTCCTGCGTGCTGGTTCTGCCCGATCAGCCCATCGCCGACGCCGACGGGGACGGCGTGATCCACGTCACAGCCGACGACATCGTGATCCGCTTCGCCGAGGGCTCGGTCCTGCGGGGCGCTGCGCCGGAGGCCTCGCCGGCCGGGATGACCGGCATCGGCATCCGAGTTGACGGCCGGACGGGGGTGACGATCGCCGGGGCGGACGTTCGCGGCTTCAAGGTGGGGCTGTACGCCACGGCAGCGCACAACCTGACGCTGGAGGAGTCTTCATTCTCGGAGAACTTCCGGCAGGAACTGCTCTCGACGCCGGCGGCGGAGGCGGGGTCGGACTGGCTCTGGCCGCATCGCAACGACGGCAACGAGTGGCTGACCAATTACGGCGCGGCGGTGTACCTCGAGGAGAGCGACAACGCCATCGTACGGCAGGTGCAGGTGCGGACGGGGCAGAACGGCATTGTGCTGGACCGGGTGGAGGATTCCAAGGTCTACGACTGCGACGCTTCGTTTCTCTCGGGGTGGGGCCTGGCCATGTGGCGCTCCTCGCGGAACGTCATCTCGCGAAACGCTCTCGACTTCTGCGTGCGCGGCTACAGCCACGGCGTCTACAACCGGGGGCAGGACTCGGCAGGCATCCTCATGTTCGAGAAGTGCAACGACAACGTGATCGCGGAGAACTCGGCCACGCACGGCGGCGACGGCTTTTTCGGCTTCGGAGGGTCGGCCTCGCTCAAGGGCGAGAACCGGACGGGCAACAACGGCAACCTGCTGATCGGCAACGACTTCTCCTACGCGCCGGCGCACGGCATCGAGATGACCTTCTCATTCGACAACAAGTTCGTGCGCAATCGCCTCGTCGAGAACGCCATCTGCGGGGTCTGGGGCGGGTATTCGCAGTCCACGACGATTGCCGAGAACGAGTTTGCCGGCAACGGGGAGATGGCCTACGGGCTGGAACGGGGCGGGGTGAACATCGAGCACGGGTACGACAACCGCATTGTGCGAAACGTCTTCCGCGAGAACCGCTGCGGGATTCACCTGTGGTGGGACGCCGATGAACACCTGATGCGCGAGCCGTGGGCGAAGGCCAACGAGCGCGGCTCGGCGGAGTACCTGATTGCGGGGAATCGCTTCGAGGGCGATGATCTCGCGCTGCATTTGCGGGAGACGACCGGCGTCTTCTTCGTCGACAACCAGTTGGCCGGAGTCGAGACGGAAATGGATGTCGATGAGACCTCAGAGGTCATCACCGAGGGCGCGGCCCCGGCGATGATCGAGGTCTGGGACTACCCGGTTTACGGCGAGACGTCGCCGGTCGGGGCGCGCTCGCATCTTGCGGGCCGGGCGAACATCATCATGACGCAGTGGGGTCCGTGGGACCACGAGTCGCCGCTGCTGCGGCTGCGGGAAGTCTCAGAGGACGGCAAGGTTCACATCTGGGAGGCGCTGCGCGTCGGCCCGAGGGTGAATCTGCGGATGGCGCTGACTCAGGGGCTGCGGTACGAGCACATCAAGGGGGATGAGAATCACGAGATCCGCATCCACGCCGAGCACCTCGGGGGCGTGCTGCCCTACCGCATCGAGATCATCACCGGCAATCACAATCTCAGCGCCGACGGGCTGGTCAGTCGGATTCCCTGGCAGGTCTGGACCTTCCCGACCTCGGCCGATCCGCGCGATGACGCGGCAGCGTGGAAATCCGATTCCGAGGCGGCCCGGCGCGGCAAGCCGGCGATGCTGTGGAATCTGGACCTTCCGTACGGCATGGGCGGGCCGGCCGGGATCGAGGCGTTGCGGGCCGGGGAGTCGATGGCGGGGGTGGTCGACGGTTTCGGGACAGTCGCCGAGGCGGGGGTGGTGCTGCCGGCGGGGCGTTGGCGGGTGAGCACGCTTTCCGATGACGGGGTGCGGGTGAGCGTGGACGGCAGGCCCATTCTCGAAAACTGGACGTGGCACGCCCCGGCGCGGGATGCCGCCGAGTTCACCGTGGAGCAGGAACGGTCGGTGCTGATCTACGTCGAACACTTTGAACTGGACGGCTACGCGGTGCTGGAAGTCGAGCTGACGCCTGTGGATGAATGAGGCAAGTGGCCTCGCGGAATCTTGCTCCCGCCCGAAGCCGTCGATACACTCCCCGAACCGCCGGGCGGAGGCGGTTGACCCGGATCGAGCCGAACGCGAAGAACGCGGAGACAGGACCACGACGTGTTGCACAGGAGCCTTGTCAATCGCTTCTCCGCCCTCTGCCTCGCCGCTGCGGCGCTTGGCCTGATCGCGGCGTCGGGGGTCACCCAGCCCGAGACGATCCAGCCGGAAGATGACCCGGTCGCCTTTGAAGAGACGGCCGAGACGAAGCAGAAGCCGGCCGAGCCCGGCGACGACGTCGTCGTGGAGAAGAACGACGGGCAGAACTTCCGCGGCGTACTGGTCCGCAGCAACCGACTGGAGGTGATCATCGAGATCGCGGGGATCGAGACGGTCTTCAAGGCCTCGGACGTCTCCCGCATCCGGCGGATTCCCTCCTTCGAGGAGTACTACGTCGCGCTCAAGGAGGCGATACCGGACGACAACTACGAGGAACGGCTGCGGCTGTGCCGCTGGATTTACCAGCGCCGGCAGATGGAGACGGCGGCCGATGAACTGGAAAACCTGCTGGATGACTTCCCCGGCTACGAGCCGGCGCTGGAACTGCTGCGGATGGTCAATGCCGAACTCGAGGCGGCAGGCGAGCCGGGGGTGGGCGGGCCCCGCCCGACGGTGCGCGATGTGTGGGAGCATCCGGTGGGGGCGCTGCTGCAGGGCCGGCTGCTCTCCGAGGAGGATGCCAACCTCATCCGCGTCTACGAGGTGAATCTGAAGGAGTCGCCGCGGCTGATCATTCCGCGCGACGTGATCGATGACCTCCTGGCCGAATACGCCGAGAGCGACCTGCTGCCGCGAACGCCGGAGTCGCGCCGTCGCTTCTATTCGAAGCCGGAGACGGAGATTCTCGACGTGATGTTCCGGCTGCAGGCGCGGCACCTGTATCCGAGGGTGAAGGTGCTCACGGAGCCGGAGTCGCTGAACAAGTTTCGCCTCAACGTCCACCGGACGTGGCTGATCAATTCCTGTGCGACCAATGAGTGCCACGGCGGGCTGGAGGCGGGGGAGTTGTTCCTCTTCAACCGCCGCGTCAACGATGAACAGACTGTCTACTCCAACCTGCTGACGCTGGAACGGCTGACCATCGACGGCGAGCCGCTGATCGACTACGACCGCCCGGAGAACTCCCTGCTGCTGCAGATGGGGCTTTCGCCGCAATATGCGATCCGGCAGCACCCCAGGGTGCAGGGGTGGCGACCCGTTTTCCGCGATCCGCAGGACATGCTCTTCCAGCGGGCCGTCGAGTGGATCCGCTCGATGTACCAGCCCCGGCCGGAGTACCCGGTGGAGTATGAGCCGCCGAGGATTCTGGATGAGCGGTCGCTGGCCGGAACGGAGGCCGCGGAGGAGCCGGAGGAGGCCGGCGGGGGCGGGGGCGCCGGCGAGGAAGAGCCGGTCCATCGTTGATAGACCCCGCCCTGAGCGGATACAGTGGATGCTTTCCCCCCACCCGAGAGACGAGGCCCTGCAGTGACGACCCATCGACGCCGATCGTATCTTGCCTGTTCAACCGGCCTTGCATCGCTTTCGCTGCTGCTTGTCGGCTGCGACAATGCAGAGTCGAAGGCGGCCCGTGAGGCCGGCGAGCAGATCCAGGAAGGCACGCTGGCCACACAGAAGGCCTCGCTGCTGCCGACGACGAGCTTCGGCGCTGACGTTCAGCAGTCCAACTTCAACGAGGCCGTGCAGGCCGTTTCGGCCGACGGCGGGACGACGGGGCAGGCGGCGGCCAAGCACGCCATCTCCGCCGAGGCGCTGATGGGGCTGGCGCGGCTGGAGCTGACGGCGGCCGATGCGGTCAACCGGGCCTACCTGCAGGAGGCGGCCTCGATTCAGGGGTTGCTGGACAAGGCGGCGCGGCAGCACGCGATCATCGCCGGCCTTGAGACCTACAACTTCTCCGATGCCATCAGCCGACTGGAGGCGCAGCGGGCAGACAACGAATCGCGCCGTCGCGATCTGCAGGCGCAGCGCACCGAGGCGCGCGAGCAGGTCGAGGCGCTGCAGGGCCGACTTGAGGCCGAGCAGGCGGCGGAGGCGGCCCTTCGGAATGAGTCGGCGGAGATCAAGGAGTCGGCCTCGTCGGTTCCGCTGGAGGAGCAGATTGCCGTGCTGGAGCGGGCAGCGGCGAAGTCGCGCGAGGCCGATGCGAAGACGGCGGCGGCGGCGGAGCTGGAGTCGATGCTGGAGCTGGCGCGGCCGCGCCTGGTCGAGATCGAATCGCAACTGGTGCAGCTGGAACTGACGCAGGAGTCGGTCGCCAACTCGATTGCCGACCTGAACCGGCGTTCGGCGGAGATCGGTCAGCAGGTCACGATCGTTCGCGGGGAATTGCAGGAGACGGCGCGCGAGATTGACCGGCGCTACTCCGACCTGCAGGCGCAATGGACCAACAGCGTGATTCCCGCGATGGATGCGGCGATCGCGCAGGCGGAGCGGGCGTCGTCGGAGGCACGGCAGGCAACAGCGCGGGCGGCGGCAGGAACCGAGCGGATGATCGCCGCCGACCAGCTGCTGGCGCAGACGCTGGAGCACAAGGCGCGGTCCATTGAGAACATGATCTCGCTGGTGGAGCGTCTGCAGGGCGCTGCGCCGGTGCTGGGACGGGGCGGAGAGGACGGCCCGGTGCTGGAGGACCTGCGCAGCCGGCTGCAGGAGACGAAGACGCAGCAGGCGGAGGCCTACGGCAGCGCGCTGGAGAGCGCCCGGACGGAACTCGGCGATGCCCACCCGCTGGTCCGCGACCTGCAGGGGGCCTTCAACCTCGCTTCCGGAACGATTACCGCCGATCAACTCGATTCCGGAATCGCCGACGCCGGCGATGACTCGCCCCGCCCGGCGGCTGACCCGTCGGTGACGCCCGCCACGACTCCGGCGGAGCTCTTCCGCGCGGCGGCGTCGATGATCCGGCAGCAGAACTACGCGGGGCTGATGACGCTGGCGCACACCGATACTCCTGAAGAGACCGAACTGATGAACGAGATCGGCTCGGTGCTGACCTCCTTCCAGGCCCTCGATCGGGCGTGCGTGACGGCGTACGGACGGGACTTCGTGACAATCATCAGCGATCCCGCAGTTCAGCAGCAGATGTCGGCAACGTTTGGCGGGGGCGGCGGCGGCGGCATGGGCATGCCAATGGATTTTGGCGACATGGACCTCACCGGCGGAGTCGAGGAAGCGGCCGCCGAACTGGATAGTCTCGCCGATACGACAACTTTCTCCTTCGATTCAGCGGGCACGACGGCGTGGGTTGAGGGCGACCCGATGCTTTCCGACCTGAACTTCGTGCTCATCGGCGATGAGTGGAAGATCGACGTGGAGATGCCGGCCGCTGCAGCGGAGATGGAGATGACCAAGCGCATGCTGGGAGCGGTGAAGGCCTCACTGGACACGACCGAGGAGCGCGTGACCACCGGCGCGTTCGGTGACGGCAGCGAAGCGGCCATGGGCCTGATAGGCGACCTGATGCAGCGGATGCTGCCGATCATCGAGGAAATGTTCAACAGCATGGGCATGGAAATGCCCATGGACGGTTGATTCCCGAGTGAGCCGGGTGTCGGAGGCGGGGCAACGGTGAACTCAATTCTCCACGAACGCCGGTATCTCATTCCCTTCCGCAGCCTGCTGCTGCCGCACATCTTCTGCGACACGCTGGTCATCGGAAGCGGGGTCGCCGGCCTGCGCGCTGCGATCGCCGCCGCCGAGCACGGCGACGTCATCCTCGTCACCAAGTCCGAGCCGGGCCGCTCCTCGACCTCCTGGGCGCAGGGCGGAGTCGCGGCGGTGCTGGATTCCGACCCGGAATCGCTCGATTCCCACCTCAGCGACACCCTCGACGCCGGCTGCGCCCTCTCCGACCCAGAGATTGCGCGCATCGCCGTGGAGTCCGCCGCCGAGCGCATCGCCGAACTCGAATCCTGGGGCATGCGCTTCGACCGCGAGGCCTCGGGCCGGCCGGCGCTTGGCCTTGAGGGCGGACACCATCGGGCCCGGATTCTCCACTCCGACGGCGATGCGACCGGGGCGGAGCTCTCGCGCTGCCTGCTGCAGCGGGTCGAGGGCGACCGGAGGATTCGACTCTTTGACAACTGCTTCGCGCTGGACCTGCTGACGCCGACGGAATCCCCCGGCGCGCCGGTGCTGGGAGCCGTCACCCACCA
>CAZPFK010000008.1:0-62469 GCA_964585855.1 uncultured Vicinamibacteraceae bacterium
CCATTTTCATTCAACCCAGCCCCCGTCATGCCCGCGCAGGCGGGCATCCAGTCCCAGTAGCACAGGCATCTTGCCTGTGTGATCCCGGACCAGTGGCGGCCGGCCTCCGCGCCCGCCGATCCGTGCATTACGATCCAAAGCGAGTCCCCCTCCGTCATGCCCGCGCAGGCGGGCATCCAGAGAAAAGAGCCGCGCACGTCAGTAAGCGCCTCGGCGACCCTCTCACCTCCTCCACCCTGAAGCCTCCTGACACTCCAACACGAGCCGCGCACGTCAGTAAGCGGGTTCCCTACCCATACAGCCCCGGGCATGCCCGGCGGCGGATCGGGTGCCCCCGCCAGCGAGCGCAGCGAGTCGGCGGTGCATCGCGATCAAACCCTCACGGACCTACCAGGCTGAAGCGCAAGCGAAGCCGTTGGACTCCAAAACGAGCCGCGCACGTCAGTAAGCGGGTTCCCTACCCATATAGCCCCGGGCATGCCCGGGCCGCGGATGCTCGGCCATCCTCAACAGGCCACCCACCTCGCCGCCTCCCCAAAGCCCAGCCACTCCTGTGGCTGGGCCGATCACTTCACACGTTACCCCGGCTGCAACCTGGCCCCTGCCGCGCTACTCCGCAAAAACTGCGCCAACAGGGCAAGAACCGCCAAAAAAGAACTTCTCCCAGTAACTGGGAGACTTCTACGGTTACCGGCAGGATCGTACAGTAAGCGGGAGACATCTACGGTTACCGGGAGGATCGTACAGTAAGCGGGAGACTTCTACGGTAAGCGGGAGAGTCGCAGGGTTACCGGGAGAGTCTCCCGGTAAGTGGGAGACTTTCCCGAGAAGCGGGCGATTCCCGCTCCGCGCTGTCTGCGACTTCGGGGGCCCTGCGTTGTGCCCTTGACCCAGGTGCATGTGGTGACGCTCGTCCGCCAGCAGCGCTAGTTGAACTTCACTGAAAGCTTCGGGAGATACATCCGTATCGGGCTGTCTTCCTGTGCGTTTGCGCCAGCGAGGATCGCTTGCACATGCTCGGAAAGCTCGGCCTTGGCTGTCACGATCCTGTCCATGATCGTATACGGGTCGGAAGTATCGATGATGATCGTTCTTCCCTGTTGGACGTCGAAAGGAATCTTGTCGCCCTTTCGGATTATTTGCACAGATGCGAGATTGAATGCGTGACGTACCCCCAATTCGTAGTGGGCGTTCTGGTTTCCAAACGAAAGGTCGGTAATGCAAACTCGAGAGTAGGCGATGTGCTCAACGGTCTGCTTCGTAATGTGCCCCGGCTTGGAAATCCGATCAGCCCGAATAGCCTTTATATTGTGTTCTTCTAACACCGGCACAATTAGGTGCTTCAGCATCATGTCCGCGTGCTTACGTTCGGGAGAGCCCTCCTCTCCAATAGGTGTAATTACGAAGCATGCGGTTGTGAAGTCGGTCGTCGAGTCTGATTCGGGAGTTACTGATGCCGACTCCATCGATCCGTTCTGGGGAGCCGTTTCGCCACTTGTAGAAATACCGACGGCCTCATTTCCTGAGCGTAACCGTTGCTTCCCATCGGACTGGTCCTCAAGCAAGCCCGCGAACCGGGCGTTTTTGATGATTAGATCGATGGTCTCATCAATGCGGGGCTTCGGTATTGAGTACTTTTGCTCGAGGACATTGCGAAAGATCTCGCCGGAAGGAAGTAAACTGGCACCGTAGTCGCTATAGAAACGACCTAGAATTGCGGGCTTGGCAATCGCCTTGATGATGCCCTCCTTACGCTCACCCTCGTACGTCTGCGCAAGAATCTTCCTTGCGATCTCTGTCAGGTGATATTGGTCCTGTTCGTCTTTCTCGACAAGCCCGTACGCCGTCGCGGACCACAGGAAGTATTTGTTCTGTTGACTCGTTGCAGAAACCCCCAGCCCCTTGGCGATGTCGTCCCATGTGGCCAGTTTGCCAGCATATTGATCGTTTATTACCTGCGGAACGCGAAGCGCCTCTTCTAACGTCTTCTTGGGTAGATCCGTTGAGGCAACCTGCTTCGCACGGACCTTCCCGTTATCGCCCTTGTTTGATTTCGCTCTAGCTTTGGCCATTGAAGTTCCCTTCTGTATCGCGGAACGGCGTTTCCGTGACATCGATATCGCCATCTTTGAAGACGTCCTTTTCGCCTTGCTGTCAGGATACCGTTCGGCATCCGGTTGGGCAAGTGGGAGACGGCACAGGCCGGCACCGCCCGGCCACCACTGATTCGGGAAGTGGTCCGCACGGCGGCCAATACGGTCTGGATGCCCACCTGCGCGGGCATGACGGGATGTGTCCGTCGCTCACGCTTCCGGCTCGTTGGGCCAATCAGAAGGCCTCGCTTGCGCTTCAGCCTGGTATTCCTCAATGCCAAGTGCCTGATCCCCAGTGCCTGCCTCCCCCCTCACGGCAGATTCACAGGCCCCCCAAGCATCAACGAGAGAAACGGTTCAATCAACGGATCAGCCAGCAGCACAAACAACGTCGCAAGCGCCAGCCACGGCCCGTAGGGAACATACGGCGGAGCCGAGCGCGACAGCCGCGATGCCAGCGAAATGATAATCATGCTCACGAGCGCCATGAAGGGCGCAAGAAAGAAGATCGAAATCGGATCGATCCATCCGAGGCACGCCCCGACCGCGGCGAGAATGTGAACATCGCCGTACCCCATCGCCTCCTTGCCGAAGGCGTAGGTCCCGAGCAGTCTCGCTCCCCAGATCAGCCCGCCCCCGACAAGATACCCCATCGCCACCGACCCGAGCACCTGGCATACATCCGGGTACTGATCGAGCGGAAAGGTCGGCAGGCGCGTCGCCGCGATCGCCCCGAGGATCATCGGCACCAGAAACCCGATCTCCCACTCCATCTCCCGCCGCGCCCCCGGATAGGAGATAATCGAGTCCTCCTCCTTCACAAACAGATTGAAGTCGAGGAAGCTGTGCCGCAGCACGTTGCAATGCCGCAGGTACAGACTCACGCACAGCCCCACGCACGCCCCAGCCGCCGCGTTGAAGGCGATCGGCGGAATCAGCGGAATCGTCCAGGCCGTCAGGTCGATCGGGTCGCTCATCGACATCAGCGTGATCCGCTGCGGCGTCGTGAACTCCCCGACCTCCGCAAGAATGAGCACAGTCACCGCGTGGGCTGCAACCGCCAGCCCTGTGAGGAACCAGGTGATCTGAATCGGGATGGTGAAGGTGCGTGCATCGATGATCGTCATCGCCAGCAGCGAGGCGATCAGCCCCAGATGCAACACCAGCATCGGCCAGGTCTGTCCAAGCCCAAGCCGAGCGAATGACTCCGGCCCGATCCCGCCCACGACCGGCGCCTCGGGATGAACAACGTAATAGAGGATGAACACGCCGGCAAAGAGCGAAGCGCAGAGCAGCTCGATCAGCCAGTATTGCGGGCTGATCCGCACCCCGCACCCGGCGCATCGTCCTCCGAGCCGGAACCACCCCACGACCGGCAGGTTCTCGTGCCACCGCAGGTTGCGCCCGCACTGCGGACAGCGCGACGGCGGCGAGACGATGTTCCGCCCCGCCGGCAGCCGGTAGATGACGACGTTGAGAAATGACCCGACGATCGCTCCGAATAGGGCGACGAAGATCAGTACGGCAAGGTAGAAGGGGTAATAGGGAGTGAGATACACGCGGGGCTTCACCTGCGCCGGAAGACCGGGCTACTGATCATCCTCTCCCTCACCCGCCTCAGTCGAGCCGGCCGGCGTTTCCGCCAGCGACTCCACCCGCTGCTCGACGGTTGCCAGGACCGCCCGGCAGCGTTTCAGCAACGCCACCCCCCGCTCATAGGCCTCCAGCGATTCCTCAAGCCCCGTCTCGCCCCCCTCGATCCGCTCAATGATGGCCTCGAGTTCGCCAAGCGCTGTCTCGTAATCCAGCGTCTCGGGATCGGGCAGTGCCTTCTTGCGGCTCATCGCGGGTCTCTCCGATAAGGGGGGAGTCTATCGCCCATCCGGGCCTGCGGGTCAGAACAGCGGCAACTGCTCCGGTGATTCAGGCGGTTCGGTGCGCCGCTTCGGCGGCTCGCCTTCCTCGACGACCCGGGAGGTAAACGAGCCGTCGTGCAGCGTTGTGCGCACAAGCGCGCCCGCTCGGGCCATGGTGGAGGAACGCAGAATCTTCCCCTTCGCATCGCATGTCATCGAGTAGCCCCGTGAGAGAACCCGGCGCGGATTCAGACTGTCAAGCAGACGCTCCGAGGTGTTCAGATGCTGCCGCCGCTCCCGCAGATTCGCCGCGAAAACGCCGTGCAGGTCGCGTCCGCGTTCCTCCAGCGTCTCCCGCGCACGCCGCACCAGGTCCTGCGGCGTGCCCAGCTGCGCCCGGAGCCGTTCCAGCCGTTGCGTCTCGAAGCGCACCTGCGTGCGCACAAAAGCGCTCAGCCGCCGCTGAAGTTGATCAAGTTGCGCGGAAAGATCGGAACGGTTGGGTGTGACCATCATCGCCGCCTGCGTCGGCGTGGCTGCGCGCACGTCGGCGACCAATTCCGCAATCGTCGTGTCCGTCTCATGCCCGATCGCCGCCACCACCGGCAGGGGGGAGTTGAAGAGCGCCTCGGCCACGATCCGCTCGTTGAAGGCCCACAGATCCTCCATCGAGCCCCCGCCCCGCGTCAGAATCACCGCGTCGATGCCCCGACGCCCGGCAATCTTCGCCACGCGCTTCAGCGCTGCGACGATCTCCGGCGCCGCCTGCGCCCCCTGCACCCGCACCGGCACCAGCAGTACGGCCACCGCCGGGCAGCGCCGTTTCATCGTGTCCAGCACGTCGTGGATCGCCGCCCCCGTCGGCGAGGTGATCACCGCGATGCGCCTGGGAAAGTACGGCAGCGGCCTCTTCCGCTCAGGCGCGAAATACCCAAGCGCCCGAAGTTCCTCGCACAACGCCCGGAACTTCAGTTCCAGCGCCCCCGCCCCCACCGGCTCCAGCCGGTCAACGTACAGCTGGCACTGCCCCTGCGGGCCGTAATACTGCACCGTCCCCGTCGCGACGACTTCCATGCCGTCGGCGGCCTCGAAGCCGAAGGTCCGCGCCTTGCTCGCCCACGCCACGCACTTCAGAACCGAGGTCTCATCCTTCAGGGCGAAATACCAGTGGTTGCGGCGGGTCAGGTTGCTCACCTCCCCGACGACGCGGAGGCCGGCCGGAACGCCGGCCGAGAGGGCGTTGCTGATCACTTCGGCAACCTGCGTGACCGTCAGCGGGGCGTCGGCGCTTCGAGGCGGGACAGCCCGCGCCGGTGCGGCGCCTCGAACCCGGGATGGATCGAAGGGAAGTCGGCTCATCGTCGCTCAGCCGAAAAGAAGGGCGCGGATACTTCGGTACTTCTCGATCGTCGCGGCGACGATCTCGGCGGGAATCTCCGGCCCCGGCGCCTGCTTGTTCCACCGCCCGCTCTCAACCAGCGTCTCCAGGTAATTGCGCACAAACTGTTTGTCGAAGCTCTTCTGCTCCCGGCCGGGTTCGTAGTCGTCGGCGGGCCAGAAGCGGGAGGAGTCGGGCGTCAGCGCCTCATCAGCCAGGAGCAGACGATCGGTCGCCTTCCCTTGGGCGTCGAGGGCGAAACCGAACTCGAACTTGGTGTCGGCGAGAATGATGCCGCGCTGCCGGGCGTAGTCGGCCGCCCGGGCGTAGAGCCGCAGCGTCAGATCGCGCAGGCGCTCGGCCAGGTCGCCCCCGATGCGGCGGCGGACCTCCTCGAAGGAGATGTTCTCATCGTGGCCGGACTCGGCCTTAGTCGCGGGGGTGAAGATCGGTTCGGGGAGTTGATCGGAGAGGCGGAGGCCGGCGGGCAGGGGAATGCCGCAGACGGTCTGCGACCGGCGGTACTCCTTCCAGCCCGAGCCGGCGAGGTAGCCCCGTGCCACGCACTCGATTGGAATGATGCGGACCTCGCGGCCGACAGTTGCCCGGCCCTCGAAGTCACGGCGGATGTCATCGGGAAGGCCGAGGTTATCGAGGCGGGTCGTGAGGCGGTGGTGGTCGGCGAGGCGGTTGGCTTCGATCCAGTCGAACCAGCGATTGCTGATCTCGGTCAGCAACGCGCCCTTGCCGGGAAAAGGGGTGGGCATGATGACGTCAAAGGCGGAGAGGCGATCGGAGGCAACCAGGAGGAGGCGCGGGCCGCCGGCGTCGGGGGGAATTCGATAGAGATCGCGCACCTTTCCGGAGCGCAGGGGGGTGAGCGGACCGTTGCGGGGCGGCGCAGAGGGAGAGTCGGGCATGAGGAAATGTAGCGGGTCGGCGGGACGGAGCGCGGGGAGGTGCGGAAAGAGTTGCCGGGGGCGTTACTTGCCAGCGAGTGGGCCGTTGCGAGAATGGACTGCCGGCACAGGGCTTGCGGAAAGCAGGGGTCGATGATCCGATTCTCAGTTCCCGGACAGGATGCAGCGTCGATTGAGCAGATGCTGCAGCATGCGCATCTGCTGGGGCACGACGACATCGGAGTCAGCGGCGACATCGCGGTGCGGGACGGCGTGATCTGCTGCGACCGCCAGAGCGAAGAGTCGACGGCCCTTGCGGTGATGGCTGATCTGGGGGAGTGCGGTCGGCTGCTGCTGCAGACGTGTCTGCTCCCCTCGCGGGATGAGCCGTACCTGCTGCATGTTGAGCTGGCGCGGCACCGCGTGAAGTCGTTCCTGGTCAAATTCGAGGACTGGCAACTCTTCGACCTGCCGCCTGAGCACACAATTCTGCGCGAGTGGGAGGCGGCCCGGGATGCGCTGGTCCGGGCGCTGGGCATCCAGGAGCGCGACCCGGCCGCGGCCGACGCCCTGGGGCGGGAGGCGCTGATCGGCGCGATCGGGGCGACCAACCGGCTGGCGATTCTGCACGCCGATGCGCTGCTCTCGATGCGGCTTTCGCTGGGGTCCGAGCCGCGTCCGGCGCTCGGGTGTGCGGTGCACCAGAGCCAGTTTGCCGAGCCGCTGGGCAAGATCATGTCCACGGATTTCGATTACGTGTCACTGCCGATCCGCTGGCGGGAGCTGGAGCCGGAGGAAGGTCAGTACGACTGGTCGCGGTACGACCGGTGGATGGAGTGGGCGCGGCGGGCGCGGTGTCCGGTGATGCTGGGGCCGATTATCGATTTTCGCGCGCTTGCGGTTCCGGAATGGCTGTACATCTGGGAGCATGACTACGACACGACCTACGACCTGCTGCACGAGCACATCGAGGCGATCGTGAACCGCTACCGGGATGTGGTGACGATCTGGAACGTCGTCAGCAGCGTCCACATCAACGACAGCTTCACGCTGGGCTACGAGCAGCTGATGGACCTGACCCGCATGGCGACCTCGCTGGTGAAGTCGCTGCACCCGGCGGGAAAGGTGATGATCGAGATCTCCGAGGTCTTCGGCGAGTACTACGCGCAGAACAACAAGTCGCTTCCGCCGATCGTCTACGCCGAGACGGTGGCATCGGCCGGCTTCAACCTCGACTGCCTCGGCGTGCGGCTTCTGCTGGGGCACCACAAGCGCGGCATGGCGACGCGCGACCTCTTCCAGGTCAGTTCGCTGCTGGACCGTCTTGTGCACCTGGAGTTGCCGGTAATCATCTCGGCCCTGGGGGCTCCGAGCCGCAGGCCTGCGGTACAGAACGGGGTTGATCCGGCAGGTCACCTGGGCACACCGTGGGATCCGCAGGTGCAAAGCGACTGGCTGGCGCGGGCGTGCGCGATGGCGGCGAGCAAGCCGTTCGTCGAGTCGGTCTGCGTCCACGAGCTCTTTGACCACGCGGCGTCGGAGCTGCCGGCGGCGGGCCTGATCACCTCATCGGGGCGGGCCAAGCCCTCGCTGGCGCGGATGGGGGAGGTCCATGGCGAGCTTTCGCGACGGTCGCTTCGCTGTTCGATCCCCTCGGAGCG
The DNA here is from genome assembly GCA_964585855.1 of uncultured Vicinamibacteraceae bacterium. Lineage (GTDB taxonomy): Bacteria > Planctomycetota > Phycisphaerae > Phycisphaerales > UBA5793 > CAZPFK01. The sequence goes on from CAZPFK010000008.1 coordinate 7,888, forward strand.
CGACTGGGTGGAACGGATGAGCGATGAAGCCCTGGATTACATGCCGCCGGAGTGAGAGGTATGGCTGAGGGGTCGCCGACGCCTGAGGACCGGGCTGATTCGATCGTGCTGGCTGCGGTGACGCTCGCGGCGACGGCGGGGCTGCTGGTATGCACGATCGTGCCGGCGCGGCTGGACTCGGCGGGGCGGGCAGCGCTGGAGGCGGAGGTGGACATGCGGCTGAACGTAAACACGGCCTCGGCGGGGGCGCTGCAGGCGTTGCCGGGGGTTGGGCCGGCGCTCTCGGGGGCGATCGTTGCCGAGCGGGAGTCGGGGGGAGGGTTTGAGAGCACGGCTGACCTTGAGCGCGTGAAGGGAATCGGGCCGGTGATCCGGGGCCGGCTGGAGCCGTATGTGGTGGCTGAATAAATCGGAGTGCGCGGGAGTTGTTTCAGTGTCGTGCCGGGCCGACCTTGCAGGGTCTGATAAGTCGGGGACCGTTATCTCCGGTCCGTTTTTGCAAAGCCGCGATGAGATTGTGCGTGCATTGCTGGGAAATCGGGGTACTCTGAAACTGCCGGAGGCCGGTTCGGGTATCTGATGAGTGCCGGCCCGGATGGCGTTGTTTGTCCAATGGAAGAGTTGCTGCCTACGGAGGAGGAGTCGGAGATGCTTCACCGGATGATGATTGGAGCGGCCGCGGCGTGCGCCCTGGCGGCGGGGAGCGCGGCAGGTGCGTACCCCGTGTACGGAACATTCGTCGAAGGAGACTGCTCGGCGTGCCATGACGATGAGATTTCGACGGATCGTTTCGAGACCTTCGATTTCATCGGGCAGATCGATCCGCCCGGAGGCATCGGTCAGCTGAACTACTTCACGGTGCAGGCCGGGAACGATGTCTCCATCGGCGTGCGGGCGCTGGACGGCGAAGAGGATTACGCCTTTGTCGTTCGCGGCACAGATGATCCGAGCATCGAGGGCGACGGGCCGCTGCTCTTTGAGCCGACGACGCCTGAGTTCATCGACTACGGGCCGTTAAGCGATGTTCGGTATTTTGCGGCCGCCGACGGCGACACGGACGGGTACGACTGGCTGACGACTGACCCGACGGAGTTGACTTTTGATATGGCGATCAATCTCGCCACGCCTCCGGGGTACTACGTGATCTCGACCTCGCTCTCGGGGCGTGATCCATCGCGGGCGGGGTGGTACCAGGAGGAACTGGTCTATCTCGAGGTGACGGCAAACCCGGCAGTCTTCAGTCTGGAGGCGACGCAACTGGTGCGGGGGCAGCGGGCGACATTGCAGGCGACGGGAGCGACGGCGAACAGGCCGGTCTACTTCGTCTACAGTCTGAGCGGGTACGGGAACACGTTTGTCCCGCAACTGGGCATCGCATTGGCGCTGGAGAACCCGGTGCTGGGCGCGCAGGGGCAGGCGAACGGGTCGGGAACGGCGACGGTGCAGGTGCCGATCCCGGCGTCGATTCCGCCGGTCACGGTGTACCTGCAGGCAGCGCAGCCGAACCGGGCGAGCGACGTGGAGGTCCGGCAGGTTCAGTAACCGGGACACCCGGCTTGCCTGACAGCATTGAGATCCAACAATCGCGGTGCAGAGCGCCGTGATTGTTTTTTTGACTCAGTCAGGCCCGGATGGGGCCGGAAGGAAGGTGTCGGATGGGCGTTGAGAAGGGCACGAAGGCTCCAGCGTTTGAATTGCCGTACGAACCGGGCAAGACGGTGAATCTCGCAGAGATGCTTGGGAAGGAAAAGGTGGTGCTGCTGTTCATGCCGCTGGCCTTCTCCGGGGTGTGCACCAAGGAGATGTGCACGATGCGGGATGACTGGAAGAAGTGGGAAGCCCTGGGGGCGAAGGTTTTCGGGGTGTGCCCGGACAGCCCCTTTGTGACGGCGAAGTTCCGCGAGAGCGAGAACATCCCCTACCCGATTCTCTCTGACTTCAACCGCGACGTGAGCAAAGCTTGGGGCGGCGTGCATCCGGACCTGAAGGGGATGCGGGATGTGCCGAAGCGCTCAGCTTTCGTGATCGACTCGACGGGAACGGTGGCGTACGCGTGGGTTTCGGAGACGCCGGCCAACGAGCCGCCGTACGAGGAGCTGGCGGCTGCGGTGAAGAGCGCGAAGTAGTCCGCGCCGGCCAGTCGGGTGAACGGGAGTCGGGCGTGCGGTGATTATGGAGCCGGGCGTGACCCTCTCGATTCGCTGGAAGCTGATTCTCGCCATCGCGGCACCGCTGCTGTTGATTTACCTGTTGTCACTGGCAGTGATTGTCACCAAACTGCGTGAGCAAGGCGTTCGGGAGCAGCAGCGGCAACAGGTGGCTCTGGTGAGCAGCCAGGCCGATCGCCTTGATGCGCGCTTTGCAGAGATCGCACGGATCGCCGACGCGACGGCGTCCCTGCTGACGCGGGTCGGCGGGCTGACCGAGGAACATCTGTTCTCCATTCTGGAGGGAAATGTCGCGGGCCACGAGTTGGTTTACGGCTCGTGCATTGCATTCGTTCCTGAGGCGAGAGATGGTCAGCGCCGGCTCTTTGCGCCATACGTTCACCGTTCCGGCTCGACGCTGGTGCGGGTCGAAGTGGCATCAGAGGCGTACGACTATGCCGATGGTTCGTGGGAGTGGTACTCAGCGCCCGAGGCGACGGGTCAACCGATCTGGACTGACCCGTTCTTCGATGAGGGTGCCGGCGACATCGTGATGTGCACTTATTCAGCTCCGTTCTTTCGTGACGGAGCGTTTGCGGGAGTGGCGACGGTGGATGTTCCGATCGACGAACTCCAGCACCATCCCGAGCTGGCGTCTTTGCGCGAGGGGATGTTTCTGATCCTCAGCCGCAACGGTTGGCTGGTCTCGGAGCCTGGCACCACAGAACCGTCGCGTCGGACCATCTTTGAGGTTGCGGCTGATACCGGTGTCGGCGAACTGGCGGAGGTTGGTCGGCGGATGCTTGACGGCGGAACCGGAGTGTTGCGAACGACGTCGTTGATTCCGGATCAGCCGACGTGGCTCGCGTATGCGCCGATCCGGTCGACCGGCTGGTCGCTCGGGACCGGTACACCCGAAGACGAGGTCCTTCAGTTTCAACGTGATCAACTGAAGGTGGCAAGCGTTGGGCTGGCCGTCACACTGATCCTCATGATCGGCAGTGTCTGGTGGGTCGGGACACGGCTGGTCCGACCGATCGAGCGGCTGAGCAAGGCGGTCAGCAACGTCGGAGAGGGGAATCTGACGGCCGATGTGTCTCTCGATATGCGCGGCGACGAGATCGGTGCACTGGCAGCGGCCTTCAATCGGATGGTGGCGGATCTTCGGCGGTATGTGTCCGAACTGACGCATGAAACGAAGGCCCGCGAGGCGGTAGAGAGCGAACTTCGAGTTGCAAGGCAGATTCAGCGCTCCCTGCTGCCGCAGAAGTTTCCTCCCTTTCCTGAAAAGCGGGAGTTTGATCTTTATGCTGAGAACCGTGCGGCGAGGCGGGTCGCCGGCGACTTCTACGACTTTGACCTCATCGACGGGCAGCTGTATTTTGCAATCGGAGATGTATCCGGCAAGGGTGTGCCGGCCGCGCTCTTCATGGCTGTGACGCGTACGCTGCTGCGAAACCTGGTCCGGTCGGAGACCTCGCCGGGGCAGGTCTTGGCGAGTGCAAACGAATTGCTGCGACGGGACAACGTGGGATCGTTGTTCGTCACGCTCTTTCTCGGCTTCTATGACATCGAGTCCGGGGTGCTGCGCTATGCCAACGCCGGCCACCCGCGTCCTGTGCTCGTGTCGAAGTGTGGTGGTGCGGTGCAGGTCGGGGAAGTGACGGGGACGATCCTGGGGATTCTTGAATCCGAATCCTACGGTGACGGTGAACTTCGGCTGAGCAGAGGCGAGAGTCTCGTGGTGTACACTGACGGCGTGACGGACGCCTTGGCTGCGGAAGGCGAGTTCTTCGGCGAGCAGCGCATGCTGGACTCGCTGGCCCGCCATGCACTGCAGGGCGAGGGCAACATATGTCAGTCACTGGTGAACGATGTAGAGGACTTTCAGGGTCCCAAGCGCCATGACGACATCACCGTGCTGGTGATTCGTCGGAATTGAGGACACAATCGTGTGCCGGATCCAGAAGTCACTTACGGCGGCGAGAGCGCGCCGAAGTCTTCTTCTCCACCTGTGAGCGACGGACCTTTTCGTCTGCGGGCTGCTGCCTGAGCAGAGCGACCTGGTCGCGGAGTTGTGCTGCGCGTTCGAAGTCAAGGCTTTCGGCCGCGTCGAGCATCTCGGCCTCGATGATGGAGGCGAGTTCATCGCGGTCGAAGGTCTCCTCGGCAGCGCCGACGGCGTCGCGGACGGTTCTGGATGCCTTGACCTCCATCTCAATGCCGCGGCGGATGGCCTTGGTGATCTGGGTGGGGGTGATGCCGTGCTCTTCGTTGTAGGCCAGTTGTGTGGCGCGTCGGCGGGCGGTTTCGTCGATGGCGGCCTGCATCGAGGGGGTGACCTTGTCGGCGTACATGATGACGCGGGCGTCGATGTTGCGGGCGCAGCGGCCGATGGTCTGGATGAGACTGGTCGTGGAGCGGAGGAAGCCCTCCTTGTCGGCATCGAGGATGGCGACCATGGAGACTTCGGGGAGGTCGAGGCCTTCACGGAGAAGGTTGACGCCGACGAGGACGTCGAACTCGCCTTCGCGGAGGGCGCGGAGGATTTCGAGGCGTTCGAGTGTGTCGATTTCGCTGTGGAGGTAGCGGACCTTGAGGCCCTTCTCGCCGAGGTAGCGGGTGAGGTCTTCGCACAGGCGCTTGGTCAGCGCGGTGACGAGGATGCGCTGGTTGCGGTCCGCGCGTTCGCGGCAGCGTTCGATGAGGTCGGAGACCTGGCCGGAGGCCGGGAGAATGACGATCTCGGGATCGACCAGGCCGGTGGGGCGGATGATCTGTTCGACGATGGTTCCGCCGGTCCGTTCGAGTTCGTAGGGGCCCGGGGTAGCGCTGACGTAAAGGACGCGGGGGACGAGCTCCTCGAACTCTTCGAAGCGGAGCGGGCGGTTGTCCATCGCGCTTGGGAGTCGAAAGCCGTGGTCCACAAGGGTCTGCTTGCGAGAGCGGTCGCCGAAGAACATGCCGGAGATCTGCGGGACGGTCACGTGGGATTCGTCGATCATGACGATCCAGTCGTCGGCGGGTCGGCCGGGGACGTGATTGAAGTAGTCGAGAAGTGTGAACGGGCGGCTGCCGGGGGGGCGGCCATCGAGGTGTCTGGCGTAGTTTTCGATGCCGGAACAGAAGCCGACTTCCTGGATCATCTCGACGTCGTACTTCGTCCGGGCCATGAGGCGGTGGGCTTCGAGGAGACGGCCCTGGCCCTTGAGGCGTTGCACCTGCTCTTCGAGTTCGGCGTTGATGCCGTCGAGGGCGCTCTGCAGCTGCTCCTCGGGGAGCATGTATTGAACGGCGGGGAAGATGAAGAGACGCGGGGCGTCGGTGACGACCTCCATCGTGACCGGGTTGAGGACCTGGAGGCGCTCGATGGAATCGCCGAAGAGTTCGACGCGGACGGCGATCTCCTCGTTTGCGGGGTGAATCTCGATGACGTCGCCTCGGACGCGGAAAGCGCCGCGCTTGAGGTCCATCTCGTTGCGCGCGTACTGCATGTCGGTGAGGCCGATGAGGAGGTCGCGGCGATTGATGCGCGTACCGGCTTCGAGGAGGAGGACGCGCTTCTTGAACTCGAGGGGTGAGCCGAGGCCGAAGATGCAGGAGACGCTTGCGACGACAATGACGTCATCACGGGAGACGAGGTGGCTGGTGGCGGCGAGACGGAGGCGGTCGAGATCGTCGTTTCTCGAGGCGTCTTTTTCGATGTAGATGTCGCGCTGGGGGATGTAGGCCTCGGGCTGGTAGTAGTCGTAGTAGGAGACGAAGTAGGCGACGGCGTTGTGTGGGAAGAGCTCCTTCATCTCCTCGTAGAGCTGGGCGGCGAGGGTCTTGTTGTGGCTGATGATGAGGGTGGGCTTGCCGAGGCGGGCGATGACGTTTGCCATCGTGAAGGTCTTGCCGGTCCCGGTGGCGCCGACGAGGGTGGCGTGGCGGGCGCCGTGCTCAAAGGCGTCGGCGATGGCATCGATGGCTGCGGGCTGATCGCCGACGGGCTGATAGCCGCTGACCAGGCGAAAGGGGTTGGCCGGCGCGGTGGATACGGTCACGGGAGATGATAGGGAGGCGTGCGATGGGCCTCACATGCCGGAGTCGAGCATGAAACCGCCGAAGGACTGGCTGACGGCCTCATCGAGTCGCTGCTGGATGAGTTCATCGCGGCGAGCCGCGCGGTCGGCGAGGCGGGCCTTGAGGTCGGCCAGCTGCGTTTCGAGGGTCTGAAGGTCGAGCTGGCGTTGCTGCTGCTGGATGTCGAAGAGGGCGGCGAACTGCTCGCGCAGCTGCTCTTTGAGGAGTTCCATCTCGGGGGTCTCGGGACCGTCGGATTCCTCGCGTGCCTGGGAGTAGCGGATCTGGAGGTCGAGGAGGCGACCGCGGGTGCGCTGTTCTTCGAGCTGGAGGCGGTAGGCGTCGGGGTTGGAGTTGCGCAGGGCGACCAGTTCGAGCCACTGCTGGCCGCGCCGCTCGATCATGCCGCGGAAGGCGTCGGGGTTCTGGGTCCGCAGTGCGGTGAGATTCTCGTGGAAGGCGGGGGCGAAGTCGGCCATGACGTCGAGGATGCCGTCGATCTGCTCATCGGTGAGGGGGGCGCGGCGGCTGTCGCCGTTGCGGCCCGGCCAGACCAGTCGGTCGCCGCCCCGGCGTCCGGGGTCGAAGTCGTCGAGTTTGTCGTTGTCGGAGCCGCGCCGCGCGCCGGGGTCGAGGGGGTTGCCGGCAGGGGACTCGGGGCGGGCGGTGACGGCGAAGGGGCGGCCCCGGGAGGCGGTGATGATTTCGAGAATGGCGTCGGCATCGCGGCCCCGCAGGGGTTCACCGTCAACGAGAACGGAGAGGGGACCCTCGGGGGCCTCCTGGAGAAGTTCGACGCGGAGGACGTGAACCTCGCGGGAGGCGGCCGGGGCCGGCGTCTCGGGTTGGGCATTCTGCGCGCGGCCGGTGATGACGGGGGCGGCGGCGAGAGCGGCGATGGTGAGGAGGAGTGCGGTGCGGGGGAGGGACATGGGAATGCTCCCGATAAGGGCGGTCAATAGGTTTCGAGTTGGGCGGCGATCCAGGCGGCGTAATCGGCTGCGTCATCGACGGTGACGTCGATGAGCTGGGCGGCAGGATCGTTGAGGGTCAGGGACGAGGCGAGGATTGAGGCATGGAGGTTGTTGAAGCGGGATTCGAGGGCGAGGGATTCGAGGGCGATTTCAGCATCGAAGGTGTCGGTGCGGGAGGCGGCGAGCGCGAGGTTGAGGCGCTGGAAGCGGTCGTCGATCTCGTCAACATCGACCGTGGTATCGGCGGCGATGGGAGTGTTGCCGGGCTTGTTGTTGATCATCTGCGTGCCGAAGCGGAGGGTGAGGCCGACGGCGAGGATGAGGCCTGCGGCGATGACGACAAAAGGCGTCCACCACGGGGCGCCGGGGGCCGGGAGCATGGAGGGACCGGGATCATCCTCGACGGCCAGTCGCAGAGGAGCCGGCGGAGCGGCGAGGTGGGGGACGCTGGCGGAGAGGATGCGGCGGGTGAGGCCCGCGGGCAGATGGGCCTGCGAGTCTTCGACGAGGGCGCGGCCGATGAAGTCATCGAGCGCGGCGAGGTCGGGGTCGAGGGGAGTGTGCTCGTTGAAGATGTCGGGGTTGAGGTCGTCGTGCATGGCTGGAGTCGTGGTCAGGATTCCACTTCGCGGGCAAGGATGGTTCGGAGTTTGGCAAGGGCGCGGTGCTGGCGGGCGAGGACGGTTCCAAGGGGTTGGTCGAGGACGTCTGCGATCTGGCGGAAGCTGAGGCCGGCACGGTGGCGGAGTTCGATGATTTCGCGATCGGCGTCGTTGAGTTGATTGAGGGCACGCCGAAGGGCGTCGGCGGAGGCCATCGGGGCCCAGTCGGGGGCGGCCGGCGGTTCGGCGGCGGGGCGGGCGGCGAGGTGGTCGGAGTCGGTGGGGACAGCCTGGCGGCGACGGCGGCGCATTTCATCGCGGAAGCGGTTAAGGGCGATACGGAAGAGCCAGGCCTCAAAACGGCCTGACTCGACGTAGCCCTCGTCGGCGGTGAGTTTGGCAGCGATGGTGCAGAACACGGACTGAGTGATCTCCTCGGCGGTCTCGGGGTCGCCGCTGCGAGCGCGGAGGAGGCCGAAGACGCGTGGGGCGTAGTGATCGACGACTTCCTTCCAGGCCTCCTGGTCACCCTGAGCGGCCCTTTCGAGGATGACGGTCAGGGTGTCTTGCATTCGAGCGTCGATCCCGCCTGTTCAACGAGTGTTGTGGAATCGTATTGCAGCGGAGGAGGGCGGACCGGTGGTGCTGGAGGGGCGTGATTATGGGGCCGTCGGGGGTGTTCGGTGCGGGAATGCATGTTTTTTCTAATCAACCGGGTAAAGACTGACGATAACAGGGAGCGACGTTGGCGCCAGGACTGCTTCAACGGTGATGCCGGCAGCGAATTGAGCCGGTTTGCGGCGTGGATTCCCGAAGTGTCCCGGATGGATGACAGTCTTTCATTGTCCTCACGACCCTTGCAAGAGCATGACGTTGACCAACCGGCTGCGTGGCCGGGGGATGGTCGCATGGGGTGAGGGTCTTTCCCCGCAGAGGTTCGAACGAGCGGCGAAGGACGCCTCCTCGATCGGACCACAGTTCCGATGAACAAGGAGTTTTCATGAATACGCAGACGATTTGCAGGACTTTTCAGAACTCAGTGAAGAAGGGCCAGAGCCCGTTCTTCGTCGTGCAGAACCTGGCGACCAAGGCGCGCAAGACGCCCAACCAGATCTGGCAGACGCTCAAGAGCAACGGCTTTGCGTTCAGCACCAAGTTCGGCAACAAGACATGCTGGTTCCCGACATTCAACGGCCCGCGCGTGGCCCGCACGAAGATGTCGCCCAGCCAGCAGAACTTCTGGCAGTTCTTCTGCGAGTTCGGTATGCAGCAGGGCTGGATCACCCCGTCACAGATCAAGGCATGGACGCCGCAGCAGACCTACTGGTTCCTGTGCAACAAGGCCAACAGCCTGTACAACAAGCCCAGCGGTTTCAATCCCCGTACGACGGTCCCGACCTTCACGACTCCGTCCTTCCCCACGGCGACGACCCGCCGCAAGTCCACTCGCACCAGGAAGACGACGTCGCGGAGCACGTCCTTCACGACTCCGCGTCTGCGCTTCACCGGCACGACGACGCGCCGCCGCCGGGCAGCCTGATCGGCGAGTCCTACGACATTGTGAGAGACCCGAAGACTGCGGTCGAGCAATCGGCCGCAGTCATCATTTTCTGATCAGGCCGACGGAGGGCGGGAGCTCGTACCAGTCGGCATCGAGGAATCCGGCGAGTCGATCGACCTGCGGTTCGAGGAGGCGGCGGAGGTCGCGGGCGGAGAGGCCGCAGTCGCGGGTCCGCCAGATGCGATTGACGGTAAGCGTGGAGGTGGAGCGATCGAAGCGGGGGTCGACGATGCCGATGATGCGGTCGCCGTGCTGGAGGAGGAGACTGTAGTAGCCGAACTTCCGCTTCGGTTCCGGGGTGAAGGCCTCGAAACGATAGTCGAAGTTGAAAAGGCGCAGGAGGCGCTTGCGGTCGCGGATGACCGGATCGAAGGGGCAGAGGAGGCGGGCGACCTCGGCGACGGGCGGGGCAGCGCGGAGGCGCGATTCCCAGTCGGGCAGCGCGTAGCAGAGGCGGTCGGGCGACCCGCCACCGGACTCAACGCGAACCTGGACAATGCGTCCTTCGCGGTGGGCGGTGCGGCACCAGGCGCTGATCTCGGCAGGGCGAACGGCGTGGAAGAAGGCGGCGATCTCGGAATGGGTTGCGAAGCCGAGGCGACGGAGCGCCTCGAAGCCGGCCCAGTCAAGGTGCTCGTGGCGCGATGGGGCAGGGGCGGCGTGGTGGTCGGGGTAGATGCGGCCGGTCAGGTCGTAGACCTTCTGGAAATTGTCGCGGGCGGCGATGCAGAGGTCGCCGCGGCGCCAGAGGAACTCGAGTGCGGCCTTGTGGGGTTTCCATCCCCACCAACCGCCGGAAGGGCCGTTCTGTTGATGGTCGAAATCGCGGGATCGCAACGGTCCATCTGATTCGACTCGCCGGAGGATTTCACGGGCGGTTACTTCGAAGTCGGTTCCGAAGCGCTGCTTCCACCACTTGGAGGGCTGCCATGCGGCGAAGCGGTGCTTCCAGTGGGGGTACCACTCGACGGGAATGGCGGAGGCGTCGTGGGTCCAGTGTTCGAAGAGGGTGCGATCCTTCTCGATGAGGTCGTGCAGCCAGTCGGGGCGATAGCCGGCGGAGCGGGCGTGAAGGATGAGGTGGTGGGCACGCTCGACGGCGTTGATGGAGTCGATCTGGACATAGCCGAGGTCGCGGATGAGTCTGGCGGCGTCAGCGCGGGAGCGATGCTCGGCCGGGGGCTGGGAGAGGTGTTGCAGGGAGAGGAGGAGCCGGCGGGCGTCGGAGGCGGAGATTCGTGGGAGTGCGGCTGGTGTGGGCATGAGGGTGATGATAGGGATTCGGTCGGGTCGGGCCAGGGGCGAAACCAGGCTGCGGGGGGCGATGCGGGCGGTATACTTCGGGCTGATTGTGAAGAAAGTCACGAACCCGGCGGACGGACGGCCGGGCGGCGCTGGGAGGCGGCTTCATGCCCTACACGATTCGGCCGGCAGAGGATCACGACGCCTACGACGTGGACGTAGATTCGCCGGAGTATCTGCGGGAGCACCCGGGCTCGGAGGAGCGTTGGGTGCTGAACTTCGGGCCGCAGCACCCGGCGACGCACACCACGCTGCGGCTGGTGATGGAGTTGGACGGGGAGCGGGTGGCGCGGGTGACGCCGCACCTGGGGTATCTCCACTCCGGTTTTGAGAAGCTGGCGGAGCATCACGATTACAACCAGTACGTGTGCACGGTGAGCCGGATGAACTACGTCTCGCCGATTGCCAACGACATTGCGTGGCATCACGCGGTGGAGCGGCTGTTCGGGATCGAGATCACACCGCGCTGCAAGGTGCTGCGGACGATCATGGCGGAACTGGCGCGGATTCAGGATCACCTGATGTGCGTCGGGGCGGCGGCGCTGGACCTCGGGGCGTTTACGGGGTTTCTGTACGGCTTCAACCAGCGGGAGCGGATTTACGACATTTGCGACTTTATCTCCGGGCAGCGGTTTCACCCGGACTGGACGCGGGTGGGGGGGCTGATGCAGGACCTGCCGGATGAGGAGACATTCCGGCAGATGGTGAAGACGTTCGTCGATGAGTTGCTGCCCCGGGCGATGGATGACATCGAGACGCTGCTGAACACCAACCGCATTTTCATGGAGCGGACGCAGGGGGTCGGGGCCGTGACGCGGGAGCAGGCAATCGCGTGGTCGCTGTCGGGACCGATTGCGAGGGCGTCGGGGGTGGCGCGCGATCTGCGAAAGGATGAGCCGTACCTGTGCTATGCGGATGACTGGGACGGGCATGGCGCGGAGGCGGTTTCGTTCAAGGTTCCGGTGATGGAGGAGGGGGACACGTATGCGCGGTATCTGGTGCGGCTCTTTGAGATGCGGCAGAGCGCGGAGATCGTGCGGCAGCTGATTGACCGGATTCCGGAGGGCGATGTGAACTGCTGGGCCGATGCGAAGGTGACGAAGCCGGACCATGTTTCGGTGTACTCCTCACTTGAGGCGATGATCCAGCACTTCGAGATCGTGATGACCAACCGAGGGTGGAAGGCGCCGATTGCGGAGGTCTACGCTGCGCAGGAGACGGCCAACGGGGAACTGGGGTACTACATCGTGGGTGACGGCGGGCCGAGGTCGTGGCGGGCGCGGACGCGGCCACCCTCGTTCATTCACTTTCAGGCGCTGCCGCTGATGCTGGAGGGCCATCTGCTGGCCGACACGGTGGCGGTCCTGGGGAGTCTGAACATCATCGCGGCGGAACTGGACCGGTGAAGCGGAGGCGAGGCTGACTCATGGCGTGGATTGCGAAGAACTCGGCCGGCTTTCAGATCGAACGGCGTGAGGAGCCGTTTCTGACCGCGGCGATGCGAGAGCGTCTGGACCGCGAGGTGCTGCCCCGGTACGAGGTGAAGAAGGGGGCGTTGCTGCCGGTGCTGCACGAGATTCAGCATGCCTACGGCCACCTGCCGCTGCAGGCGCTGGAGGAGACGGCGGCGTATCTGGGGATTGCGCCCTCGGAGGTGCTGGACACGGCGAGTTTCTACGACGAGTTTTCGCTGCAACCGTGGGGGAAGGTCGTCATCGGGGTGTGCCAGTCGATTGCGTGCGAGGTGTGCGGGCATGGGAAGGTGCTGGATCATCTGCGGCAGCACCTGGGCATCGAGCCGGGGGAGACGACGGCCGACGGGCTGGTCACGCTTCGGACGATGGAGTGCCTCGGGGCGTGCGAGATGGCTCCGTGCGCCCTGGTCAACGAAGAGCGGCACGACCTGCTGACGGTGGAGTCGATTGACCGGATTCTCGACCAGGTGCGGGCGAAGACCTCAGAGCAGAACGGTCACTGAGCCGGCGTCAGAGCAGTCGCCAGGCGCAATAGCCGGCGTAAAGGCCCAGCAGAAGCGCGCCCTCCCAGCGGACGAGGCGGCGCTTGTGCGTGGCACAGAGGGGGATCAGCAGGGCGGAGAGTCCGATCATGACGAGAAGGTCGAGATGACCGCCTTCGGGGATGTTGACCGGAGTGACGGTGCTGCTGATGCCCATGATGAAGAGCAGGTTGAAGATGTTGGAGCCGACGACGTTGCCGATGGCGATGTCGGTCATGCCGCGATAGGCGGCGACGGTGGAGGTGGCGAGTTCGGGGAGACTGGTGCCGACGGCGACGAGGAGGAGGCCGACGACGACGGGGGGTGCGTTGAGGGCTTCGGCGAGTTGCACGGCTGAATCGACGGTGAGTTTCCCGCCGCCGACAAGTGCGGCGAGGCCGAGGAGGATCATGCCCAGGGCGAGGGGGAGGGAGAGGGGTTTGGCGTCGGAGTCGAGGATTTCAGTGCGGTTGGCGCGGGCATCGGCGAGGGTGTAGTAGAGGAAGACGCAGAAGAAGAGAAGCAGGACGATGCCGTCGCTTCGGCCGAAGGCGTCGGGGGTGTGGTCATCGAGGAAGATGTCGAAGGCCATGGCGAGGGCGACGAGGCAGGTCAGGAGCATCATCGGAATCTCGCGGACGATGACGCCGACATGGATGTCGAGGGAGCGAATGAGGGCGGAGAGGCCGAGGATGAGGCCGATGTTGCAGATGTTTGAGCCGATGACGTTTCCGAAGCCGATGTCGCCGTTTCCGGTGACCGCGGAGGAGAGGTTGACGGCAAGTTCGGGGGTTGAGGTTCCGAAGGCGACGACGGTGAGGCCGATGACGAGGTCGGGGACGCGGAGGGCGCGTGCGACGCTGGAGGCGCCTCGGACGAGGAGCTCGGCACCGAAGACAAGGAGGACGAGGCCGACGGCGATGATGAGGATGTGGGTGAGCATTGGAGTTGCGAGGTGTGGTTGGGGTGGGCCGTGATGGTAGGATGGGCGATGAATCGGTATCGGCGGCGGGGCCGACGCCGCTATCATCACCGTTCCCCGAAGCGACCCGAAACCGGCGGAGACGAACGCCATGCCGATGACCGAACCGGTCCTGACCCGACGCATTCCGACACCGCCCTTCGGCAATCCGGCCGACCGGCACACGGTGTGGTATGACGAGTATGTGCGGACGGGGGGGTACGCCGGGCTTGAACAGGCGATTTCGATGGAGCCGGCGGCCGTTGTGGACCTGGTGAAGGACTCGGGGCTTCGGGGCCGGGGTGGCGCGGGGTTTCCCTGCGGCTTGAAGTGGACGTTTCTGCCCAAGGACTATGAGGGGCAGCGGTATCTTGCGGTGAATGCGGATGAATCGGAGCCGGGGACCTTCAAGGACCGACTGCTGCTGGATTTCGATCCGCACCAGATGCTGGAGGGGATTGCGATTTCGTGCTGGGCGTGCCGGATCCAGACGGCGTACATCTACATTCGGGGGGAGTACCACAGCCAGGCGCGGATTCTGGAGCGTGCGGTCGCGGAGGCGTATGAGAAGGGGGTCTTCGGGAAGCAGGGGCTGCTCGGGGGGAAGTCGAAGTTTGCGGTGGACTGTTTCGTTCATCGCGGGGCGGGGGCGTACATCTGCGGGGAGGAGACGGGGCTGCTGGAGTCACTGGAGGGCAAGCGCGGGTGGCCGCGCATCAAGCCGCCATTTCCTGCGGTCAAGGGGCTCTTCGGCAAGCCGACGATCATCAACAACGTGGAGACGCTGGCGTACGTGCCACACATCGTCGAGCACGGAGTTGCGTGGTTCAAGAGTCTCGGTCGGGAGTCAACGATCGGTGGGCCGCCGAGCTACGGCACGAAACTGATGGGGGTGTCGGGGCACGTGGAGCGGCCGGGGGTCTTTGAGTTTGACCTCGGGATTTCGCTGCGTGAACTGGTGGAGAAGCACTGCGGAGGAATGCGGGGCGGGAAGAAGTACAAGGGGGCGATTCCCGGAGGCGTGTCGATGGGGGTGCTGGGGACGGACCAGTTCGAGGCGGAACTGGACTTTGACATCGGTCGCAAATGTCAGGTGCTGGGGCTGGGGACGGCGTGTCCGACGCTTTTTGATGAGGACACGGACATGGTGCTGGTGGCGCGGAACATTGTTCGCTTCTTCTCCAACGAGTCGTGCGGGCAGTGCACGCCGTGCCGGGAGGGAACCAACTGGATGTATCGGACGCTGGTGCGGCTGGAGCAGGGGGAGGCGACGGGGAAGGACCTTGACTTGTTGCTCGAGATCGCGGCGTCGATGGGGGCGATGCCGGGAACGACGATCTGCGGGCTGGCCGACGGCGCGAACTGGGCGGTGCGGACGATCGTGAACAAGTTCCGCGGCGACTTCGAGAAGAAGTTGCAGCGGCGGTTCGTGCCGGTGACCGTGTCGCTGTGAGCGCCGGGTGGTCGGGCGTCGAAAGGAGATTCATCGCGTTGCATCGGGGCGTTCTTGCCAGGTTGATGCTTGTTGCGGCGAGCGTGCTTTGTGCGCATACGGCGACGGAGCGCGCGGACGGGCAGGCGATTCCGCTTGAGGTGGGGGGGCGGATCGAGTCGGTGGTGGTGCACCAGGATGAGGCAGCGGTCGTGCGGCGGGTTCCGTTGGAGGTGGCGGCCGGGCAGTACGAGGTGCGGCTGGTTGATCTCCCTGTGACGTTCGTGCCGGGATCGCTGTCGATCTCTGGTTCGCCGGGCGTGGCGGTCCAGCAGATCGAGTTTCGCGCGTTGGCGGATGAGGGGAGCCATCTGGCGGCGATGTCGCAACTGGAGGGGCGGATCGCGGCGATGAAGCAGGACCTGAGCCGGGCGCGGATTGACCGGACGGCAGCGGAGAAGCAGGAGGCGCTCTTCGAAACGCTGGCCACACAGCTGGCGGCGAATGCGGCAGGGTCGCTGGGAACTGGATCGTTTGACATGGAGGAGTTTCAGCGAGCCGTCGAGGGCCTGACGCAGCAGCAGAGCGAGGTGCTTTCGCGAATGGCCGTGGCGGAGAGCCGGGCGGCAGCGCTTGAGGCGCAGATCAGCGAGGCGGAGGCGGAACTTGCGGCAATGCGCGAGACGGGGCCAGCGGAGCGCCGGGTGGCCGTAGCGCAGGTGCGGGTCAGTGCGGAGGATGGGGCGGGCTGGCTGGATGTGTCTTACCGGGTGACCGGTACGGGGTGGTACCCGAGGTACAACCTGCGGCTGAACGCCGAGAACGGACAAGCGGCGCTTGAGTACGAGGCGGTGATCCTGCAGGAGAGCGGGGAGGACTGGAACGACGTGCGGCTGTCGGTCTCAACGGGCCGGGCGACCGGGCCGACGGGTCCGCCGGCGTTGCGACCGTGGTACATCACGGCGGTTGGGAGACTGGAATCGGTTCCGGAGTCGGTGTGGGCGTGGCCCGGGGGGATGGGTGAGGGTGAGGAGACGGACCTGCCGATTTCCGACCAGGTGCTGGCAGAGGCGTTTTACCGGGTCGACTCGGCGATGCGGACGACCGATGCGCGCCTGCCGCTGACGGAGTATCCCTTCGGGCAGCAGGCAACGCTGGCGTCTGAAGCGGGGGAGGCGTATCGGCTTCGGATTGCAACGATCCGGTTCCGGCCGGAGTTGATGCACGTCGCATCGCCGACAGTCTCGCAGCATGCGTTTCTGCGGGGCGAGGTGGTGAACATCAGCGATCTGCATCTGATGCCCGGGCCGGTGTCGGTGTTTGTGAATGACCAGTTCGAGGGGCAGAGCGTGCTGCCGTATGTGCCCCCGAGCGGCCGGCACACGGCGTTCTTCGGCATCGACCGGCGGATCCGTGTGGAGCGTCGGTTGTTGCGGGAGCGGAAGCGGAACACGGGTCTGCTCGGGGACGGGCGGGAGACGACGCTTGAGTATCTGCTGACGGTGACGAGCGAGACGCCGGCGGAGGTGCGGCTGGAGTTGTGGG
The DNA here is from genome assembly GCA_964585855.1 of uncultured Vicinamibacteraceae bacterium. Lineage (GTDB taxonomy): Bacteria > Planctomycetota > Phycisphaerae > Phycisphaerales > UBA5793 > CAZPFK01. The sequence goes on from CAZPFK010000008.1 coordinate 24,473, forward strand.
ACCGGACGCCGGTGACGGCCGATGACCGGGTGCGGATCAACGTGGTGGACATCGAGCCAAACCTGGCGCGGGACACGGCCTACCGGATCGATCAGCGGCCGCTGGGGCTTCTGCGCTGGGACCTGACGCTTGAGGGCGGATCGGCGGGCCGGCGGGAGCGGGTGGTGGAGTATTCAGTGGTCATCAGCCACTACAAGGATGTGACGCCGGTGCTGACGATCCCGTGAGGGGGATCGGCTACCAGATATACGTGGGCGGAGGGAGACGGCCCATGATCTGGTGGTCTACACTTCGGGCGTGATCTGCCCGTTCTGTAAAGCCAACGACGACCGTGTCATTGACAGCCGCTCGAGCGACAATGGCCACGCCATTCGCCGGCGCCGCGTGTGCAATATGTGCAATCGGCGTTTTACGACCTACGAGCGGGCCGAGACAGCGATGCGGCTGATGGTGTTGAAACGGGACGGGACGAGGCAGGCGTTCGATGCGACGAAGATCCTGGCCGGGGTGACGGCGGCGTGCAGCAAGCGGCCGGTGTCGGAGGCACGGATCCAGGGGCTGGTTGATGAGGTTGAGGATCAGCTGGGCCGGGAGTATGAGCGGGAGGTGACGTCGGAGATCATCGGCCGGGAGGTGGCGGGGCGGCTTCTGGCGCTGGACAAGGTGGCGTACGTGCGGTTTGTGAGCGTGTACAGAGGGTTTGAGGCCGTTGATGAGCTCATCGATGAGGCGCAGCAGGTTCGTGAATTGACCGAGGACGTTCCGGGACAGGGCCGGCTCTTTGACGGTGCGGCCGGGTCGCAGGACGGCTCAACGTGAGCGGCGGGGAGTGGTATCGCGGGGGGCTTCGTTTTCAATGCACGCAGTGCGGGAACTGCTGTTCGGGGCCGGAGGGATATGTCGCGTTTTCGGATGCTGAGGCGGAGGCGATGGCAGCGCACTTCGGACTGAGCGTGGCGGAGTTCGAGTCGAAGTATGTGCATCGCGTGCGCGGCATCCGCTCGCTGAAGGAGCGGAAGACGGAGCACGGGCGGGACTGCATCTTCCTGGATCGTGAGAGCCAGCCGGGGAAGGCGTTGTGCTCGATCTACGAGGTTCGTCCGCAACAGTGCCGGACGTGGCCTTTCTGGCCTGAGAATCTGCGGAGCGAGGGGGCGTGGGCGAGGGCGGCGCGGGGGTGTCCGGGGATGAATGAAGGGACGCTGGTTCCGGTTGAGTTGATCCGGATTATCCGGGATTCGAATCCGCCCGACCCGTTGTGACAGGGGCGTGTGCGGTTGTCCGGAGTGGCCGTGCGACCTATTTTTCAGTTCCTTTCGTGCGGTTCCGGGGATCCGCATGCAGTCCAGCCCATTTACGGAGATCGAGGCCTATGGCCAGCAATGATGTCATGGAGATGATGATCGGCGGTTCGGGTAAGACGGTGGCCCGGGATGCCGATGCAGCGCGGATGCACATGGTCTCGGCTGAAAACGCGGAGCGGAAGGGCGATCGACCGGGGGCGATCGATGAACTGCGCAAGGCGATGCAGTTTGACCCGTCGAACACGGAGTGCCTGTTCCGGCTGGCGTACCTTCTTGATCTGTACGGTGAAGAGAATGAGGCGCTGGCACTGTATGAGCAGTGCGTGGAGCAGCAGCCCGCCCATGTGAACGCGCTGATGAACCTGGCGATCTGCTACGAGGACCGGGGGTATTACCGGCGGGCGGAGAAGTGTCTGCGGCAGATTCTGGAGACGAACCCGAATCACGCGCGGGCGCGGCTGTTCATGAAGGATGTGCTGGCGTCGTTTGAGATGGAAATCGATGATGACGCTGAGAAGGGCGTCGGCAAGCGCAATGCGCTGCTGGACACGCCGGTCAACGACTTCGAGCTTTCGGTGCGATCCCGGAACTGTCTGAAGAAGATGAACATCCGCACGCTGGGCGATCTGCTCCGCATCACGGAGGCGGAACTGCTCAGCTACAAGAACTTCGGCGAGACGAGTCTGCAGGAAATCCGGGACATGCTCGCCTCGAAGAATCTGCGTCTGGGCCAGGGCCTCGATGAGCAGCACGATTCGGTGCTGCGGGAGGTCTATGACCGGGTGCGGGGGACCGACCAGGAGGGGATGCTGACAAAGCCCGTCTCCGATCTTGAACTCTCGGTGCGGGCGCGCAAGGCGCTGCAGGTGCTGGGGATTCACACGATTGGCGATCTGTGCGCCCGGACGGAGGCGGAGCTTCTGGGCGTGAAGAATTTCGGTTCTACGAGTCTCAACGAGGTGCTGGAGAAGCTGACGGCGATGGGGCTGTCGCTGCGGGACATCAACGGCGAGTGAGCCTCCGTCGCTTCCTGTGGAACGGCGCGGCGGTGAGGCTACGCTGGCGGCGTGGCGAATCTGTTTGAGCATGACGATGGGGAAGGCCGGCGTTTTGCCGTAGTCATTCCTGAACGCGCGCTGGACTCATCCGGTCTGACGTATGCGATACCGGATTCGCTTGCCGATCTGCGGGTGGGCGAGCGGGTCGTGGTTCCGCTTGGGCGCGGCAACAAGCCCGCGGCGGCGTTTGTGGTGCGGGTGGATGTCGAGCCGGAAATCGATCGAAGTCGGATCAAGGCGATTGCGGAGCGCTCGAGCAGCCCGATCCGGCTGACGGGGGAACTGCTCGAACTGGCGCGGTGGCTTTCGGGGTACTACTGCTGTCCGCTGGGCACGGTGCTGGGAACGGTCGTTCCGGCGGCGGTGAAGAAGGGGATCGGCCGGAAGCAGACGCGGCTGGTGACGCTGACGGAGGCGGGGCGGGCAGTCCTTGCGGGAGATGAGGGTGCGGCGAAGGTGACGGCCCTGCAGCGCCGGGCGCTGGAGGTGTGCGTCGACGCGCCGGACGGCCTTGAAGTGCAGGATGTGCTCGCAGCGGCCGGGGCGAAGACGGCGGGCCCGGTGACGAAACTGGTTGCGGCGGGACTGCTGGCGTACTCATCGAAGTCGGTGGTGCGGGCGGCGTGGGAGGAGTTTGAGACGGAGCCGCCGGTTGCGGTGACGCTGACCGAGGCGCAGCGGCAGGCGGTGGAGGCGATCGACGCGGAAGTCGGCGGCGGCTTCAGCGTGCATGTGCTCTTTGGGGTCACGGGGAGCGGGAAGACGGAGGTCTACCTGCATCTGCTGGAGCGGTGCCTGGCCGAGGGGGGATCGGCGATCGTGCTCGTGCCGGAGATCTCGCTGACGCCGCAGACGGTTCGCCGGTTCGGGGCGCGGTTTCCGGAGGCGGTGGCGGTTCTGCACAGCGGGCTGACCGAGGCGCAGCGGCATGCGGAGTGGAGCCGGGTTGCGGCCGGGGAGGCGCGGGTGGTGGTGGGGGCGAGGTCGGCGGTGTTTGCGCCGCTTCCCGAGGGCGTGCTGCGGCTGATGATCGTCGATGAGGAGCATGACTCCTCGTACAAGCAGGACCAGGCGCCGCGGTATCACGCGCGGGATGTGGCGATCAAACGGGCGCAGCAGGCGGGGGCGACGGTGGTGCTTGGTTCGGCGACGCCGGCGCTTGAGACCTGGTGCAATGCGCAGGAGCGGGGGCTGTTTCGCTGGCATGAACTGATGCAGCGTGTGCCGGGTGCGACTCTGCCTGCGGTGACGATCGTTGACCTGCGGGAGGAGTTGCGATCGCTGCGGAAACGCGATCAGCGGGTTCACCTGATCGGGCCGACGCTGGAGCGGGCGCTGCGGGAGACGGTGGCGAGCGGTCGGCAGGCGATGCTGCTGCTGAACCGGCGTGGCTATGCGAACTACATCGCCTGTCCGGATCAGGGATGCGGCTGGGTGATGTACTGCGAGCAGTGCGATGCGGCGATGGTGTTTCACAGGGATCGGGCTTTGCCGCGCGGGGGGTACGTGCGGTGCCACCACTGCCTCGCGCAGCAGTTGTTGCCGGAGCTGTGTCCGACGTGCGGCAAGCGCATCGTGACGTTCGGGCTCGGGACGCAGCGGATCGAGGAGGAGGTGCTGCGCATTCTTCCGGAAACGGTGGGCATGGAGGCGGTGCTGCGGATGGATTCAGACACGATGCAGCGAGCGGGCGATTACATTCGGGCGCTGGATCGGTTTCGCCGGGGTGAGGTACAGGTGCTGCTGGGAACGCAGATGATCGCCAAGGGGCTGGACTTTCCGAATGTCACGCTGGTGGGGGTGGTCAATGCGGACACTGCGCTGAACCTGCCTGACTTCCGTGCTTCGGAGCGGACGTACCAGCTGGTGGCGCAGGTGGCGGGGCGGAGCGGGCGCGGCGCGAGGGCGGGGCAGGTGATCGTGCAGACGTTTCAACCCAACGACCCGGCGATCGGCTTTGCCGCTCGACACGATTATCGCGGATTCGCGACGCGCGAGCTGGAGATTCGCCGGGAGGCGTGGCTGCCGCCTCTGGTTCGGATGGCGCGGCTGGTCGTCCGTGAGAAAGATCATGAGAAGGCGTCGGCCCGGGCGGAGGCGCTGGCGGAACGCCTGAGGACGCTGGCCGATGAGCATCGAGGTGGTCGGATGGAGGTCTTCGGGCCGGCGCCGTGCCCGATCTCGCGGATCAGCGGATACTGGCGGATGGCCATTGACGTCATGGCGGAGCGGGCGGGGCTGATCCAGGAGGCGCTGACGCGGCTGCGCAACGAGGGGCTGGCGACCTCGGACCACGCGACGGCGATCGACGTTGACCCCGTGGCGCTGCTGTGACGCCGCCGGGTGATCGCGGATACGATCCCGGCAATCATGGAAAAGAAGACCAGCGCCGCCGTGACGAGCGAGAAGCAGGCCGCCGCCCGCGTCGAGGAACTCCGCCGGCTGATCCGGGAGGCGGACCGGGCGTACTACGTCGACGCCGACCCGACGATGGCGGATGCGGAGTACGATGCGCTGCTGCGAGAGCTGGGCGAACTTGAGGAGCGGTATCCAGCGCTTCAGAGCGAGGAAAGCCCGACGCAGCGGGTCAGTGGAGAGCCGATCGAGGGCTTCGAAACCGTCGAGCACGCGGTGCCGATGCTGTCGATCTCGAACACCTACAACGAGGCGGAGGTGCGGGAGTGGGGCCGGCGGGTCGAGACGCTGCTGGAGGGGGAGTCGGCTGAGTTTGCCGTCGATCCGAAACTGGACGGCGTGGCGATCAGTCTGCGGTATGAACGGGGGCGGCTGGTGTCGGCGGTGACGCGCGGGGACGGGACGAAGGGCGACAACATTCTGAGCAATGTGCGTCGCATCCGCTCGGTTCCGCTTGAACTGATGACCGATGACCCGCCCGAAGTCTGCGAAGTGCGCGGCGAGGTGGTGATGTCCACGAAGGTCTTCGAGGCGATCAATGCGCAGCGGCTCGAGTCGGGGGAGGCGCTCTTTGCGAATCCGCGGAACATGACGGCCGGCACGCTGAAATCGCTTGATCCGAAGGTGACGGCGTCACGGAAACTGCTCTTCTTCACGCACGGTCGGGGGGAGTATCGCGGCGGGACGGAGGCGGAGCGATACAGCGAGTTTCTGCGGCTGGCGCGGTCGTGGGGGTTGCCGACATCCGAGGTCGTGGTGTGTCCGGACATTGATGCGGTGGTGGCGTTCATCCAGGAGTTCGCCACCCGGCGTGCGACGCTTCCGTGCTGGACGGACGGCGTGGTCGTGAAGGTTGACTCCTTTGCCCAGCAGCAGCGGCTCGGGTTTACGAGCCGGAGCCCGCGCTGGTGCATGGCGTACAAGTATCCGGCAGAGCAGGCGACGACGAAAATCATGCGAATCGACTGGCAGGTGGGCAAGGGCGGCACGCTGACGCCCAGAGCGACGTTGGAGCCGGTCTTTGTTTCCGGAACGACGGTGCAGCACGCGACGCTGCACAACATCGAGGAGATTCACCGGCGCGACATCCGCATCGGCGACACGGTCTTCATCGAGAAGGCCGGCGAGATCATTCCGCAGGTGGTGAAGGTGGTGGAGGCGAAACGGCCGAAGCCGGCGCCGCCGAAGGTGGAGCCGCCGACGAGTTGCCCGGTGTGCGGCGGGGTTGTTGAGCGTGAGGGGCCGAAGCTCTACTGCATCAACGTGGAATGCCCGGGGCAGATCGCGGAGAAGCTGAAGTGGTTTGTGGGGCGGGACCAGATGGATATCGACGGCCTCGGGGAGAAGACGATCGATCAGTTCCGGGAGGCGGGCATTCCGCTGCGGCACTTTGCGGACATCTTCACGCTGGGTGCGCATCGCGAGGCGGTGCTGCAATTGGAGGGCATGGGCGAGAGGAAGGTGGCGCGGATGCTGGAGGGCATCGAGGAGGCGAAGTCGCGGGGGCTGCGGCGGGTGCTGGCGGGACTGGGCATCCGGCACGTGGGGACCTCAACGGCGAAGGTGCTGGCGGAGCACTATCCCGATGCCGAGGCGTTGCTGAAGGCGAGCCGGGAGGAACTGGAGGCGCTGCCGGATTTCGGCCCGGTGACGGCGCAGACGGTCTGTGACTGGCTGCGCTCGAAGGAGGGGCGGCACGTCTTTGAGCAGTTGAAGGAGGTCGGCGTTGATCTGACGAGCCGGGAGTATCGCGAACCGGGTGTTGCGGCGGCAGGCGATTCGGAGTTTTTGGGCAAGACTGTGGTGCTGACGGGAACGCTGGAGCGATTCACGCGCCCGGAGTTGACGGAGATTCTCGAAGGGCTCGGCGCGAAGGTGACGGGATCGGTATCGAAGAAGACGGACCTCGTGATCGCCGGCGAGGAGGCGGGGTCGAAACTTGAGAAGGCGCGATCGCTTGGGATTGCGGTCTGGGAGGAGAAGGAGGCGCTGGCGGCGCTGGCCCGGGCGGGGGTATCGGTGTGAGTGGTGCGAGTGCTCGAGAGTGGGCTGCGCACCTGCGGAAACTGGCCGAGCCGGTGCTTGCGGATGTTGACGAGGAGGCGTTGCTGGCGCGCGAGCGAGTGCGGCCGTGGAGCGCGCTTGGGCCGCTGATTCTGCATCTGCGCGGTGCAATGGGCGATGGGCCGGCGGATGTGGACCCGGATGTGGCGCTGTGGTGGGGGCTGGTCGACGGCGGGACGGGGGGCGTGGAGGGGCATGTGGATCTCGAAGATGCGGGCCCGCTGTGGGAGCGTGGGGAGGAGACCGCTCTTGAGGTGTGGACGGAACGGGAGTTGTGCGGGCTGACGGCGCTGTGGCGGCACTGGCTGCGATCTGGGAGGAAGGAGATTCGCCAGCGCTGCGTTGCGGCGGCCAAGTGGCACATTGAGAACACGCAGCCGGACAATGCGACCAACCGGCCGTGGGGGGTTGCGGTATTCCTTGGGCTTGGGAGCGCTGAGGGGCGTCACTACGCTGAGACGCTGGTGAGCAACTGCTGTGTGAACGAGGGGCGGCCGGATGTGCTCAGCGCCTATGTGCTGCTGGATGCGGCGGCGGCGCTGGAGGCGGAGGGGTGACGGGGGACGGCTAGAATTGGCCTTGCTGCGGAAAGCCCCGGAGGATTGGGACGTTGAGGTTTTCGACACCGACGCCGATAGCGGGCCTGATCAGCGGCGGCGGCCGGACGCTTGCCAACCTCGAGGAGGCGCGTCGCCGCGGCGACCTTGCAATCGAGATTCCGCTGGTCATTTGCTCGAATCCGCATGCAGGCGGCCTGGAGCGATGCCGCGACCTGGGTCTGTCCTGCCTGGTGCTGTCGCCGTCGGAGTTTGCCGATACGCGCCGTTTCAGCGAGGCGATCTTCGAGGCGGTGCGCGGGGCGGGTGCGGAACTGGTCTGCCTGGCGGGGTTTCTGCGGCGAATCGAGATTCCGGTCGATTACGCGGGGCGGATCTTGAACATCCATCCCTCGCTGCTGCCCGAATTCGGTGGAGTGGGAATGTACGGCGATCGGGTTCACCGGGCGGTGCTGGCGGCGGGGCGGCAGGAGTCGGGATGCACGGTGCACTACGTGACCGATGAGTACGACGCGGGGCCGATCATTCTGCAGCGCCGGTGCGCTGTAGAGCCGGGCGATACGGTTTCGACGCTGGCGGCACGGGTCTTTGCGCTGGAGTGCGAGGCATATCCGGAGGCGATCCGGCGAGTGATTTCGGGAGAGTCGCGGTTTACGGCCGATGATCCGAGGGCGTGCAGCGGAGGGAGGCGATGACTCGATTTCGGCTGATCCTGGCGGCGGCGATGCTGGCTGTGAGCGTGTCTGCGCGAGGGCAGACGACCGACGGCGGGGCGGCGGAGCCCGTGTCGCCTGAGCAGATCGTGGAGTGGCACGAGGAGTTCGTGGGGCTGTATCGGCAGGAGAAGTACTCCGAGTGCCTGCCGGTGCTGCTGAAGATTCTGGAAGCGAACCCCGAGGACACGATTGCGCTGTACAACGCAGCGTGTGTGCAGATCAAACTCGGAAACCGCGAGAAGGCGGTGAGTCTGCTGGAAGCGGCGGTCTATGCGGGCTTCGTTGACTTCGAGGAGATGAAGCGTGACCCGGATCTCGAGCCGGTTCGTGAGCATCCGCGGTATCTGGCGCTGATTGCGGCGATCGACGAGGCGCGGGAGCGGGCGGCAGGGGACCTGGAGGGGTTTGCGCGGAATCTGCTGGGGCCGCGGGCGATCTATGAGAAGGATGAGCAGCTGAAGCTGGTGTATGCGACGAACCTGAGCCCGGAGGCGTTCGGGCGGATGCGGAGCATCATCGACCGACAGTCGGCGTGGCAGATTGAGCACCTGTTCGATGCGCCGCCGGACTCATACGTGCTGCTGATGGTTCCGGACCAGGCGCAGGCGGACCGGATTCTGCAGTCGGTGCGGGTCGGGGGGTATTACGACCATGACAGCCGGCGGCTGGTGACGCGGGAGATCGGCCCGTCGCTTCGGCACGAGATCACGCACGCGCTGCATCATGCGCAGATGGACCGCCTGGGGCAGCGGCACCCGATGTGGCTGCAGGAGGGGCTGGCGTCGCTCTTTGAGATGTATGACCTGGAGGCGGACGGGACGCTTCGTGCGGAGGACAACACCCGCATGAACATCGTGATCAATCTGCACCGGGTCAACGGTCTGCACGAGTGGTCAGCGCTCTTTGCCGAGGATGACCGGGCGTTCTTCGATGCTCGGGTAAGCGCGAAGTATGCGCAGACGCGTGCGATCTTTCAGTTCTTCCTTGAGCGGGGTGTGCTTGTCGAGTGGTACCGGGCCTACATCGAGGGCTACGACGAGGATGCGACGGGGCTTGCGGCAACGAAGCGGGTTTTCGGAGCGGAGGTCTCCGAGGTCCAGCAGCAGTTCCGGGAGTGGATCGCCCAGCGGGAGAAGGTCCCGGAGAAGATCGCCGATGGAGAGCCGGCGCTTGGACTGTGGGTGATGGATCAGCAGGCCAACGACGGCGTGCAGATCGTGGGTGTCCACGAGGGTGGGGCGGCCCGGCAGGCGGCGGTGCGGGGGATGGAGGTAATCACCGCAATCGACGGCGAGCCGGTCTTCTCCGTGGAGGAACTGGTCGCAGAGGTATCGCGCCGGTCGGAGGGGGATGAGGTGACGCTGCGGCTGCGGCAGGGAATCCGCATTCGGGAGGTCGTGGTGCGGCTGGCGCCGGTGCGCGTGCCGCGACATCCTCCGGATCGGGTTGAGCCGGGCGTTCCGGTCTGAGGACGGAATGTGGAGGGTTCAGCCGGTGTAGCGGCCGAAGGCGAGGGAGACGTTGTGTCCGCCGAAGCCGAAGCTGTTGTTGAGGGCGTAGCGGATGGGGCGTTCCTTGGCGGTCTTGGGGGCAAAATCGAGGCCGAACTGGGCCTCGGCGCGGTCGAGGTTGGCGGTGGGGGGCGCGACCTGATGCTGAATGGCCTTCATGACGGCGATGGTTTCGATGCCGCCCGAGGCACCCAGGGTGTGGCCGGTGACGCCTTTGGTGGATGAAACAACCATGTTTTTGACGGCATGGTCGCTGAAGACGCGGCGGATGGCGGTGACTTCGGCGGCGTCGCCCAGGGGCGTCGAGGTTCCGTGGGCGTTGATGTAGTCGATCTGGTCGGGGTTGAGGCGACCATCGCGGAGGGCCAGGGACATGGCGCGGGCGGCGCCGAGGCCCTCTGGATCGGGGGCGGTGAGGTGGCCGGCATCGCCTGAGGAGCCGTAGCCGAGAATCTCGGCGTAGATCTTTGCCCCACGGGCCTTTGCGTGCTCGAGTTCCTCGAGGACGATGATGCCGGCTCCCTCGGCAAGGACGAAGCCGTCGCGATCGACGTCGAAGGGACGAGAGGCGGCGTTGGGGTCGTCGTTTCGCGTGGAAAGGGCCTTCATGACCATGAAGCCGGCCATGCAGAGCGGGGTCATGGCGGCCTCTGCGCCGCCGGTGACCATGACATCGGCATCCCCGTCCTGGATCAGCTGGAAGGCGTCGCCGATGGCGTGGGCGGCGGAGGCGCAGGCGGTGGCGGGGGCGGAGTTGGGCCCCTTGAGGCCGAAGTGGATGGAGGTATTGCCGGAGGCGGCGTTGACCATGAGCTTGGGGACGAGGAAGGGGGTCACCCGGTCGGGGCCCTTCTGGTCCATTTTGTGCATGTAATCTTCGATGGTCTGGACGCCGCCGACTCCGGAGCCGATGACGACGCCGCAGCGATAGGGGTCTTCCTTGGAGAAGTCGAGACCCGAATCCTGCACGGCCTCGATGGCCGCGTAGACCCCCAGGGCGGAGAAGCGGTCCACGCGCTTGAGCATGGAGTGTTCAAGGCGATCAGAGCCGTCCCAGTTGAGGACGGTTCCGCCGAACTTGGTGCTCCACTTCGGGCCCTGGAACTGCTCGATGGGGGTCATGTTGGGCCGGCCCTCGACGAGGTTCTGCCACACCTCGTCGACGGTCCTGCCGACGTTGCAGATGACACCGAGTCCGGTGACGACGATGCGACGCTGATCAGGCATGCGTGGTGAATCCAAAGCCAATGGAAAGGGAGTGGAGAGCTGGGAAGCGGCGCGGGGGAGCGGAACATCCGGGGCGCGGCCTGGCGAGGGCCGGCACGGTCAGGCCGGGGGGACTCTCCGAAACGCACACAGCCAGGGGCCTCCCGGTTATTCGGCGCTAGCAGCGGCCTTCTTGATGAAATCGATGGCCTGACCGACGGTCTGGATGTTTTCGGCCTCTTCGTCGGGGATGGAGGTCTCGAACTCGTCTTCGAGCTCCATGACCAGCTCGACGGTGTCGAGACTGTCAGCGTTGAGATCGTTGACGAAGCTGGTTTCAGGCGTGATCTGGCTCTTGTCCACGCCCATCTGCTCCGCCACGATATTGATCACTTTTTCCCTGATTTCAGCGTCAGTCACGACTGTACTCCTCAAAAGAGAACGGTGGGGTTGTTGAGAATTGCCTTGGTGGGATCCAACCCCGTTTCGGGGCCGGGAAATATAGCCTGCAGGGGCAGAAGTCACAAGCAAAGACTGGGAAGGGAAGCGTTTTCACATCGAAATCGATGGTTGCATTGAACAATCGAGGGCAAGGGGTCACATGGCCATGCCGCCATCCACACAGATGACCTGACCGGTAATATAGCCGCCGTCATCGGAGCACAGAAATGCCGTGGTCGCGGCGATCTCTTCAGGTTTTCCGAAGCGTCGCAGGGCGGTTGCACTTCGGGCTTCATCCTTGACCGAATCGGGCAGATCGGCGGTCATGTCGGTCTCGATAAAGCCGGGGGCGACGACATTGGCGGTGATGCCCTTGCCGCCGAATTCCTTGGCGACGGACTTCGTGAAGCCGATGAGGGCGGCCTTGGAGGCAGCGTAGTTGGCCTGCCCCGGCCGGCCGATGACGCCGGAGACCGAACCGATGTTGACAAGCCGGCCGAAGCGGCCGCTCATCATGGGTCGGACGGCGGCACGGGTGGCGGCGAAGGCGGAGCGGAGGTTGACGCGGATCACGTCATCCCAATCCTCGTCGGACATGCGCAGAAGCAGGCCGTCGCGGGTGATGCCGGCGTTGTTGACCAGAATGTCGAGGCGGCCGAGATCCTTTGCCACGGAGGTGACCAGGTCGCCCAGGGCGGTGGAGTCACCGACGTCGCAGGTGCGGACGGAGGCGGTCCCTCCTGCGGCGGCGATGGAGTCTGCGAGGGTCTGGAGATCCTTTTCTGATCGGCTGACAAGGACGACGTGGCGTCCGTCCCGGGCCAGGCGCTGCGAGATGGCGCGGCCGATGCCTCGGCTTGCTCCCGTGACGATGGCCACCCGTTGTTCGGTCATTCGCTGGGGTCCTGTGTGAGAGGCTGAGTGCAATGGGGGGCGGGCGATGTGGACTTATCCACCTTCGCTGGGCTGTGTGGGCTGGGGAATGCGCCGGCGCGGGTCGCGGGGATTGCTGTCGGGCTGGGGACGAGTTCTGCCGGTCGGCGTGGCGGAGTCGGCGTCGATGTCCTCGAGGGGAACCGTTGCGGCCGGGCTCTCCGCGAGGGTGAAGGAGGGTTCGAAGATGAGACTGGTGCCACGGCTGCGACCGGTCCAGGCGAGGTTCATGGCGGAGCCGTCACGCATGACGATGCGGAAGCCCATGTCCACGGTGGAGCCGGCGCCGGCGACTTCGCTGATGACCAGGGCGTTGATGTCCTGATTCTCAGAGGGCCAGTGGCCTTCTTCCTGGAGGTTTTCAAGGACTTCGCGGCTGGTGGCGTCGAGCATGGGGGAAAGCGCTTCAGCATCGCCCCGGACGAAGGCGTCGGCAAAGCGGAAGGAGGCCTCCATCTGCTCGCGGGTGCAGCCGACGTACTCGGCGTTGGAAAGGTCCACGCGGGGGTCGAGGGTCATGGTGGAGGCGACGGACTGCCACTCAGGGGTGACGGGGCCGGTATCGCGGGGGACGGGCTTGGGGGGAGGCGGCGGGGGCTCTTCCTTCTTGCAGGAGACGTTGAGCGTCAGGGTCGCAAGAGCGGCAGCGAGCGTGAGCGATCTGAGGACCGGTCGGCGTTCAGGGCTGGGGCGTGTCATGGGTGATCACCTTGATCTCTCGATTGATTCGTCGGAAAAGGCCCGCAAGCACTTTGCCGGGCGGCAGTTCATGATACTGGCCGGCGACGGTCGCGGCCAGAGTTTCACAGCCCTGATGCCAGAGAACGGGGCTGGTGATCTGCTCGACGAGACGGCGACGGATGGCATCGGGGTCGTCGGCGGGGTGGAAGGCGGCGGTGACGTTGGAGATCACCGGGCAGGTCGCGGGGCGGAACTCGACTTCGTCCAGCGCGGCCTTCATGCGGTCGGCGGCGGGCTGCATGAGGGGTGAGTGGAAGGCGCCGGCGACGGTGAGGCGGCTGGCGCGGAGGCCCATGTCGGCGGCGACCTTCTCCGCGCGGTCGCAGGCGGGTGAGGAGCCGGAGATGACGATCTGGCCGGGGGCGTTGAAGTTGGCGCAGACGAGCACATCATCGCCGCGAGCGGCGTCGCAGACGGCGTTGGCCTGCTGCTGGTCGGCCCCGATGAGGGCGACCATGGAGCTGTCAGTGGCTTCGGCGGCTTCCTGCATGAACCGGCCGCGCTGCGCAACAAGGCGGAGGCCGTCTTCGAAGGAAAAGACGCCTGCGAGGTGCAGCGCGGTGTATTCGCCGAGACTGAGGCCTGCGACGGCGGCGATGGTTCGACCCTTGAATTCGTCGGCGAGGCCGCGGAAGCCGGCGATTGCGGTGACGTAGAGGGCGGGCTGGGAGACGTCGGTGCGATTGAGGAGCTCGGCCGGTCCGCTGAAGCAGAGGTTGGAGAGAGGCGCGGGGAGGGCTCCGTCGAGGATGGCATCGGCCTGTGCGAAGAGGTCGGCGGCTGCGGGGGAGGCGTCGCGCCAGGCGAGGCCCTGGCCGACGGTCTGCGCGCCCTGTCCGGGGCAGAGAAGGATGATCGGCTCACTCACGAGAGTTGTTCTCCTGAGATGTGACGAGGCGAAGGGAGGGGGTGATGCGGCTCAGAGACGCCAGACGCTTGAGGCCCAGCACATGCCCGCGCCGAAGGCGACGAGCACGACGATGTCGCCGCGACCGATGCGGCCGGCTTTCCAGAGTTCATCGAAGCAGAGCGGGACGCTGCCGGCGCTGCTGTTTCCGTAGCGATCGATGTTGATGTAGACTTTTTCGGGAGGCAGGTTGAGGCGGCGCATCGCGGACTCGATGATGCGGGCGTTGGACTGATGCGCGATGAGCATCTTGATGTCGCCGACGGTGAGGTGGTTGGCCTCGAGGGCCTCCTCAAGGGCAGACTGGAAGGTGGTGACGGCGAACTTGTAGACCTCAGCGCCATCCATCTGCAGGTAGTTGAGCTTGACCTCGTTCCAGTCGGCATCGGCGGGCGCGTCGATCTCGCGGCGGGCGCAGTAGAGGTTGTGCCAGCGGCTGCCGTCGGAGTTCATGGACTGGAACATGCAGCCCTCGGCGGGGTTGTCGCTGCGCCGGACGACGACGGCACCGGCGGCGTCGCCGAAGAGGATGCAGGTCTTGCGGTTGCTGTAGTCCATGATGGTGCTCATGGCGTCGCAGCCGACGATGCCGATGGTGCGATATCGGCCGGCGCGGATGAGCGATTCGGCGAGGTTGAGGCCGTAGACGAAGCCGCTGCATGCGGCCAGGAGGTCGAAGGCGCCGGCGGGTGAGGCGCCGACGGCGTCGGCGACGCGGCAGGCAACACTGGGGAAGGTCATTTCGCCGGTGACGGTGGCGACGATGACGAGGTCGAGTTCGGAGGGCTGGATGCCGGCGTCTTCGATGGCCTTAGTCAGCGCTTCGATGGAGAGCGAGAGCGTACCTTCGCCCTTCGAGACGTCGCACTTGCGGCGGACTTCGACGCCGGTTCGCTTCACGATCCAGTCGTTGCTGGTATCAAGAATTTCTTCGAGGTCGTGGTTGGAGAGGGTTCCGGAGGGCAGGGCGCTGCCGCAGCCGAGAATCCGCACGCCGAAGCCGCACTCGGTTTGCTTGGTCATGAGTCGGTCCGCCCGTGCTGGGGATTCAGTTGACAACGGCGTCGAGTTCGGCGAGGCGCTTGACGATGGCTTCGTTGAGGCCGAACTTGACCATGTTGCGGCTGTGCCTGATGGCGTTGGTGATGGTGCGGGCTTCGGATGAGCCGTGGCAGATGATGCAGGTTCCGTTGACGCCCAGGAGGGGGGCTCCGCCGAACTCGTGGTAATCGTGGTTGGCGTAGATCCGCTGGATGACGGGGCCGAAGGACTGGGCCATGGAGGGATCGTACTGCATCAGTTCCTTGCCGATGGTTCGGAAAAGACCTGAGGCAAGACCCTCGCTGAGCTTGAGCACGACGTTGCCGACGAATCCGTCGGTGACGACGACATCGGCGGCGTGCTCGAAGAGTTCGCGGCCTTCGATGTAGCCGATGAAGTTGATGTCGCTGGTTTCCTTGAACATCTCGCGGGTGCGCTTGACCAGGCCGGTTCCTTTACCCTCTTCCCCGCCGATGTTGAGGATGGCGATGCGCGGGGAGGCGATCTTGTGAACCTGGCGGGCGAAGATGTCGGCCATCATGCCGTATTGCCAGAGGTGGGCGGGCTTGGGGTCGGGGTTGGCGCCGACGTCGCAGAGCACGACGGGGCCGCCGAAGCTTGGAATGGTGATGGCGATGCCGGGGCGGTGGACGCCGGGTAGGCGTCGCATGAGCATCTGCGCGGCGGAGACGCAGGCGCCGGTGTTGCCTGCGGAGATGATGATGTCGACAGGGTTGTCGGATTTCCGCCCGGCCATCTCGGTCATCTTGACGATGGCGCTGTCGGGCTTGGAGCGCACAGCTTCCACCGGAGAATCGCTCATGGCGATCTCGTCGGAGGAGCCGACGACGGAGACGCGGCGGTCGGAGACGCCCTTTTCGGCCAGGGTCGAGCGGATGGTCGTCTCTTCGCCGACGAGGATGAGCTCGTCGTCGGGTGCAAGCAGGGAAAGCGACGCAATGGCCCCGTCAAGGGTGGCCTTGGGGGCGTAGTCGCCGCCCATCACGTCAAGCGCGATCCGCATACGTTATTCTTCCTCGCCCTGCGTCTGGAGTTGCAGGCCGGGCCGCACATATCCGCAGGCGGAGCAGGCCCTGTGTGGGAGCTTGGTTTCACCGCAGGAGGGGCAGAGGACGGTCTGCCGCGCCTTGAGGGCGTCGTGGGCACGGCGGCGGTGGGTGCGGCCGTAGGACTGTCGATGGGTGGGTTGCATTGGAGCAGGCCTCGTTTGAGTCAGGAGGTGGCGATTCGGGCCTCAGAGAGGCCGAAGCGCTCCGCGCCGGCCCGAACCGGAGCGGGAGAAAGTGGAACGGCAGAGTCTATGCCGGGAGGGTAGAGAAGCCAAGACGGGGATGGTGCGTGAGCGGCTTGACCGTCGGCGGGAGGGGACTAGCGTATGTCCGCCGGGTTTGAGGGTGACGGCGCGGCCGTTTGTCCTCCGATTCGCGCCTCCCTAGCTCAATTGGCAGAGCAGCTGACTCTTAATCAGCGGGTTTCAGGTTCGAGTCCTGAGGGGGGCATTTTGCGCGCGCTTGAACTGCCGGTCATCGGAGACGAATCTGTTCAAGATACGACTTCTCCCAGCGTACGAAAAAGTCGCTGTATAGGTCGCCCGCCGTGTGCTCAAGCGCCTCCAGGCGTTTGGCCACTTCGGGCGGTAACCGCTCGGCAAACTCGTCAAAGGTCGTTTCGCCGAATGGAAACTCGTGGGCCTCAAGAATCGCTACGAGCTCCACGAAGCACTGGCGCAATTCGTCGGCCCTGATTCTTTCAAGAGCCTGCTCAGTCGGTGCGATCATCTCAGACCCGTACCAGTTGAAGAAACTGGAAAGTCCATGTCCGCCGTAATAGGAGTTGAAACGCATCAGGGCGATTGTGTCACGCTCAAACTCGTCGTATTTCGAGAGATCCCAACCGAGTTGACCCTGGCGGAGGGCCAGTCGGCGTCCGATGTTCCAGAACCTCGCTTCAAGGTCCAGGTCTGTCTTGATCCGCAGATCGCGCCAGCGGACTTCGAGCGGGTCTTCCCGGTCGCCGACGCCGTGGACCTGCAGGCCGATGAAGCCCGAGGGGGTCATGTCGTCGCGGATTTCAGCCGCCGGGACGCCGTTGATGTAGGTGCGGATGGTGGGGCCGACGGCCTCGATGCGCAGGCGGTTCCACGCACCCTGGCGGAAGGCGGCGCGGGCGCGGGGGTTGTCGGCGAGATCCGCCAGCCAGCCGCGCCGGGCCTCGTCGTAGATGCCTGCGGAGTAGGAGCGGGGCGAGGGGTCGATCTCCACCTGGTAGCCGTGAACACGGCCGTCCTGATAGTCGGGAAGACTGTTGGAGCGGATCTGGATGCCGGAGTTGAGTTCGGGATCGACCTTGAACTGGAGTTCGAGGATGAAGTCGTCGTAGTGGCGGTCGGTGCAGAGGAAGGTGTTGGGCTGGCCGGGCTTTGACGTGCCGACGATGGCACCGTCTTCGATGCGATACTCCGCCTCGCCGCCCCGACGCGTCCAGCCGGCGAGGGAGGAGCCGTCGAAGAGGGGGACGAAGCCGGTCGCCCCTTCGCCCTCCCAGGTGGGTGGACGCTCCTCGATCCAGATGTCGCGGTAATGGAGGATGTTGCCGTGATCCTGGAGGTAGATGGGGCCGGGCTCGGGGGACTCCGGCCGGCCCGCGCCGGTGTGGCCGGAGATGCGGACGCGGTCATGGATGAGGATGCCGTTGTGCCAGACGGAGACGATTGCATCCTCGACCTTCTGCCCGTCGCCGGTCCAGCGCGGGGCGGTGAAGTCGATGAGGTACTCCTGCCACTGTCCGGGCGGACGGGAGGCGTTGAGACGCGGGACTGCTCGCCCGTAAATGCCGCCGCAGTCCGACCACGAGGGAGGCAGACCGAAGGATTCGAGCACCTGCACCTCGTAGCGCTGCTGGAGGTAGACGCCGCTGTTGCCCCGACCCTGGCCCTCGCCTTCGACATCGGCGGGGATCATGAAGCCGACGTGGAGGAGGAAGTCGTTGTAGCGAGACTTTGTGCGGATGGAGCCGGTTCCCGGGGCGACGGTGAGGATGCCGTCTTGGAGAGTCCAGCCGGGGGCCTCGCCGTCAGCGCGTTCCCAGTTGCCGAGATCGTGCAGGAGGAGTTCGGCGTCGGCCGTTTGCGGGGAGACTGCGTCCCACTCGACGGGCGTGACGCCGTCGGCACGGTCGCCGTCAGAGCTTCGCAGGCGGCAGGAGAACTCCCAGCCGCCGGCTCCCTGCGTGATCTTGAGGAGCAGGATGTTGCGGCCCTTGCGAAGGGTGACGGAGACAACGTCCTGACCGAGTGTGTGGCCGCGGAGGGCGTTGTCGGCGTGGATGAGTTCGCCGTTGAGCCAGGCCTTGACGCCGTCGTCGGAGCCGATGTGGAGACGGATGTCAGCGTCGGAGTCTGCGTGCAGTTCGGCGCGGAGGTAGACGCAGCGATCGCTGCCGCCGACGGCTCGTGCCAGATCGAAGATGCCGGGGTCGCGTCGGCACTCGGGAGAGAGGACGACCCAGGGGATCGTTTCATCGACGGAGGCGAGTTCGGGCGGGAAGGCGATGTCGAAGAGGTCGGTTGGGGCCGAGCCGGGTCGGTCGTAAGGCCCTGCGATGAGCCAGGAGCGGATGTACCCCTCGCTGAATTCAATTCGCTCTATGACCTGCCCTGCGCGATGCTGCACTTCTGAGGACGGGGACCGGCCGATGACGGCTTCGACGGCGCTGCGGGCCTGAGCCGGGTGGGAGGCGGCGAGACTTGAGGCGAGGTCGAGGGCGGCGTGGGCGGCCACCTCGCCGACGGCGGGGTCATCGAGCTCGGAGAGGGCAAGTTCGAGGGCGTCGAGGCGGGGAATCTGCGCCAGTTGCTTCAGGGCGGCGGCACGGGCATCCGGAGTCCTGTAGAGGTCCCAGCCCTGCTTCAGGAGTTCGAAGGAGAGGTCGGGGTCGCCGGTCGTATCGATTCCCGCAAGTCGGATGTATCCGGCCAGGGCAGTGAGCGCGCGATCGGGGTCACCGTGAGTCACGATCCTGTACAGGAGTTGGGCGGGCGTATGGTCCGGCCAGCTGACCAGGGCCTCCAGCGCGGCCCATTCAAGTTCCGGGTCTTCAAGGCGGAGTTCCACCTGGGCGAACGCGTTATAGCCGCCCAGAGAGCCGAGGAGCGCCAGCAATCGGCGCTTGAAATCTACATCGCCGGTTTCCAGTGCGGCGATGATCGCCTCAGTGCGCACTTCCGGATCGGATGTGCGCAATGCGATTGAACGCAGTGCGGTCGCGGCGGCGTTGCGGTCGGGGGCGTCGGGGCGGGTCTGCATGATCTCGAGAATCGCGGAGACGTGGTCAAGAGTGCCGAGGTCGGCAAGGGCTGCAAGCGCAGCGCGGCGGACTTCGGGCTCCTCACGGCGCGCTGCGCGGAGCAGCGAGCCGGCGGCGTCGGCACGGCGGGCGCGGAGGGCGTTGATGCGGACGATGGCTTCGGCCGGCGCGGCGTCGAAGAGGGAGCGGGCGATGGCGCCGTTGATCTCGCTTCCTTGCAGACGGGTCAGGGCGGCGGCGGCCGCGGCCCTCGGAACTTCGCTTCCCGTTGCGGCGTGAGCAACGAGCGTGGTAACATCATCGGGATCGCCGAGCGCTCCCAGCGCGGAGAGGACGGCGATGCGAAGGTCTTCGGAGTCGGCCGTCACCAGGTCGCGCAGCGGGCGCAGGACGATCGGATCGCCGCGATCGGCAAGGGCCTCAACGACGGCAATTGCGGCGGCATTGTCGAGGGTGGAGAAGCGAGAGGCGATCATGGCCGCCTGCTCGGAGCGGCCTGCGGTGCGGATCATCGCCAGGGCCTCAGCGCGGCGGGCCGGACCGCCGGAGCGGACCATCGTGAGGATGGCTTCGACGGCGGATTCGTCGCCCGATTCAAAGCGCAAGCGCATGGCAGAGAACGCCAGAGTGCTGTCTGGCGCGGAGCGCGACGCTGCCAGCGCCAGTGCGGAGAGACGCTGGTCGCGATGGGCAGGGTCGGTCAGCGATTCGGCAGTGCGGAGGAGGGCGTGGGTGATCTCATCGCCCAGCGGGGTGGCGGCGGGGTGCTTGTCCGCCAGGTGCATCAGCGGGGTGAGTGCGTTGGAATTGCTGGAGGATCCCAGGGCGCGGGCGGCGAGAATGCGGAGATCGTCGGGCTCCGCGGCGTTGTCACAGAGATGGGCGAGGGCGGAGAGCGTGTCGTGGGAATCATTGGCGCTGAGGGCGGTGATGAGGGCAGCGCGGTCAGGCAGGTTGGGGTTGGCGAGGGCAGCGCGCAGGGCGTCGACGGCGGCCTGCGAGCCGATTCTCCGAAGCGTTTCCGCTGCGGCATGGGCCAGCGTCTCATCGGCAAGACAGAGGGCAAGGGGCACGATGGATCGCTCGCCGCCGACAAGGGCCAGCTGGTTGACGGCGAACATGGCGGCGTCGCGGTGGGGGACGGCAGTGAGCAGATTGATCAGGCGTTCCTCGAGGAGCGGCCGCTGAACTGGATCGCCGTGCAAAGCGCGGATGTGCTGCTCGATGAGGATGAGATCGGCCCGGCTGTCGCCGAAGTCGTATTGCTTCGCGTCCACGAAGGCCTCGTTGAGGCGGTCGGGCTCGACCGGCTGCGCGGGGGAGGCCTGGGCGATGAGGCAAGCGATGAGCACGGGCAGGAGGCGGGAGAGCGGGGGAAGTGGAGCGTTCATATGGAACTCCGATCGGCGGAAGTGGTTGCGGAGCAGCGTCAGAGCAGCCAGGGAGCCCGGGGAGTGCGGTCGAGCATCGCCGAGGCGGTCGGGTCGTTGAGGATCTCCTCGGTGAGTGGGTTCCAGCGCAGCTCGCGGCCGACCTGCATGGCGATGTTGCCGAGGTGGGCGATGGCGATGGAGCGGTGGGCGTGCTCGATCGGGGCGACGGGCTCCCGGCGGGTGCGCACGCAGTCGAGGAAGTTCTGCGTGTGGTCGTCGGAGACGAAGAGACGGTCCTCGTGCGCGGCGATCGTCTCATTCAGAATGGAGGCCGGCTGCGCTTCGATGCGGCTCCGGCTGACAAAGAGGCGACCATGCTCGCCTTCGAAGAGCACACCGTTCTCGGCATCGCTGGTTGCAATCAGGAGCGCGCCGGTGTCGTACTCGCATTCGATCCGGTAGGTGACCGGGGCGTTCCAGAGGCCGTCGGCGGGATAGGTTCCGGCAGCGCGGATGCGGTGCGGGCCGGAGTTCATCGTACCTAAAGCCCATTGCGCGATGTCGAGGTGGTGGGCACCCCAGTCGGTGAGTTTGCCGCCGGAGTAGTCGAGGATGTGGCGGAAGTTGTAGTGGGTGCGCTGCTCGCAGTAGGGGGCGTATGGGGCGGGGCCGAGCCAGAGGTCATAGTCGAAGCCCTCGGGGACGGGGATGGGCGGGTGGTTGCCGGTGACTTCGCCTCCGGGCAGACCGCAGGTAATGCGGTGAACGCGGCCGAGGCGACCGTTGCGGATGAGTTCGCAGGCCTTGCGGAATCGGGCGTCGCTCCGCTGCTGGCTTCCGGTCTGGAAGATTCGGCCGTAGCGGCGGACGGCGTCGCTCATGGCGCGTCCCTGACCGATGGTGTGGGAGAGGGGCTTTTCGCCGTAGATGTCCTTGCCGGCGCGGGCGGCCAGGACCGTCTGGGCGGCGTGCCAGTGGTCGGGGGAGGCGACGATGACGGCGTCGATGTCCGCACGAGCGAGGAGATCGCGAAAGTCGTTGAAGTCGTCGCAGCCGTGATACTCCGATCCGGACTGGCTGCCGTAGAACTCTTCAACGGTCTTCTTCGAGGCGAGTCGACGAGCGCGATCAGGGTCACAGACGGCGAGGATCTGCACTTCCGGTTTGCGGATGAAGTTCCAGAGGTTGGCGTTGCCCATGCCGCCGCAGCCGATAAGGCCGACGGTGATGCGTTCGGAGGCGGCGATCCGGCGTGCCCGGCCCCAGGTCGGGGCGGTGAGGATGAAGGGTGCGGCGAGGGAAGCAGCGAGGAAGCGGCGTCTGGAGAGCGGCGTGGAAGTGGTCATGGGCGTGCCTCGCGACTGAGTTGAACGGGTCATTCTGTGGAGAAGGTATCGCCGCGAGGCCCTCGATGCAACGGGTTCGGCGGGGCAGGAGTGCGGATTGCAGAGTTCCGGGCCGATCCTGGGTTCGGAGCGCCACTACACTCCGGGGCCGAGAGAGGCAGCCCGGAGGCGTTGTGGATGTTGAGACGTCATTCCTGCAATCCGCTGTTGACGCGACGTGATGTGCCGGATGTGCCGCCGCACGTTGTTGACGTGACCTCGGTTTTCAACCCGGGGGCGGTGCGCTGGCGCGAGCGCGACCTGCTGATGCTGCGGGTGCAGACGAGAGGGCGGGAGACGGTGTTGATGCCCGCGTGGAGCGATGACGGCGTGAACTTTGAGATCGAGCGTCGCATCGTTGAGATTGTGGGTCTCGACGGGGTTGATGCCACGGTCTATCACGTCTACGACCCGCGCCTGACGGTGATCGATGATGTGCTCTACATGACGTGCGCTGTTGACATCGACAACGCCTGCGTGCTCTCACTTGCGCGCAGCACGGATGCGCAGCGATTCGAGCTGCTCTTCTTCGGAACCGAGTACGAGTCGCGCAACGGGGTGCTCTTTCCGCAGATCTTCGGCGATCGCTACCTCATGCTCGAACGCCCCAACCGGGTCACAGTCGGCGGGGGTGTGACGACGGGATCGGAGATCGTCCTGTCGGAATCGCGCGATCTGCGAACGTGGCGACCGATCGGCCCGGTCATGGAGGGGCGGTGTCACTACTGGGATGAACTCATCGGCTCAGGCCCTCCGCCGGTGATGACGCGGGAGGGATGGCTGCATGTCTACCACGGGGTTGCGAGGCACTTTGCGGCGGGGATTTATCAGGCGGGCGTCGTGCTGCTTGATCTGGACGACCCGTCGAAGGTCCTCGCGCGGGGGCGGAACAACATTCTTGAGCCGCGCGAGATGTGGGAGATGGTGGGGCAGGTTCCCAACGTAGTCTTTCCCTCGGGGATGATCGTCGATGGGATGGACGGCGAGGGCTTTGCGGGGGAAGAGAGCCGGGTGCGGATCTACTACGGCGCGGCGGACACGGTGATCGGGCTGGCCGAGGGCACGGTGGGAGAGTTGCTGGCGGCAGCGCGGCTTGAGTGAGGGCGAATGCAGACGCTGGACTGGGCCATCATCATCGTGTTTCTGCTGGTGCTGCTGGCCGGGGCGGTGTACACGAAGCAATACGCGACGAGCGTGAGCGCGTTTCTGGCTGCCGAGCGGTGTGGGCGGCGGTACCTGATTGCGATGGCCAGCGCGATGGCGGGAATGGGGGTGATCACATTGGTCGGATGGTTTGAGATGTATTACGAGGCGGGCTTCACCGGTTTCTGGTGGGGCTCGCTGACTGATCCTGCGCTCATTGTGATCGCGCTGTCGGGATGGGTGGTGTATCGGTTCAGGCAGACGCGGGCGATGACGGTGGCGCAGTTCTTCGAGGCGCGGTACAGCCGTAACTTCCGCGTCTTTTCGGGGCTCGTGGCGTACCTGGCGGGCATCATCAACTTCGGGATCTTTCCGGCCGTCGGGGCGCGCTTTTTCATCGCCATCTGCGGGTTGCCGGAGGTGGTCTCAGTAGCCGGCATCGAGGTTTCGATGTTTGCGCTGGTGATGGCGTTCCTGCTGAGCGTGGCGCTGCTGTTTACCTTTCTCGGCGGGCAGATTGCGGTGATGGTGACGGACTTCCTGCAGGGGTCGTTTGCCAACCTTGTCTTTGCTGCGGTGATGATCTACCTGCTGATGACCTTCAGCGGTCAGCAGATCGAGGAGGCGCTGCTGACAGCGGAAACGGGGCGGTCGATGGTTGACCCGATGAAGATGGCGCAGCAGGAGGAGTTTGACCTCTTCTACTACCTGATCGCGGTCGTCGTCGTGCTGTACACGGTGATGGGGTGGCAGGGCACGGCGGGGTACAACTGTTGTGCCGTCGATGCGCACGAGGCGAAGATGGCCAAGATCCTGGAAGGATGGCGCTACCGGGTGCTGCTGCTGATTGCGATCGTGGTTCCGATCGCAGTCTACACGATGGTCCATCACCCCGACTTTGCGGAGCAGGCCGGGCAGTTGCAGGCGCGGCTTGCCGAGGTATCAGGCACTGACGTCGACGAGACGGCGACATTGCAGAAGCAGTTGCGCTTTCCGCACGCGCTTGCGATCCTGCTGCCGACGGGGCTGATGGGGCTCTTCGTTGCGGCGATGCTGGCGGCCTTCATCAGCACGCACGACACCTACCTGCACTCCTGGGGGGCGATCTTCGTGCAGGATGTCATCCTGCCCTTCCGGAAGCGCCCGTTCTCTCCACGGCAGCACCTCTGGCTGCTCCGGGCGTCGATCTTCGGCGTCGCGGTCTTCATCTACATCTTCAGTCTGCTGTATCGGCCGACGCAGTTTGTGATGATGTTCATGGCGGTTTCCGGGGCGGTGTTCGTGGCCGGCGCGGGCGCTGTGCTGATCGGCGGACTGTACTGGCGTCGGGGTTCGACGGCGGGGGCGTGGGGGGCGATGGTGACGGGGATGACCCTCTCGATTCTCGGGATCGTCGTCAAGCAACTGACTCCGGGGCAGATCGAGGGGCTGCGGGAGGCATCGGAGGCGCTCTACGGGATCGCGGTCTTTCTGAAGGATGAGGTGACAGGGCAGGAGATGACCTTCATCGCGATTCTCTGCTCGATCGCGGCCTATGTCGGACTGTCGTTGCTGTGTCCGGATGAGGAGGCGGACTTTGACCGGCTGCTGCATCGCGGGGAGTATGCCGTTGCAGGGGAGTCGGCGGTGACGTGGGCGGAGTCGCGCACGTGGCTGGAGCGGCTTGGGGTGGATCGCGAATTCACGGGGTGGGACCGCGTCGTGACGCTGATTTCGATCGGCTGGCCGCTGGTCTGGAGCGCGGTCATTCTGGGTGGGACGCTGTATGCGACGCAGGTTGAGATTCCCGAGTCATCGTGGGCGGCGTTCTGGAGGGCGTGGGTGTGGGTGGTGCTGGCGGCGATGATCGCCGTGAGTGTGTGGTTTACGATCGGCGGGTTTCGTGATCTGCGATTCCTGTTCCGCACGCTCACGGCGCGAAGGGCTGACCCGACTGACGACGGTCGGGTGATAGAGAATGCCCCGGTTGATTCCTGAGGAGGTTCCTGATGGTAATGCTGCGTCATGTGCTTCTGATTCTGTGTCTCTGGGCTTTGGCGGGTTGCGACTCGAATGCGACGATCTATGTGCCGTCGCCGGAGCGATACACCTGCCGGTTCACGACCGCTGTGCCGGTCATTGACGGGCGACTGGACGATGCCGCGTGGTCGGCGGCGGAATGGACGCAGGACTTCGTGGATATCCAGGGTGAGCACCTTCCGAAGCCGCGCTACCGGACGCGAGCGAAGATGTTGTGGGATGAGGAGTACTTCTACGTCGCGGCGGAGATGGAGGAACCGCACGTCTGGGCGACGCTGACTGAGCATGATCAGATCGTCTTCCACGATAACGACTTTGAGATCTTCATCGACCCCGACGGCGATACAGCGCAGTACTACGAGATCGAGGTCAATGCGCTGGGGACGATCTTCGACCTTTTCCTTGTCAAGCGGTATCTCGACGGCGGCCCGGCCCTGCACGCCTGGGACATGAAGGGGATGAAGCACGCGGTCTTCATCGACGGAACGCTCAACGACCCGAATGACACCGATGCCGGCTGGAGCGTGGAGTTCGCCCTGCCGTGGTCAACGCTGCGCGAGGCGGCGCACCGACCGGCTCCGCCGAACCCCGGCGATGCGTGGCGGGTGAACTTCTCGCGGGTGCAGTGGCGGCACGAGGTTGTCGATGGGCGATACCAGAAAGTACCGGAAACACCCGAGGACAACTGGGTGTGGACGCCGCAGTGGGAGATCAACATGCACCTGCCGCGGCACTGGGGCTACGTTCGCTTCAGCCGCGACTGATCGCGCGCAGCGCGGAGGGTGATGATCTGGTAGGGCCGTACGGCAAAGGTCGTCCGGCCCGATGCCTGATCATGTTCGACGGGTATCGAGGAGGCAGGGCGTCCCAGCAGATCGACGTTTGTGACACGGGAGAGGGGAGTGTTCCATGTCACCGCGCAAGGGCCGGCGGCGCCGCGCACTTCGACCAGACGGAGGATAAGGTCGTCGGAGTCGTCATCGGCTGGCTTGAGGGCAGCGATTTCGAGGTGGACTGGAGGGTCGGTGTGGATCGAGATTACCGGCGGCAGGTGGGCGGCGCGATCGGCAGTGAGCATCAGGGGCTGGTTCAGACAGTCAGCCTCGCGGTCCACGCCGGCTGCGCGCCAATCTCCGTGGTGGGGCATCAGACTCCAGTGCAGGTTGTTTCGGCCTCGGTCGGCATCCGGGTCGGGGTGGGTCGGGCTGCGCAGGAGGGTGAGGCCGAGGGTGGAGTCGCTGCAGGAGCAGCCGAAGATGGCGCGGTTGAGAAGCGCGAGGCCGTGGCCGGGTTGAGCGAGGTCGATCCAGCGATGGGCGCAGACTTCAAACATGGCCCGATCCCATGAGGTGTTGCGATGGGTCGGCCGCTCGATCTGGCCGAACTGGATGTTGCAGGTGGCGCGTCGGGCGCGGATGGTGGTGGGGAAGAGCACGCGGAGCAGGCGGTGGCTCTCGTGCCAGTCAACGGTTGCCGCGACGTTGAGGCGGGGGCTGTCGGCATCGAGGGTGATGCGCTGAGTGATGCTGGAGCCCACGCCGAACTCGAAGGCAATCTCGAAGCCGCAGCGGAGCGGAAAATCGGCGATCGGCCGGCAGCGAACGTTGCGGATGGAAAGCTCGATCGGCTTGTCGAGGTATTCCTCGTCGATCTCCCAGGCATCCCATTCGTAAGGCCGATCTTCGTAGAGATGCAGCGTGTTGAGCGGTTCGGCGGCGACTTCGAGGCCGTCTGGGAGCGTGCGAAGTGAGGTGACGCGGCCGGTCTCATCGAGGGTGGCGCGGATGAGGCCGTTGTCGAGGGCGAATCCATCGCGGCTGACGGAGTGTGCCGGCTGCGCAATGCGCAGGGGCATGATGGCGAGGGGCGGAATGCGTTCAGCGAAGGCGAGATCGTCACCGATCTCCACGACGCCGCCCTGCGGGAAGGAGGAGGCGTTGACAAGCGATGGACCTTCCTGAGTACCAGGCAGGGACTCGAGGAGTGTTGAGAGCGTTGCATCCGCAAACCTCTCGATCTCCACGTGATCGCGGCGGGCGCCGGCATAGACCTCGGGAATGGAGGAGCCGGGCAGGATGTCGTGGAACTGGTTGAGGAGGAGCAGTTTCCAGATTCGATCAAGGTCGGCGGCTCGCTCAGGAGTGCGGAGGGCTGCGGGACCGGCAGCGAGGAGCCATTCGATCAGGCGGAGGCGCTGCTCTGCGCGCGCGTTGGCCTGTTTGAGCCATTGATGCGTGGTGTAGGTTCCGCGATGGAGTTCGAGGTAGAGCTCGCCATCCCAGACGGGAAGATCGTCGTCACAGGATCGAAGCGCGTTACGCTGTTCGTGGAGCGCAGCGCAGAACTCATCGACGCGGGCCGATTGAACCTGCGGAAGTCCTTCGCAGATGCGGCTGGAATCGGCGGCGTCAATCATCTCCTCGGTCGGGCCTCCACCGCCATCGCCGAAGCCGTACAACTGAAGCCAGAGATCGGTGCGGCCGCGCTCCCGCTGTGCCACGGTTCGCTCGCCCCTGCGGAGCTCGGCGGGGGTGTTGGCGGCGTTGTAGGTGGCGGCGGGAGTGAAGTGGGTGAGGACCTCGGAGCCGTCGAGGCCGCGCCAGCGGAAGTTGACATGGGGGAAGGCGTTGAAACGGCTCCAGGCGATCTTGTTGGTGATGAAGGTGTCGAGACCCGACGCGGCGATGATCTGCGGCAGACTTGCAGGAAAGCCAAAGGTGTCGGGAAGGAAGAGGTGTCGCTGAACCGCTGCGTCCCCGAAGCGCTGCTGCCAGTAGCGACAGCCGTGGAGGATCTGGCGGATGAGCGACTCGCCGGAGGGCACGTTGCAGTCGGGCTCGATCCACATCGACCCGCCGGCCTCCCATCGTCCTTCGTGGATGCGGGCTCGGATGCGGTCGAAGAGGGCGGGGCTGTTCTCCTCGACCCAGGCATATTGCTGGGACTGGCTGGCGATGAATCGGAAATCGGGATGGCGGTCCATCAGGTCAAGGACGTTGACGAAGGTGCGCAGACACTTACGCCTAGTTTCGGCAATCGGCCAGAGCCAGGCGGTGTCGATGTGGGCATGGCCGGCGGCGAAGCAGCGGCTGGCGCCCTGCGGGGCGGCGGCAGCGTTCAGCGTTGTCTGGAGGATTGTGATGGCGCATTCGGCCGAGCCGGGGATGTCGCAATCGTTGAGAGCGGTGACGGCCCGGCGCATCGCGGCGGCCAATTGCTGAGCCCGATGTGAGGTGTCGGCGAGTTCTTCGACGAGTTGTCGGGTAAAGCGGAAGAGGCGCTCCAGTCGCTGAACCCGGGGGTGAAGCTCGACGAGTTCGGCGATGCGGAACTCACCGGGTGATTCACTCTGCCAGCGTCGGCGGGATTCCTCCTGATCCCACGAGAAAGTGGCGATGCCGAAGGGGTGGTTGCAGGCGGCCTCGATAAGAGCGTGAAAGGTCTCGCCCCCCGTGCAGGGGTCGAAGGCGACGGCGGTTTCGCGATTGACATCGAATCCTCGGCGCGGTCCGGCTTCGTCCCACCAGAGCGCTTCGGTTCCGCTGCTGAAGCGCAGTGCCACGATCGAACCGCGCCAGTCATCGGGGATGCTCCCGCTGAGACGGAACCAGGCACTGCTCCAGGCCGGCCCCCAGCGCCAACCCGGTTCCACGACTGCATACTGCGCGCGCTGCGCCTCTGTCGGGCTGAGATGATCACGAGTCTGGAAGACTTCGGCGCGCAATGAGATGCGCCGGCCGAAGGCGGCCGGCGCGATCACGGTTCGTTCGTACATTCGGAAGCGGGCCAGGTCGAACTGCAGGTCGCTGAGCATGGTCCGGCAAGTGTAGCCGGGATCGGTCTTCGACCAGCCGGTGCGGTCAGGGCAGGATCAGCGCGGTCACGGTGTTGCTCTTCTCCGAGTCCGCGCCGCCGGAGCCGCGACGCACCACGGCCTGCGTGTAAACGTTTCGGAGCGGAGCGTTGGCGGGGATCATCTCCGCAAGCACCGCCCGGCCGGACCCGTCGGCGGTTGCGTTGCCGATGAGTTGAACGGGGTTGAGCAGGTCAAGGCAAAGGCCGCCCAGGGCCGGCGGGCACGGTCCGGCGCCGACGCCGACGAGGCTGTAGGCGAAGTAGACGGTTTCGCCGGCCGTTGCGCCTTCAAGTGTGAAGGTGGCAACCTGGCCGCGGTGCAGGTCGGACTGGCTCAGTTGCAGCCCCTCCTCGGGAATGGCGAGTCCCTTGGTGAGGACGAGGGCTTCATTGAGGCCGCTGGGAAGCAGGCTGATGAGGGAGCCGACGTCGTTGACGCCGTCGCCGTCAAAATCCGCCACGGCGGAGAACTTGGGTGAATAGCCGACGCCGTAGCGCTGGTAGGGCTGGAGACTGCCGTCGCCGTTGCCGGGGTAGATCGTCAGGTCGTTTGGCGCGTTGCTGGTCAGCAGGACATCGAGGAGCCCGTCGCCGGTGAGGTCGGCAGCGGCGATGTCGCTGGCGATGCGGAAGGCGCCCTCACGCCCGGCAGGCCCGATGTACTGGTCGGGGAAGCCGAAGGAGGTATCGCCGAACCCGAGCATGGTGGAGATGAAGACGTTGCCGAAGGAGTCCTGCGCGTCGATGAGGACGAGGTCTTCATTGAGGTCGCCATCCATGAAGGCGAGGACGAAGCGGCTTGCCGGCACGCCGGTGGGGACGTGATCGTTGAAGGTGAAGTCGCCGTTGCCGGGGTAAACGCTGATGCCGGAGGCGTCATTGGTGACCAGATCGATGTTTCCATCCTTGTCGAGGTCGGCCCCGGCCAGTCCGCCGGGCAGGCCCTCGGTATCCAGCCGGGGCTGCACGACGAAGTTCACGCCGTTGCCGGTGTTGCGAGCGAGGTGGATGCAGCTGGCCGGACCCGGGTCGCAGAGGGTGATATCGAGGAATCCATCGTTATTGAGGTCAAAGGCGTCGATGGAGCCGGCCTGGCTGGCACCGATGAGGGTGACAACAAACGGGCCGAAGGTTCCGTCGCCGTTGTTGACGGAGGTGGCGAAGTTGTAGGGGGGATAGTTGCGATTGGGGCCGAGGATGATGTCGAGATAGCCGTCGTTGTTGAGGTCACGCAGCTTGAGTTCGCCGCCGATGAAAGGGGACTCGACTTCAACGGGCGCACCGAAGTTACCCAGTCCGTCATTGAAGAGCAGTTGAACGTCGGAATCGGCGGAAAGTGCGATGTCCATGTCGCCGTCGAGGTCAATGTCGCCGAAGTCCATGCCGCCGGCGAGGAAGCCGGTTTCAAAGCGAGGGTGGACATGGAAGAGCCCGCTGCCGTCGCCGGGATGAACGGTGATGACCGAAGAATCGTTGGCGGCGGTGACGATGTCGAGGTGGCCGTCACCATCAACATCAAACGAAGCGGCATCAACGGTCCACTTGGCGGATTCGTAACGCTCCTGGGTCGTCGAGAAGGCCCCGCCGCCCTCGTTGAGCAGAACGCAGAAGCCCTCGCCGGCGCGGCCGCTGGGCGTCGTCGCAATGATGTCCAGTCGGCCATCCTCGTTGAGATCAGCAACGGTCAGTGAGTCAGGGAGGTAACTCCAGTCCGGCAGCTCGTAGCGGACCGCATCGCCGAAGGCGCCGCTGCCGTTGTTGAGTCGAATAGTGACCAGCCCGTAGTTGGGGATGCCGTTGTAGGCCCCGGAGGCGATCAGGTCTGGTGCGCCGTCGCCGTTGGTGTCGCCGAGGGCGACTTCCGTGGACTGGTAGAGATAGGTCTCAGTTCCGGGGACGGCCACATAGTGCGTGGGCACACTGAAGTTGCCGGCACCGTCGTTGAACAGGATTGCGTTGCCGAGGGGATTGCCGATGCTGTAGACGCCGCCGACGAGGACATCGAGGTCGCCGTCGCCGTCGATGTCATCCGCGACGACGTTCCTCACCGGAACGTTGGTCTGAAAGGAGCGCCGCGGCTGGAAGCCGGCCTGGCTCCCGTTGAGTCCGTTGTGAAGGAGGAGCGAGATAAATGTTCCCTGATTGAAGTTGTCGGCATCGGCGCTGAGAACGTCGGGCCTGCCGTCGCCGTTGAAGTCGTCAACGACGATGGAGGTCGGCCCTCGGCCAGTTGCGAAGATTCTGCGGGTCGGGAATGAGCCGCTGCCGTTGTTGTGCCAGATCTGAATCTGAGCGGATTCACCGAATGAGTCGGGCATGGCGGCATAGACATCGAGGTCGCCGTCCCCGTCGAAGTCGGCCAGTTCGACGTCGAGGATGCTGTTGTTGTAGCCCGAGGAGTAGACGGCGGGAGGCAGATAGCCGTCGTTGCCGTCGTGAATCAGGACGGAGATGCCGGGCCCGCCGAAGAAGTCGCGTCCGACGACGACGTCCGGGTGGCCGTCGCCGTTGACATCGCCGTAATCGAGCGCACTGGCGGTGAAGTTAGGGTAGTCACCGACGCTGTAGGCGCGCCAGGGGGCGGCGAGCAGGCCGTCGGTGGTGGTCTGCGCTGCCAGTGGCATGGCTGCAAGGAGGGCAGGGGTGAGAGCAAGGATGCGTGTGCGAGTGAGCGTGGTCATGGTGAACTCCACGGGTTGGTTCCGGTCAGTGAGCGTGGGAGGGGGGATCAGAAGCGGGGGGGTTACGGGTTGACGGCCTTGTTGACGGTGTTGGACTTCACCGAATCAGCGCCGTTTGCACCCCGTCGGGCGACGGCCTGCAGGTGAACGGTCAGACCGATCGGGGCCTGAGGCGGAATCGTCGCGACAAACTGCGCAGTACCGCCGGCATCGGCGAGGTCGTCGCCGAGAAGGGTGACGGGGTTGAGCAGGTCGATGCACAGACCGCCCAGTTGCGGCAGGCAGGGGCCGTTGCCGGTTCCGGCGAGACTGTACAGGAAGTAGACACGTTCCTGCGGCAGGGCGTCGGTGACGGTGAGCGTGGCGGGCTGACCACGCTGCAGATCGGTGGCGCTGAGGGTGAAGTCAGCCGGCGGAGCATCGACGGTTCCGGGAAGGATGATGACGCCGACGTACCACCAGCGGCCGTTGTCAACCTGCACGGCGACGGCGAGGTCGGAAACACCGTCTCCGGTGAAGTCCCCGAACTCGAGGTCGTAGGCCTGTTCGCCGACGCCGTAGCGCTGAAGCCGCTCGTAGGTTCCATCGCCCTGGTTCGTCCAGAAGGAGACATCCTGAGCGCCGAAGGTCGCGGTCATGGCGTCAGGCCAGCCGTCGCCGGTGGCGTCGCCGAGAACGATGCCGCTGGTGTGGTCCTGCTTGTCGTAGGAGCCGAAGTAGTTCTGATTCAGGAAGAAGTTGCCGTCGCCCCGGCCGCGCCGGACGCTCAGGCCCGTCTCGTCGAGGTTGTAGACGGCGATGAAGTCCAGGTTTCCATCGCTGTCAACGTCGCCGACGTCGAAGGCGTGAGCATCGCGGCCAGTCGAGACAGTGAAGGTCGGGCCGAACGAACCATTCCCGAGGCCGAAACTGATCTGGGCATAGCCCTGAACGCCGGTATTGGTGAGGGCGTCGAGAAATCCGTCGGCATCGAAGTCGCCGAGGCCGATGGCGTCGCCGTATCCGTCGAGTTCCGTGCGCACTGAAGTGGAGAAGGCACCGGCGCCGTTGTTCTTGACGACCTCGATGAAGAAGCCCATGGCGATGACGATGTCGAGGTCGCCGTCGTTGTCGATGTCGCGCATCTCGAAGTCGTCGGTGCCGAACTTGTTGACGGAGACGACCAGCGGACCCAGCGTGCCGTCGCCGTTGTTGAATCGAATCTTGAAGCGGCCGTTGGCGTCGAACCAGATCACATCGTCGTCCCCGTCGCCGTCCACATCCGCCGCCTCGATGGCGACGGGATAGATGGTGTCGGGGTAGGCCTCGATCGGGCCGAAGGATCCGTCGCCGTTGCTTCGTCGGACGCTGATGCCGAATGAGTTCTCAAAGTCGGAGCGATATCCGATGATCAGGTCGAGATGGCCGTCGTCATCAAGGTCGACGGCCTCGAGGTTCGTCGGGAAGGCGGGGGAGATGTCCGGGGAGGTCATGTCCAGGGGGACGGGCTGCACGAACTGGCCCTGACCGGGGTTGAGGTAGACGCAGGCCTCGAGTGAGTTCTTCGCGACGACGACGACATCAAGCGCTCCGTCGCCGTTCAGGTCGGGCGCCTCCATCGAAATCGGGGTCTCGCCGGCCCGAAAGCGCCGTGGTTGCCCGAGGTCCCCTGAGCCGTTGCCGGGCAGGAGGTACCAGGCGTCGGAAGCGGCCAGCACATCGGGCCAGCCGTCGCCGGTGATGTCGGCCGTGGTGATGTTGATCGCGCCGCCGCTGTAATGGTTGAAGGAGTGAAACTCCGGGCCCGAGAGCGAGCCGCTGCCGTTGTTGCGCCACAGAGCCAGGCCGCCGGAGCCGATCCCTCCGGTGTCCTGATTGGAGAAGAAGACGTCGAGGTCGCCGTCGAGGTCGACGTCGGCCAGATGAATACAGGGGAGTTCCGGTATCGACCCTGCGGTGTAGCCCGGCACGGTGGCCCCTTGAGTGAAGGTCCCGTCGCCGTCGTTTCGCATGACGACGAAGCGGTTGGTCTCGTTGCCGACGACGATGTCGGGCGCGCCGTCACCGGTAAGGTCGCCGGAGTCGATCGCGCGAGTGCCGCCGGGCAGGGTGTAGACCTGACCGTTCAGGAATCCGCCGGCTCCGTTGCTGAGCATCACGGACATGGAGTTTCCGAACTCGATGTAGCGATCGTGAGCGACAGCAAGGTCGGGCCAGCCGTCTCCGTTGAAGTCGGCGGTGGTGATGCTGGAAGGACCGTTCTGGTTGCAGTTGACGAATCCCGTCTCGGTAAAGTTCCCGGCCCCGTCGTTCTCGAAGATGGAGAGCGTGAAGCCCTCCCAGAATCGGCCGGTATCGCAGACGATCAGGTCGATGTCGCCGTCGAGATCGAAGTCGACGGCCTCGAGGTCGAGACTCTCAAGGAAGATCGGGTAGGTCTCAGGGGCCTCGTAGCCGCCGGCACCGTCGCCGAAGAGAATGGACATCCAGGGCGTGCCGTTGAACGCGCAGGTCGCCAGGTCGGGCACGCCGTCGCCGTTGAAATCAGCCACGCGCGAGGACCAGGGGTCGATGCCCTCGGGGTAGACGGCCGTCTCGTACCCCATCCAGGGGGCTTCAAAGTAGGTCGGACGGGCCTGTCCGAAGACCGCTCCCGTGAGGATCAGAGACAGACCTGCAAGTCTCGAGGGGGTGCGCATGATTTCATGCTCCTTCCATCCCGTTCCGTTGGATGGCCGCCAGCGGTGGGCAGCCGAAGTGTGCCGGATGCAACATCCGTGCCACGCAAGGGTCAGACGTCGCGAATCAGGGATTGATGGCGAGATAGCAGGATTACTGCGCCGATGGCGGAACTTTCCCCATCGCCCCAGGTCCGCCGGCGCCGACGCCTGCGTCAAATTTTGGCCAGTCGGCCCGAAAGCGCCCGCTCCAGGTCCTCGATCAGGTCATCAACATGCTCGATGCCGACGGAGAGTCGACAGAGGTTGTCGTCGATGCCGAGCTGGCGGCGAATGTCCGGGGGAACCGAGGCGTGCGTCATGATCGCCGGGTGGTCGACGAGCGACTCCACGCCGCCCAGCGACTCCGCCAGCGAGAAGACGCGGACCTTCTCCAAGAACTCGCGTGACTCCTCCAGTCCGCCCTCCAGCCAGATGGTGACGATGCCGCCGCCGGCAGGTCGGCCGTTGAGGAGCATCTGCTTCTGTGCAATCGCGTACTGCGGGTGGGAGGGAAGCGCCGGATAGGCGACGCGTTCCACCGAGGAGTGTTGCTCCAGCCACCGGGCCACGGCCAGGGCGTTTTCACAGTGCCGCTGCATGCGGATCGGCAGCGTCTTGAGACCGCGAAGAACGAGGTACGAGTCGAACGGCCCGAGGACGGAGCCGACCGCCTTCTGCAGAAATCGCAGCCGCTCCGCGAGGTCGGGCCGGTTGGTCGCCAGCGTTCCGCCGACGACATCGCTGTGGCCGCCGAGGTACTTCGTCGCGGAATGAACGACAATGTCGAAGCCGAGTTCAATGGGCCGCTGGAGGATGGGTGATGCGAAGGTGTTATCGCAGACGCTGATCAGGCCGTGCTTCGACGCAATCGCCGCCAGGGCTGCGAGGTCAACGACTTTCAGCGTCGGGTTGGTCGGCGTCTCCACCCAGAGCATGCGGGTCTTATTGGTGATCGCCGCTTCGAGGGCAGCCGGGTCGGTCATGTCCACGTAGGAGACGTTGAGCCCCTGGGAGCGCTTCCGCACGTTGCTCAGGAGGCGATAGGAGCCGCCGTAGAGGTCATCCATGGCGACGATGTGATCGCCGGCGTCGAGCAGCTCGAGGATGGTGCCCATCGCCGCCATTCCTGACGCGAAGGCCAGTCCGCCCCAGGTCGGGTCATCCGTCACGTTCGCGCCTTCGAGGGCGGCGATGCAGCGCTCAAGCGCGTAGCGCGTCGGGTTCTGGGCGCGGGAGTAGTCGTAGCCCTTGTGAACGCCCGGCGAATCCTGAACATACGTGCTCGAAACGCTGATCGGCGGCATGATGGCGCCGGTCGCGGGATCGGGCGACTGACCGCCGTGAATGGCCAGAGATTCCAGACGCAGGTTGTCCATGGGCGGACTCGGCTTTCTGCCAGGGCAAAGAAGGGTCAGGTGATCGCCTGCCGACGAAGGAAGTTCAACAGGTCGATCTGCGTGATCATTCCGAAGTAGTTGCTGTCATCGGCAATCAGGGCCACCTTGCCGGCCCGGAAGATCGGCACGAGATCGTCAATCGAGGCCGACGGCGGCAGCGTTTCCAGCCGGGTGATCATGTGTTGCTCGATCGGTTCTGCAAAGCGCTTCGGCTCATTCTTGACAGCCAGCAGAAGGTCTGACTCGTCGATCAGCCCGACGATGCGGTTGTTCTCGATGACGGGGATCTGGCTGACGTCGTAGAGCTTCATCCGGCCGTGCGCCGTGGCGAGGGTATCGGATCGGCTGAGGGTGAAGTCCTCCCGGTTGAGGTGTCGCCGGGTGATCAGATCACGCAGATCGCCGAAGGCCTCTCGCTTGATGAAGCCCTGTTCGATCATCCAGAGATCCGAATACATCTTTCGAAGGTACTTGTTGCCCGTGTCGCACATGAAAACGCAGACCCGCTTGGGCGCCGTCTGCGCCCGGCAGTACCGAAGCGCCGCCGCCACGAGGATGCCCGTCGAGGAACCGGCAAAGACGCCCTCCTTTGCGAGAATCTCCCGGCCGACCTCAAAGGCCTCGCGGTCGGTAATCGAATAA
Source organism: uncultured Vicinamibacteraceae bacterium (assembly GCA_964585855.1). Lineage (GTDB taxonomy): Bacteria > Planctomycetota > Phycisphaerae > Phycisphaerales > UBA5793 > CAZPFK01. The sequence goes on from CAZPFK010000008.1 coordinate 60,887, forward strand.
GCGTCGGTCACGAGACTCAGATCGAGAATGTCCGGGATGAAGTCCTCCCCGACGCCCTCCACCAGCCACGAACCGGCCTCGGGCATCTCACCGGTCTTCACATACCGCGCAAGCACCGATTCTGCCGGGTCGGCAAGCACGATCTCGACATTCGGATTCCTCTCCCGCAGAAACCGTCCGGTTCCAGTGATGGTTCCGCCGGAGCCGACGCCGGCGACCAGGACATCGATCTTCCCCTCCATCTGCGCCCAGATCTCCGGACCTGTTGTTCGATAGTGCGCCTCGACATTGGCCGGGTTGCCGAACTGGTTGACGTAAAACGCGCCGGACTCATCGGCCATCCGCTGCGCCGTCTCCTGGTAGTAGTCAGGGTGGCCCTTCTGCACATCGGATCGCGTCAATACGACCTCGGCTCCGAAGGCCTTGAGGTGGTCGATCTTCTCCTGGCTCATCTTGTCGGGCATCACCACCGTCAGGCGGTAGCCCTTCAGCGCAGCGACCAGCGCCAGCCCCAGCCCGGTGTTGCCCGCCGTCGCCTCGATGATCCGATCGCCGGGCTTGCGGAGCTTTCCCTCACGCTCGGCCGCTTCGATCATCGACTTTCCGATCCGGTCTTTGATCGAACCGGCCGGGTTCATCATCTCCAGTTTGCCGAAAAGGCGGCACGGCCCCGTATCGAGCCGCTTCAGCTCGATCATGGGGGTGTTTCCGATCATGTCCAGGACGCCGGGGTAGACCGGCGCAATGTCAGCGGGGAGGGCACGTCTCAGGTCGCTCATGCGCCATCGTAGCCCGCAGGCAACGCGCTTTGGACCATCAGCGCAGTGAAATCGCTCACTTCGACTCAGCCGGCTCGATCGTCGCCCGCATCGAGGTCGTCGAACGCGCCAGCAGGACATCGGGCCCCCAGGCGAGAATCTGCTCGCGCTTGAGTTCCGCGCGCTCCCGATGTGTCGTTTCGCAGATCACCCGGCCTGTCTGGTCAACAACCTGCGCCATCAGGAAGGCGTCCTGAAATGACCGTCCGAATATCCGCTGCAGCATCTCGACAACGTAGGGGTAGGTGTGGTCGTTGTCATCGTGGAGGACAACATTCCACGGCGTCAACTTTTCCGGACGCGAACGGGGCTCCCGGCGCGGGCTGGTCGGCCGCTCGACAGTCGCTGTGGCCTTGTCCGGGGCGTCATTCATGGGATTGCCTGCTCCTTGCGGGAATCATTGAACCTACCGGCCGGTTGAGGAATTGTTGCAACAGAGCCATTGGGGACTCGTCATGGTCGCTCGTACACGACCCGCCTTCACACTCATTGAACTGCTGGTGGTGATCTCCATTATCGCCCTGCTTGTGGCGCTGCTCCTGCCCGCCCTGGCCGCTGCACGGACCTCAGCCCGCGGCGCGGTGTGTCTCTCTCAACTGCGACAGGTGGCCACCGGCTGGGCACTGTATGCTGACAACAATCGGGGCGACCTCGTGCCCGGGCAGGCCGGCCGATACGCTGATGAATCCCGCAATGTCTACTGGGTCGGTAACGGGCGGCAGTATCGCCCGCGCTGGTATGTGCAGCTCGGGGCTGAATCGGGCA